>JAGWTI010000114.1 GCA_028876065.1 Nitrospirota bacterium
TGGCTTCCTGTCCGCTGACCTGACCACGCATCGGGACCCTCCTTGCTGGATGAACGAACGATGCGGATGGGATAACCACGTAGTCATATCTTGTCAACCAGACAATGAGAGTTTTTCAACAGCCTGCTAGACGGCCAGGCGCCCACGTTTGCCGAGCGGAGCCACACTTCGGCGACGGAGCTTCCGGCAAAGAGTTGAAGTAGGGTGGTCGGGCCGGTGACGGGCGGTCCCTTCGTTTGCGACCTGATGCGATAAGGTCTTGCTGCAACGGTGATGGCAAAAGGGTAGTGCACAATAAGTCAATACGCATGCCTGACCCCTATTTTGCAGGGTAGAAAAGGAGATTTTTTACGCTTTCTATGCGGTTAGGAAGCTTATCGAGGCCAAGAAAATTTCAGATCAAATTGCTAATCAGCGGGTTTCCGTTCATGCTTTCCCAGCAACTGGTAAGCACATTACATTGCTGAACTGGAATAGTGCGTTTGATCAATTGTACGATTTTAAAAAGAGCCAAGATAAATTTCTGATGCTGCCTGATGTGTGCAACCAGATCATCCATTCATTCTACATCTTGGGGCAAAAGGAGGATTGCGCGGAATATATTTTGCCTCGGATTTTCAAAGGTGCAAGGGCGTCTATCATTTGCATATTAATAGTGTCATTGGATTGTTGTCCGAGGTTGGTTCAAATTACCCCCACTCCGGAAGGTTCGTGTTCAACGAGAAAATGAGAGATTATATTGTTACTGCGGAATGAATGATCGGCACATAAAAAGTTAGATCGCCCATTTGCACTTCAAATTAGCTCACTTTCCTCCTGGCACCTTCGACATCGCCCCGATCGCCTCTAACCCTGCTTGCGCGCAGGCGTCGTCGAGCTGAGTGCCGGGAGCGCCGCCGACGCCGATCCCGCCGACGACTTCGTTGCCGAATTGAATCGGGAGCCCCCCGCCCAGGATGATAATGTTCTCGTTCATCTTTCCTATGGCTTGCAGGTGCGGCATCTTGACGACGAGTTCGCCGAGTTCGCTGGTCGTCCGGCCAAGGCTCGCTGCCGTGTAGGCCTTCTTCCTGCTGCTGTCCACCGTGTGTGGCCCAGCCCCGTCGCCTCGTTGGAAGGCCCTCAGGACACCGGCCTTGTCCACGACGGAGGCGCTGACCTTATAGCCGTCCTGTTTACACTTCTCGACCGCTGCCGCCGCTGCTTTGTTGGCCAGAGCCAGAGGCAGCACCGCTTCCCGCGGCAAGTCTTCGGCTGCCGCGATAGCGTTCCAGTTGATCGTCACGGCCAGAGTCAACAGGCCCATCCATTTCACGAATTCCATGCTCATCACCTCACGTTAGCCGTTCGTTTCGGCACCGGTCGTTGTTCATCCAAGTCCAGCAGGTCGGCCCAGGCGGTGGTATCGGTCCTGCTTGGGTCCGCTGCATCACGCAGCTTGTTGAAATAGGCTCGCTTCTCGTCTGTGTCCGGTCCATAGGTCAGGAACTCTGCGTTCCACCGATCGATTTCAGCCTTGCTGTGTGGGATGGCCGTTTTTTTGAACCACTCGGCCAGGGCTGTATCCGTCATGCCGCGCGCCGCTTCTGTGAATTGCTCTGCTGCAATGCCGGCAAAGGCCAGCAGTCGCTGATCCATCGGGCAGGGATAGATGTATTCACCCTGGGTGCCGGCGAGGGTCGCGCGGCATTTGTCCAACATGCGGGGCAGGTGGACATAGCCAGCCATCTTGTCTTTGGGGCTGCGGGGAAACTGTGTGCGCAGATCCATGCTCAGAGCATCTTATGGTTTTCGAATTTGAGGGACCTGACGGCCACTTCTCCGTTCTCGTAGGTGATGATTTGTCGGCCGGCCGGCAAGTCCGACGACCCGATGCGAGCATGGGTGTCGATGAAGCTCTCCACGTTGGTGAGCTTGCTGTCCTGCGGGGAGTAGTAATAGACCGTGTAGCGGGTGGTGAGGAACTTGTTGTCCTGGGTCAGGGCGCTGTCTTCCACGTTGATCGTGAAGGCCATGTGGGGCATCTTGCGGTTGATCTGCGTGATCCGGTCGCCCTTGACCCGATAGTACGAATGCATCCCGTCCCCATGGATGGTCAGCTTGGGACCGAGCGGATGATCGCGATCTTCGCCCAGTGTCAGGGCGTATTTGCCGTCCGCTTCTTCGAACTTGCGGGGGGCACGGTGGACGGCGATCATGCCGATCTGGCCCTCCGCCCATTTTTGGACTTCCGGGTCGGGGAGGCTGACACTGACGTCGCGCGGTCCCTTCACGGTCACACTGCCCCGGACTTCCTTGCCGTTCACGTTGACGGTGAGGTCGGCGGTGAACCCTTTGAAATCCGGCTGCCAGCGGGAGGTCTTCTCGAAGGCCCCTTTTAAAAGCGCACGGGCCTTGGGGTCATCCTGAACATCGGTCTTCCCTTCTTCTCGTTTATACATTTCCATCGGTTAGGCTCCTTTTGAACAGGGGACGGTTTTTTTCATCCGGTGCAGTTTGGGGATTATATCGCCGGTGCCGGCCAGGAACAACCGCGTTCAAGAAGAGGAATTTCTGTTTGCACTGGATATTGGCAAACAGGTCTTTACAATCAATGACTTGCAATGAATATCCACACTTGAAAGTGAGCCGTTTCAGTCTCGGATGCGTCAAAAATGCCAATTTTGCTGGAAAAACGAGGGCTCTTAGTATATATTCCACTATTCTGCATCAAGGGAGCGAAATCCGGCCCCAAGGACTGGGGTGGAGAAAGGGCAGGGGATATGGAACGACGAGCAGCGTCCCACACTGAAGAAGAAGAATTGAATCAACGGCGTCGGCTCTTGAATTCGGCCCGCAAGGGAGATCCGAAAGCGATCAGCAAGCTCTTTGAACTGTATCAGGTTCGGGTGTATAGCGGCGAATTGCTGAGCAAGCCCAGCCGGATTCCAGCTTGGCCGACGGCACACCAGAAGAAAGACGGGAAGAGCCATACCAAGCCGAAGGCTTCTGTCCGGAAGGCGGTTGCCCGGCGGTCGGCTCGATCCACCCAGCGGGCTGCCACCAGCAAAGCACGCCCGCGTCGGAAGGTGGCGCACCGCTAACCGGCTGTGTAGCCTGATTCTCCGGCAACCGTCCTGACTCACATACATTGACGAACGAGAGGGGAGGCGAGAGCATCGCCTCCCCCTCTGTGTTATTGGAGGGCGACGCGTAAGCCGCCACCGGCGAGGTACTTCGCGATGCCTTCGGCCGTCTTCCACTCTCCCTGATAGACCGTGGCGCTGCCTTCGTGGTCGATGCGCCAGGCCAGTTCGAACGCCTTCGCGGGGGTCATGCCCGGAATGGCTTCGCAGAAGAGGGCAATGACTTGCTGATAGGTGTGGCAGTTGCAGTTGTAGACAATCACACGGGCTTCCAGCCCATCGCCGACGCCTGTGTGTTCTTCCTCGATGGTCTCGGGAACGGCTACTGTGCCTGGAGACTCAGCCATTGCCGAATATTCTAACAAGCTGTCCGCCAAACTGCCAAGCCTGGCCCATGCGACCCCTGTCCTCAATAGCCCTGACGCGGAACCCACTGGTTGCGGAGCACAATTCCATCCCGGTCGCAGGTTCGAGTCAATAAACGAAAGTGCGGCTCCGAGTCGGTCACCGCCTCCAACCCATGCCGGCGGCAGAGACGGATGGTATAAACCAGCGAGGCGGACGTCTTGACCAGGGCCAACCCATATTCATAGCGATAGCCTTCCTCCAACGACAAGGCCGATCCGCTCAACCGTTGAAGTTCTGCGAACGTCCAGGGCTGCCGGACTCGGTCTTCTTCGATGAGTCTGAGCAGGGCGGCCGGCCCGGGCACCTGCTTGTTCCCAACCAGTATGCCGTGGGACAGTTCAAAGAGTCCCCGCTGAAAGCGCCGGTCCTCCCGCAAGGCATGATGAAACTCCCCCCGCCAGGTCGAGTCCGCCAGATCCCGGTTCACGGCGGCGATGGCTTCGGCGTCGAGCGGGCCGCTGACGTTGTATCCCTGGACGATGCGGCCGGCTTTGAACAGCGCTTCGTGGAACCCGCCCATCCGGTCTGCGTAGGCCGTGGTGCCGCTCAGCTGCGTCAATTGCAAGGCCATGTAGTCTCTAAAATGGACGGAGGCGTAGATGTCGAGGAGGCGGCTAAGCGTCCGCTCGTGGCAGAGATGGAAAGGATAGTAGAGGGCCTGACGAGACAATGAAGGGGAGTCTGAGTCAGCCATAGAATGAGGACGCTCCTGGGACTATGCCGGTTTCAACCGGTTATGCTACTCTGCGCCGATGTTCAAGCGGTGTGCCTTCGGGATCAATGTCCTGCTCCTCTTCGTCCCGCTCGCTTTGGTGCTGGAGCTGCTCCACGCCGATCCGATGGTGGTCTTTTTTACCTCCGCCTTGGCGATTGTCCCATTGGCCGGTCTGTTGGGCAAGGCCACGGAACATTTGACCAGCCATGTGGGGGCCGGGCTCGGCGGATTGCTGAACGCTTCGCTCGGCAACGCGGCGGAGTTGATCATCGCGTTCGTCGCGCTCAAGGAAGGCTTGCACGATGTCGTCAAAGCCTCCCTGACCGGCTCGATTATCGGCAATATCCTGCTGGTGTTGGGTTTTTCCATGGTGGCGGGAGGACTTCGTCACGAACAGCAACGGTTCAATCGGACCGCCGCGGGGGTGGGGGCCAGCCTCCTGTTGATCGCCGCGGTCGGCCTGGTCGTGCCGGCCATTTCTAATGCCACCGCCAAGGGGCAAGGCACGGAGGTGGATCGGGCCTTGAGTCTGGGCATCGCGGTCATTCTTTTTTCCATCTATCTCCTGAACTTGCTGTTCTCGCTGAAGACGCATCGGCATTTGTACATGGGGGAGGCGGTGGACGCGGAGGAAATCGGCGAGAAACCGTGGCCTCTGCGCAAGGCCCTCTGGGTGTTGACGCTCATCACGGCGGCGGTCGCCGTCATGAGCGAAATTCTGGTCGGGGCGATCGAGCCGGCCGCCAAGGGCTTGGGGCTGACGCAGGTGTTCGTCGGGGTGATCCTGGTGGCGCTGGTCGGCAACGCGGCGGAACATTCGACGGCGGTCATGGTGGCGATGAAGAACAAGATGGACCTGGCCTTGGGCATCGCGATCGGGTCCAGCCTGCAAATCGCCCTGTTCGTGGCGCCGGTGCTGGTGTTCGTCAGCTATTTGGTGGGGATGCCGTTGGATCTGATCTTTACGCCCTTTGAGGTCGCGGCGGTGACCATTTCCGTGCTGGTGGTCGGGTTTGTTTCGATGGACGGGGAGTCGAACTGGATGGAAGGGGCGATGCTGATCGGGGTCTATCTGATCTTAGCGCTCGCGTTCTATTTCCTGCCCGCCTGACCTCGCATCACACAATGATGAATGCTGAATGATGAATGCTGAAGTGATGAAATCAAAACTTAACGCGCGGTCGCTCATCGTTTATCGTTCAACATTCATCATTGAGTTTGCTACCACCGGTCCATGTCGATAACTTCGGTGGCGTCCCAGAGGTTCTTCCATTCGGCCTCCGCCGCGGCCAGTTCCTTGTCCCGCTCGGTGACTTCTTCCATGTTTTCTTTCTTCGCCCCGGAGCCGGACGCGTCGGCGCGCTGTGCCTCAGCCCGCGACTGTTCTGCCGCCGCCTTCTTGCGCTTCTTGGGGTCCATGTTCACCGGCATACAACCCTCTCGCTCAACGATTCGCCACGTTTCTTCCTAACGCCGCGCCGACGTTTTGTCAAGCTCCCGGCGGAAGGATCATGCGATTGACTCGCCTTGACCCTGCTGCTAGAGTTGGCGCCGTTTACCCCTTGGTGCCGCCTCGGTCTGAATATAAGGATGCCCGATGGTCTTGAGCGCGAAAGTCCTGTGGCCGCTGTTCCCCTTGCTGCTTCTCATCGTGGTCGTGTGTCTGACCTGGGGTCTGGTCCACGTGGTGCGGCGAGCCAGCGGGTCCACGGCGGTCTGGCTTCAGGCGATGGCTCTGGGGGGCTACCTGCTGGCGGCGATCGCGGCCATCGCCAGCGAGCGGGGCGCCATCTCCGCCCATGTCCATCGCCCCTTCTCGCTGGTCACCCAGGTGGTCTTGGCCCTGGCCTTGTTCCACATGTGGGGGAAGGATCGGAAGCTGGCCGTCCTCAATATCACGGCCTGGGGAGCGATCCTGGCCGACACGGCCCTCCATTACCTGCTGACTCGTTGAACATCCTTACAGCAGTTCCACCGCGACCTGGTCGGCAAAGCGCCGGCCCAATGCCGTCAGCCGGACTCGGCCTTCTTCCAATTCGACCAGTCCCTTCTGTCGCAGCCGCTGGAGTGTCTGGTCCCTCTGATCGACGGAATCTTCCGATGCTCCGTCGAGGCTGATCCCCTCGATGAGACGCAGCCCGAAGACCAACGCCTCCCGCCGCTGCTGCGCGGGGCTCAATTGTTCACTCTGCAGGACGGCCGGTTCCCCGGCGGCCAGGCGGTCCTGGTAGGCCGTCAGATCCTCCACGTTTCCAAAGCGGCAGCCGTTCAGATAGGACTGGGCGCTGGGGCCGAGGCCGAGGTACTCGCCGCCTTGCCAGTAGAGCAAGTTATGGCGGCAGGCATGGCCGGGCCGACAGTAGTTGGAAATTTCATACCGCTGGAACCCTGAGGCGGTCAGCAGGGAAGCGGCTTCGTCTTCCATGGCGTTTTGCACGTCCTGGTCCGGCTCGGGCAGGTCGCCCCGGTGCAGGGAGACTTGCAGGTGGGTCTTGTCTTCGACGGTCAGGGCATAGCAGGACAAGTGATCGGGAACCAAGGCCAGCGCCTGCGCGAGCGTCTCGCGCCAGCTGGCGGGGGTCTGGCCCGGCAACCCGTAGATCAGGTCCAGGTTGAGGTTCGCGAATCCGGCGGTCCTGGCATGAGCCACGGCACGGTCGAGAGCCGCACGCGATGTTTTGCGGCCGACCTGGATCAACTCTTCTTCGTCCATTGACTGGACGCCGAAGCTGATCCGATTGACCCCGGCTTGGCGGAGGGTCTGCAGCCCTTCCTCCGTGACCGAGTCCGGGTGCGCTTCCACCGTGACTTCCGCTCGCTCGGCCAACCCGAAACAGTCCCGCACAATGGCGACGAGATCGGCGAGTTGCTCGGGGCGGAGCGTGGTCGGGGTCCCGCCGCCGAAGTAGAGGGTGTCCGGCCGGTGCTCACCCAGGCTGGCCCGACCCGCGTACAGGCGGATTTCTCGTTTCACAGCGTCCACATAGGTGTGCGCCTGGTCCTCCCGGTGGATGCGGAGATAAAAGGCGCAAAAACTGCACCGGGTTCGGCAGAAGGGGGCGTGAATGTAAATACCAAGCGCCATACCGAGCTTGCTAGACCGGCCCCTTCGATCAGTTGGGGCCGGAGAAGTTTTTTGCCGCCCGTGAACGTTAGGTCTCAGCTCAAGCCGAGCGAGGGCTTTGAAAAATCCTTCACCATGGCAATTTCAATTTCATCCAGCGGAGAGAGCCCCCGGTTCCGCACATGGGCCGACCAGGAGGGGTGCCGCCGTAAAGACTCGAAGATGACTCGCAGGAGTTCCGGCTTGACCAACCGTTCCCATTCCTGGACCCAGGCATAATTGTCCAGCTTGCCCGCGTAATCGTCGGGGAATGACGCCTCGAGACTGAAGCGGAACGAAAATGTCTTCTCCTCTTGAAACATGTCATCCTCCGGCCAGGTCTAAAGAAGGGAGGCCGCCGTTGCGGTGCGCGGCGTGAGGCCCTATAATAACACCCACGAGTTTTAACAGGGAGAGAAACAATGCCGATTTTCGAATATGTCTGCCGGGAGTGTCAGCACAAGTTCGAGATGATCGTCCAGGGCTCCACTGTGCCCGCTTGCCCGTCTTGCAAGGCCACAAGGCTGGAAAAATTGATTTCGGGATTCGCCGTGGGGGCGACTGGCGTGCCTTCCTCGGGCGGCGTCGGAGGCGGTTGCGGCTCTTGCGGCGATCCGCGTGGCCCCGGCGCCTGTTCCATGAACTAGATGAGCGAGACCAACGAGCCAGCCGTCCGGCAGGCTATTGCGACCCTGTCGCAGTCCGACCCCATTCCCAAATTGCTCCAGCAGGTGAAACTGGGAAAAATGAAGCCGACGGATGCAGGCCTCCGGGCTATTACGGAAGCTTGGCTGGGTACCTACCAGAAGATCATTGAAACCGGCCAAGGGTTCGACCGCGCGACGTTGCGACGGCTGGATCCGGCGCCACGGTTGGATGTGCTGATCGAAGCCGGTGTGTTGACGGGAGACCATGCGGCCGTGGCGGCGCTCCGCAAGGCATTCGAGCAGGCGCTGGCCGGCGCGAAGTAGACGTGGCCGTGCGAACGCTGGCGATCCTGGCCGTCACCGGCATCCTGATGGCCGATCCGTCGCTCCTGTTCGGTGAAGAGGCAGCCGGCACTCGTCCCTTGCTGGTGGTGGAGCGAGATCGGTTGCACTCCCTTCTCCCTTCCGAGACCCACCTTCTCGTTGACCCAGGCCCGATCGAACAGTTCCTGAATGAACTCGACGGAACACCGCCCGATTGGGCATTGGTCTATGGCCAGGGGCACCATGATCCCGGCCATGACGACCGGCTCTTCGCCTTGAATCGCGAGCGCGACGCCAAGCGGGAAGGGAAGGCGGCGCTCCGGTGGCTGGTCACGTTTCTCTGGCCGGGCGAACTGTCCGGGTACGATCCCAAAGCCGGCGGGTTTACCGTGGCGCTCGGTCCAAAATTCAACCAGACCGGTTGGGGGGTGGTGCGATTCAAGCCGGAGAACCTGCCCGCAAACCTGATGGCGATACCCAACCCCAGCCTCAGGGAGTCCTTGCGCAGAAAATTCGAAAAAGGGCAGCGGATCGAGATCGAAGTGGCCATGACCGGCCGGTTGATTCCGGAGGAATCGCTGGTCTACGATTTTTCGCATGAGGAGGAGGGCCGAGGCCTGATCATGCCGGTTGTGCGGGTTGAACGAGTGGATTATATAATGATGAAATGACTTCACGGAGCCAAAAGAAGAAGCCTACTACGAAGCTGTCTCCAGTTGTTAGCC
>JAGWTI010000021.1 GCA_028876065.1 Nitrospirota bacterium
CGAGAACAAGATGCCGGAAGCGCACTGGAAGCTCGAGAGCATCGAGCGGGGCGCCCGGATCGTGGTGATCACGCCGGAGTACAACCCGACGGCCACGCGCGCGGACTACTGGATTCCGGTCCGGCCGGAGACCGACGGGGCCCTGTTCCTGGGCACCTGCAAGATCATCTTCGACGAGAACATGCACGACGTGGACTACATCAAGGGTTACACGGACATGCCCTTGTTGGTCCGCACGGACACCCTGCAGTACCTGGACCCGCGGGATTGCATCAAGGACTTCGCGTTCCCGGACTATTCCAAGCGGTACTCGGGCCGGATCCAGGCGCTCAAGCCGGATCAGATCGAGCGGCTGGGCGGCTTCATGGTGTGGGACTTGGCCAAGGGCCAGGCCGTGCACCTGGACCGCGAAGCGGTGGGATGGCATTACCAGCAGAGCGGCATCGATGCGGCCTTGACCGGCACCTACCGGGTCAAGCTGCTCAACGGCCGCGAAGTGGACGTCATGCCGATCTATCAGATGTACCAGGTCCACCTGCAGGACTACGATCTGGACACGGTGCATCAGATCAACCGGGCTCCCAAGGACCTGATCGTCCGCTGGGCCCGGGACAATGGCACGATCAAGCCGGCCGCGATCCACAACGGCGAAGGCGTCTGCCACTACTTCCACATGACCACGATGGGCCGCGGGGCCGCGCTCGTGATGACCATCACGGGCAACATCGGGAAGTTCGGCACGGGCTGCCACACCTGGTCGGGCAACTACAAGGCGGGCGGCTGGAACGCCACCCCCTGGTCCGGCGGCGGCCTGGGCGTCCACACGGGCGAGGATCCGTTCAACATCACCACGGACCCCAACGCCCATGGCAAGGAAGTCAAGGTCAAGTCCTACTACTACGGCGAGGAGGTGGGCTACTGGAACCACGGCGACACGGCCCTCATCGTCAACACGCCGAAGTACGGGCGCAAGGTGTTCACGGGCAAAACCCACATGCCGACGGCGAGCAAGCTGCGGTGGGTGACCAACGTCAACGTGCTGAACAACTCCAAGCACCACTATGACATGGTCAAGAACGTGGACCCGAACATCGAGTGCATCGTCACGCAAGACATCGAGATGACGTCGGACGTCAACCACGCCGACATCGCCTTTGCCTGTAACTCCTGGATGGAATTCACCTATCCGGAGATGACGATCACGGTCTCGAATCCCTGGATCCAGATCTGGAAGGGCGGCATCCGGCCGCTCTACGACACGCGCAACGACGCGGACACCTTCGCGGGCGTCGCGGCCAAGCTGTCGGAGATGACCGGGGACCAGCGGATGAAGGACTACTTCAAATTCGTGTACGACAACCGCGTGGACGTCTACGTGCAGCGGGTGCTGGACGCCAGCGCCACCACGTACGGCTACAGCGCGGACACGATGCTGAAGTCGGAGAAGGGCTGGATGATGATGACCCGGACCTATCCGCGGCATCCGCTCTGGGAAGAAACCAACGAGAGCAAGCCGCAGTGGACGCGGTCGGGCCGCATCGAGACCTACCGCGTGGAGCCGGAAGCCATCGAGTACGGGGAGAATTTCGTGGTGCACCGCGAAGGGCCGGAGTGTACGCCCTATCTGCCCAACGCGATCATGTCCACGAACCCCTACATCCGGCCGGACGACTACGGCATTCCGATCACGGCGCAGCACCACGACGACAAGACGGTGCGCAACATCCGGCTGCCGTGGGCGGAAATTCGGCGCCAGGCCAACCCCTTGTGGGAGAAGGGGTACCAGTTCTACTGCGTCACCCCCAAGACCCGGCATCGGGTGCACAGCCAGTGGTCGGTGAACGACTGGGTGCAGATTTACGAGTCCAACTTCGGCGATCCGTACCGCATGGACAAGCGGACGCCGGGCGTGGGCGAGCACCAGTTGCACATCAACCCGCAGGCGGCCAAGGATCGGGGCATCAACGACGGCGACTACGTCTATGTGGACGGCAACCCGGTGGACCGGCCCTACCGCGGCTGGAAGCCCTCGGATCCGTTCTACAAGGTCAGCCGCCTGATGATCCGGACGAAGTACAACCCGGCCTATCCGTACCACGTCACGATGGCGAAGCACGCCCCGTACGTGTCGACGGCCAAGTCGGTCAAGGGGCACGAGACCAGGCCGGACGGCCGCGCGATTGCCGTCGATACCGGATACCAGAGCAACTTCCGGTACGGCGCCCAGCAGTCGTTCACGCGGTCCTGGCTGATGCCGATGCACCAGACGGACTCGCTGCCGGCGAAACATGCGGTCGCGTGGAAGTTCAAGTTCGGCTATGGCATCGACCACCATGCGATCAACACGGTGCCGAAGGAATGCTTGATCCGCATCACCAAGGCGGAAGACGGCGGCATCGGGGCGCGCGGACCGTGGGAGCCGGTGCGCACGGGCTTCACCCCGGCGCAGGAGAACGAGTTCATGATCAAGTGGCTCAAGGGCGAACACATCAAGATCAAGGTGTAACGGCCGTGAAGCGTGAAGCGTCGTACGTGAAGCGTGACAGTCCGGACACGGGCTTGCGCTTCACGAGCGACGAACGACGACCAACGGTTCACGACTGAAAGGAGAGAACCAATGCCGGAAGTCTATAACTGGCAACTGGGACGGAAGATGCTGTATCCCTACGAGGAGCGGCATCCGAAGTGGCAGTTTGCCTTCGTGTTCAACATTAACCGGTGTCTGGCCTGTCAGACCTGTTCGATGGCGGACAAGTCGACGTGGTTGTTCAGCAAGGGCCAGGAGTACATGTGGTGGAACAACGTGGAGACCAAGCCCTACGGCGGGTATCCCCAGTTCTACGACGTGAAGATCACGCAGTTGATCGAGCAAGTGAACCCGGGCGGGCAGGTGTGGAACGTGCGGGTGGGCCGCAAGCACCATGCGCCGTACGGGGTGTTCGAAGGGATGACCATTTTCGACGCCGGGGCCAAGATCGGCCAGGCGGCGATCGGGTACATCCCCACGGACCAGGAATGGCGGTTCGTGAACATCTACGAGGACACGGCCACCTCGATGCGCGCCATCGTGGAGGGCGTCGACAAGACCGGGTTCTCGCGGGATGAACCGTGGCGGATGCAGGGGAGCAGCCTGCCGGAGCATGAGACGTTCTTCTTCTATCTCCAGCGGATTTGCAACCACTGCACGTACCCCGGGTGTCTGGCGGCCTGTCCGCGCAAGGCCATCTACAAGCGGCCGGAGGACGGGATCGTGCTGATCGACCAGAACCGGTGCCGCGGGTACAAGAAGTGCGTGGAGCAGTGCCCGTTCAAGAAGCCGATGTATCGGGGCACGACGCGGGTGAGCGAGAAGTGCATCGCCTGCTATCCGCGCATCGAGGGCAAGGACCCGCTGACGGGCGGGGAGCCGATGGAGACGCGGTGCATGAGCGCCTGCGTGGGGAAGATCCGCATGCAGAGCCTGGTGCGGATCGGCGAGGACGGCCTGTGGGCCGAAGATCGCTGGCACCCCCTGTACTTCGCCATCCGGGTGGAGCAGGTGGCGCTGCCCCTGTACCCGCAGTGGGGCACGGAGCCCAACGGGTACTACATTCCGCCGCGGTGGGCGCCGCGGGGCTACGCCCGGCAGATGTTCGGGCCGGGGGTGGACAACGCGATCGAGAAGTTCCTGGTGCCGAGCCGGGAGCTGCTGGCGGTGTTCCAGCTGTGGCGCGCCAGCCAGCAGATCATCTTCCGGTACGACGTGATTCCGGGCCCGAAGGTGTTCGAGACCCAGATCCACGGGAAGCGGTTCGAGATGTACAACGATACCGTGCTGGGCTTCAACAAGTCGGGCAAGGAGGTCGCGCGCATCCAGGTCGAAGAGCCGATCTACATTCGGCCGGCCGAGCGCGTCAACTGGCTGTAAGCCGGTGACGGGCGTGGGGAGGGGCGTCGGGCCCCTCCCCGCCTCACGGGAGGGTATTTTCCTCGCAGGTCAAGTGCGTCGCCTGGCTGTCACTCCACGCCGGCACGCAAGGAGGTGAGTCTCGGGAGCGCCGCACCGGCACAGGCGGCGCCCCCACTCGCCGAGGAGGGGGCGGGAGGCCTCCCTGCCCCTTACCTCTTCCACGCGTCGTGAGCGACCCGTAGCCCTTTCCCCTCTAACCAAGCGAGCGAGCACCGTGGGCATCCGCACAAGCATGCTGCGCAGAATGCCGGGCTGGCGACAGGTGCTGATCAGCCTGCTGGTGGCGGGGCTGGGGTGGTTTGCGGCGCAGGCCTTGCAGCAAGTCGATCGGGACCTCCGCATCCTGTACACCGAATATACGGTGGCGGCCACGGACTTGGCCCATGTCCTGGCCGACGTCATGCGCTACCGGACGACGATCATCCGCGCGCTGGAAGCGCCGAGCCAACGGGATTTCGAGCGGATTACCGCCTCGTTGCCGCATCAACGCGCCCTGGTCGAACGGACCATCGACCGGTTTGCGGAAGCCAGCCGCGGGGCCGATGGCCGGCAAGACGACGCCCCGGAACTCCTGGCCGTGCGCGAGAGCCTGGCGGTCTATTTCGCCGCCGCGGACCGCACGATGACGCTCCTCCAAGAGCGGTGGCGCGCCACGTCGGCGGCGGACGCGGCGGAACGACAAAGCCTGGCGGAGCGCCATGTGGCGGACACCGCCGGGCCCAAACTCGTGCAGGTGACGCTCGCGATCGACCGGCTGCTCGATACGGTTGCGATGGTGGGGAAAGACATGCGCGACGCAGGGACGGGAGTGATCCGCAAACTCAGTCTCGCCTTGTGGCTCGGCAGTCTGGCGATCGCCGGGTTCAATCTGCTCGTCGGCATCCGGGCGTCGGTATCAACCGCCGCATCTTCGGCGGAGCCTCAGCTCGCGGCGACGCATCAGCGTGAAGAGCCCGGCACCAGCTTGGGCGCCTAGGGCACTCTTCGCTTGGCGCCCGGCCCGCGTCCGCCTCTCGCGCAATGGCCTTCATCACATCACCCGCGCGCAGCACCTCGACGCGATCGCTCCCCTTCGCCGGTTCACTCGGCCTTGATGGCCTGGGCGCGGCGCGACTGGAGAAGTCCGTCCGGGTTGCGCTAGAATGCGCCGCACGTCTGCGAGCGTCTCATGACAATTCGAACGATCAAAGGGCGGATCGTGCTGGCCATCGTCTTGGTCGGGTGCGTGCCGTTGTTCATCGGGCTCCTCCTGGCCTATGTGTCGGGCATGCGGTCGCTGCGCGACGTGATCGGCGGCAATTTCCAAACGATCGCCGCGCAAGCCTCCGACCGTGTCACCATGCTGGTTCAGGGGGAAATCCAAGGCGTGCGGCTCCTGGCCTCGGCGCCGCTCCGCGTCCGTCAACCGGTCGAACTCGCCAATCGCTCCTACCCGGACGATCGCTCGAAGGTCACGGCGCTCATCGAAGGGCGCATGCAGGTGTGGGAGCAACGAACGGAGGCCGCCCCGCACCTGCTGAATGCGGAGCTCTCGCGATTCCTGTTGGAAACCAAAATCCGAGACGGCGACAAGATGGTCGGGTTGCTGATCACGGATCGATACGGGGCGCTGGTCGCCGCCAGCTCGGAGCCCGATCATTATTTCTTTGGAGAGGAATCGTGGTGGAACGCCGTCCAGGCAGGCGGGACGGAGCGGGTCTACATCAGCGACGTCGTCGCGCGGCACGCCGGATCGTTCCGCACGCCCGAAGAGACCATCGACATCGCCGTACCCATCCTCGACGACCGGCAACACAGCGTCATCGGGGCGATCAAGGCTTCGTACCGATTCGACGCCCTCTTGGCCATGATCAACCAGATCCGGATCGGGCAGACGGGACACGCGATGTTGTTCAGCGCCGACGGCCAGCCGCTGATCTGCCCCATCCTGCCGCGCCAGGCCCACCGCATCCCGGAGCCGCTCATGCGGATGATCGTCTCGGCGGACCCGGGTTGGGGCATTGCCGACGACGATGGGCACGGCGCGCGGGACACGGTGGTCGGGTTTGCGCCGGTCCGCGGGCTGGGGTCTCCCGGCAAGACGTGGCATATCTTCGTCCGCCAGCAACCGTCCGAGAGCTATGCGCCCATTCGAGATCAACTCCGGAACGTGGCGCTGATCGGGGTGGTGATGATCGGCCTGTTGGCCGCGATGGGTCGCTATGTGGCCACGCGCATTGCGCGACCGATCCACACCCTTCGCCGGGGGGTCGAGGCGATCAGCCAAGGCACCTATGACGGTCCGCTCGACATCAAGACCGGGGACGAATTTGAGGAGCTGGCCGCGGCGGTGCATCGGATGGCCGATCGGCTCAGCGCGTCCCGGACGGAATTGGAAGCGTTGAACACGGAGCTGACGCGCCGCGTGGAGGAGAAAACCGCCGAGATGGCGACGCAAATGCGCAAGCTCGAGTTCTCCGAACGGCTGGCGACGTTGGGCAAGGTCGCCAGCGGCATCGCGCACGAGATCAATAATCCCTTGGGGATCATCCTGAACCGCATCGAATGTATGGAAGCGGAGGCCGTGCAGGCCCCGTTGCCCGATGAGGTGGCCCGGGACCTGGCCGCTCTCCGTTCGCAGGCGGAGCGGATCTCGCGCGTGACCAAGAGCATGTTGACCCTCTCCCGCGGCGCCGCCACCACGCTCAAGCCCCTCGACCTGAACTGCGTGGTCCGCTCCTGCCTGGCCGTGGCGGGCGAACGCGTCACGGCGCATCGCATCCGTCTGGAGCCGACGCTGGCCGCACCCCTCCCGCCCGTGATGGGCGATCGGGACCGGCTGGAGACCGTGGTGCTCAATTTGATCAACAACGCGATCGACGCCGTCCAGGGCTCCGTCGCCCCGGGCCTGGTGATCATCGGGACCCGGACGCGGCGGACCGCGGACGGCGAGTGGGTGGAGTTGACCGTGGCCGACAACGGCCCCGGCATTGCCGACGAAATCTTGGGCCGGATCTTCGATCCGTTTTTCACCACCAAGTCCACCGGTCAGGGCACGGGGCTGGGACTCTTTCTGAGCTATGGGATCGTCGCGGAACATCGGGGACGTCTGGAGGCGGCCAACGGAGACGTCGGGGCCTGTTTCACCGTCAGCCTCCCGGCGTTGGCGGCGGCGGCCGAAGAGCCGCAAGGAGCGCTATGGGGATCGCAGGCAAGATTCTGATCGTCGACGACGAGCCGGAAGCGCTGGAGAACTGCTCCCGCATCCTAAAACGCTTCCGCTACGACTGCCTCACGGAACATGACCCGATCCGGGCCGTGGACGTCATCAAGCGGGAACGGCCGGGCCTCGTATTGACCGACTTGTGCATGCCGGGCTTGGACGGCATCGGCGTACTGAACGCCGCCAAGCAATTGGATCCGGCGGTGCAGGTCGTCCTCCTGACCGCTCACGCCACCGTCCAGACCGCCGTCACGTCGATGCGGCAGGGCGCGCTGGACTACATCTTGAAGCCCTTTACGGGCGCGGAGCTCGAAGCGGTCGCGCGCCGGGCCTTTGCCGGGGCCGGCGAACGTTGTGCGGGCGGGAGCGAGCCGGTCGGGCCGACGGCCGGGCAGGAGAAAGGCGGCGCGGCGCCCATGCTCGGCGGCAGCCGGGCCATCCGCGAGGTCCTGGACCTGGTGAACAAGGTGGCGCGCACCGATGCCAACGTTCTGATCTACGGTGAGAGCGGGACCGGCAAGGAACTCGCGGCGCAGACGATCCACAGCCGGAGCCTGCGCGCCGCGCGGCCGTTCGTCCCGGTGGACTGCGTCTCTTTGCCGGACACCCTGTTGGAGTCCGAACTGTTCGGCCACGAGCGAGGCGCCTTTACGGGCGCGCACACCTCCAAGCCGGGCCTGTTCGAGATGGCGCAGGGGGGGACGGTCTTTCTGGATGAAGTCAGCGGCATGAGCCAGAATCTGCAGTCGCGGTTGCTGCGCGTGTTGCAGGAGCGCCAGGTCCGCCGGGTCGGCGGCATCCGTTTTGTGGACGTGGACGTGCGCGTGATCGCCGCCTCCAATCAGGATCTGGAGCAGGCCTGCCGTCAAGGCACGTTCCGCGAAGACCTGTATTTCCGCCTGAACGTGATTCCGATCGCCCTGCCGCCCCTCCGGGCCCGTGGGGGCGACATTCAGTTGCTGGCGCAGGAATTTCTCACCCGCTTCGCCAGAAGGTTCGGCCCTGCGTCCGGCGTCGTGCCGGAACTGTCTCCCGACGTGACGGATCGATTGGTCCGGTATCCTTGGCCGGGCAATGTGCGCGAACTCCAGAACGTGATCGAACGGGCCGTCGCCCTGGCGGAGGGGCCCGTGATCCGCGTGGAGCACCTTCCGGAGCGCCTGCACCTGGTATCGGCCGACGAGCCGGCCCAAGCCGACGCCGCATCGTTCAAGGACGCCAAACAACAAGCCGTGCGGCTCTTCGAACGGACCTTCCTGGTGGACTTGTTGAAGCGGCACGGCGGCCACATGGGCCGCGCGGCCCGCGAAGCCGGTGTCGATCGCAAGACCATCGAGCGCATGGTCAAGCGGCACGGCCTGCGCGACAAGCGCTAGCACACCGGCCCCACTGCCTCTCCCTTCCGCGGTGCCCACCCGCTTCCCGTCGCCGCAGTGACGCAGACACCATGGATCTGTCCGGTAACCCGCGCCGCCCGGCCATGGGGCGATCACGCCCCATGGCCGGCGATCGATACCAATCACATAAACGCCGCTCGTGATGCGCGATTGCGGTGTCGCTCGTCATCGAAGATGGGGCGCCGGCGTCCCATGGATGCGTATTGCCCCACAGCAGCCCTTGTCGGTAACTGCCTGATTTTCCACGAAACGGTCGCACGTCGGCTCGTCCCGCGAGATGGAACGGACATTGCTAGATTGGGATCGATTGCGCATGCGAACGCGAGAGGTGTGTCTACAGACCTGTCTGGTG
Source organism: Nitrospirota bacterium (assembly GCA_028876065.1). Lineage (GTDB taxonomy): Bacteria > Nitrospirota > Nitrospiria > Nitrospirales > Nitrospiraceae > SYGV01. The sequence continues at coordinate 8,901 of JAGWTI010000021.1, forward strand.
GAGGAGAGCGGGATGGAAAGGACCGGCCTCCTGACGATCCCCGCTGCGGCGAGCGGCGCTTCCACCGGACATTTATATAAAGCGACGCGCACACATCGAGCCGTCATTCTTTCATGGAGTCACGAGCGGACATCGTCATCATGAGTTGCAGGAGGAACTGGGCATGAACAGACGTCGCGGAATGGGTCGGATCGGTCTGATGGCGCTGGCCGCCATGCTGGCGGGCGCCCCGTCGTTTGCGGAAATGTCGCACCTCGCGCACGGGGTCGCGGACCAGGCGGGAGAGGCGAAAGCCACCGTCGTGCATCAGCCGGCCGGGCCGGTGTTGCAGGACAAAATGGCGAAGGCTATCGATCAAATCGAAAAACAGGTGCAGAGCAAAGGCCCGTTCCAGGGAGCCGGCGCCCATGCCATGCAGCAAGGGGTGCTGCTCGTGGCCGACGACCCGGACAAGGTCCAGGTGACGCAAGGGAGCCGGTGCCCGGCGGAGGCGCCGGTCCGGGCCTTCGACGTCACGGCGATCAACGTGGAAATCACGCTGAACCGCTTCGGCGATTTCTTCCCCGGCTACATGTACGCGCTCACCGAGAACGTCGCGGGGGTGCGGGAGGAAGAGGCCAAGAACAAGGCCGCGCGCGCCAGCGAGGATCCCACCTTCTCCGCGGGAGCCGTGTCGAACGGACTGCAGGGGGACTTGATCCAGCCGCTGGTGATCCGGGCCAACCAGGGCGACTGCCTCCGCATCACGCTCCGCAACGAGATCAAGGACGAGCCGACCAACATGATCGTCAACGGCTCGCAGATGCTCGTGAGCAGCACCGGGAAGCCGGCCACGGCCAACAATCCCGAGGCGCTCGTGCCGTCCGGCAAGGTCGGGGAGTTCGAGTGGTACATCCGGCCCGACCTGCAGGAGGGCGGACGCGCGTTTCACAGCCATGCCACTCGCGATCAATACTCGCTGGGCATGTTGGGCTCGCTGGTCGTCGAGCCCCGCGGGTCCCGCCATCTGAGCCCCTTCACCGCCGAGGAGATGAAGAGCGGCTGGGAGGCGATGATCGACCTGGCCAACGGCTCCGACTTCCGGGAGTTCGTGATTTTCTACCATGAGGCCGGCGACGAAACCTTCCGCCTCTTGGACCGGAAGGGCGACATGCTGCCGCAGCGCGACCCGCACACCGACACCTACCGGCCGTCGGCGCGCCTGCTCAACTATCGCAGCGAGCCCCACGGGTCGAGACTGGAAGTCCAGGCGCATCTCGTCGGATTCGCGGACGAGTCGCAGGGCTACGGGTCGTATACGTTCGGCGATCCGGCCACGACGGTCCCGCGTTCCTACCTGGGCGACCCGGCCAAATTCCGGATGATCGGCGGGTCCGAGATCGTCCACTCGCACCATCTGCACGGCGGATCGATCCGATGGGCCAGGCAGCCGGGGACCAGCAGACTCGACCCCACGCTGTCCAAGAACGGCCCGGTGAAGTTCCCGGCGATCAGCGACCCCTCGGACCGGCTGGACGTCCAGTCCATCGGCCCGTCGGAGATTTACGACGAGGTCATCGAGGGCGGCTCCGGCGGCTTGCAAGCGCTGGCCGGCGAGTTCGTGTTCCACTGCCATATTCCGCAGCATTACGTCACCGGCATGTGGGGCTTCTGGCGCGTCTACAACACCCTGCAGGTCGAGGGCAACCAGACCGACGTGATGAAGCCGCTGGCCGAACTGCCGGACCGCAAGGGCAAGATCAAGCCGGCCGTGAACTCCGACAAGCTCGTGGGCACCACCGTGGACTGGTACGGCGGCAAGAAATACGAGATCACGAAGGACAAGACCGATTGGAAGGCCAACCCGGTCAAGGTGTCGATCAAGGACTGGGTGGAATACATGCTGCCGCCGCAAGGGCTCCCCGGCAAGACGGAGGATCAGACCAAGCAGGCGCAGGCCCACGACGCGACGGTGGTGAACTGGAAGTGGGAGAACAGCCTGGCGCTCAACGAGCCGGAGACGCCGCACAAGTGGGCGGACTATGCGTCGCCCACACCGCTCAAGCGGCCGCCGATCACGTTCGACCCGCAGACCGGCAAGCTGGCCTTCCCCTGGCTGCGTCCGCACCTGGGGAAGCGGCCGCCGTTCGCGCCGAACCACGGGGGCGCGCCCTGGCTGGAGCCGTTCCACGTGCGCGAAGACGGCACGAAGAGCACGGAGCAGGCCAAGCCGGGCGAGCAGGGCCCCTGGAGCCTCTGTCCGGACAACTCGCCGCGGAAGTTCTTCACCGTGCATTCCATCACGCTGCCGATTACGTTGAAGAAGGCCACGCCGAAGGCGCCGGCCATCGTGGACCCGAACGGCATGATCTACGTCCTGCACGAAGAGGAGCAGGAGGTCCGGAACAATCCGGACAAGCAGGTGCCGTTGGTCATCCGCGGCAACGTGTATGACTGCGTGGATGTGATCTTCAAAAACGAGATTCCGGACGATGCGCGGACCGGGTGGGCGAACAAGATCAACCTCCACCCGCATTTCTTCCAGTTCGACACCAGCGCGTCGGACGGACCCACCATCGGGTTCTCCTACGACATGTCCCTGCGCGCTTTCACGATGCTGAAGGACCCGGAGCCGGAGAAGGGCATGCCGCTGCCGGCCAACACGATCCTGACGGCCGACGTGAAAGCGGGGGCCCGCAGCATTACGGTCGGCGACGCCTCCAAGTTCCACGTGAACACGGAACTCGGCGTGGGGATGGACGATCCCAAGTTCTTCGAAGTGGCGCGGATCAAGAAGATCGAGGGCAAGACCCTTCACTTCGAGCTGCCCTTGAAGCACGGTCACAAGAAGGGCGACATCGCCAGCGTCGAGTTCATCCGCGAGCGCTGGTACGTGGACGCGGACTTCGGGACCGTGTTCTGGCACGACCACGTGTTCGGGACGGATACCTGGGGGCACGGGCTCTTCTCGGCCTTCATCACGGAGCCGCCCCGGTCCACCTACCACGATCCGGTGACGGGCAAGGAGATCCGGAGCGGGCCCATCGCCGACATCCACACGTTGGAGCCGGTCTCGGCGCACATCCGGGGCAGTTTCCGCGAGGTGATGATGCACATCATGGACAGCAACGCCCGCTCGGCGGAGTTGATCACCACGGACAACCCGCAAGCCAAGATGGGCGTGACGACGGTGGACGGCCCCCCGTCGCACCAGTTCCCGGACCGGATCAACAAGTCGGCCATGTGGTTCCTGAACGGGGGCGAAGCGACCACCGGCAGCGGCTACAGCATGCGGGTGGAGCCGCTGAGCGTGCGGCTGGCGAACGACCCGGATCCGTCGAAGCTGTTCGCGTCGCGGATTCACGGGGACCCGGGGACACCGCTGTTGCGGGCCTACCTGGGCGATCCGATCATGGTCCGAGCCCTCGTCGGCTCGGCCAACGAGGTGCATACCTGGCACGTGACCGGCCACTGGTTCCCGATGGAACGCTACGGGATCACAGCCATGCCGCGCAGCACGATCCACCTGGCGATCGGCGAGCGGTATGACCCGGCCATTCCGGCCGCGGGCGGACCGCAAAAGATGGCCGGCGACTATCTGTACTACAGCGGCCGGGCCTCGCATTTCGCCGAAGGCAGCTGGGGCATCATCCGGGTCCACGACGAGCTGCAGAAGGACCTGAAGCCCCTCCCGAGCCGGGAGCAGATCGAAAAGTCGGCTCCGTCGGTCTGTCCGGCGGACGCGCCGGTCAAGGCCTTCAACGTGTCGGCCATCGACCAGAACCTCCGGTACAACGAGGGCGCGCCCGGCACCATGGAAGTGGACCTCGAACGGAAGATGGTGTTCGGGAACGAGCAGGGCAAGATGTACGTCCTGGACGGGGATCGCGGACGCGTCAAGGCGGGCGAACTCAAGCCCAGCCCGCTCACGCTCCACGTCAACGTCGGGGATTGCGTCAAGATCCACCTCAAGAACGAGATGGCCAAGGACCGGGCCGGGTTCCACGTCGACATGATGGCCTTCGATCCGAAGGATTCCTTCGGGGCCAACGTCGGGAACAATCCGGGGGACCAGACCGTCGGCCCGGGCGAGAGCAAGACGTACACGTACTACGCGCATCCGCAGTACGGCGAACTCGCCGCGATGGTCCAGGATTGGGGCAACGTCGTGGAGAATCCGCGGAACGGCCTGTTCGGGTCGATCATCGTCGGGCCGAAGGGATCCACCTATCGGGACCCGGTCACCGGCGAGGATCTGACGATGAAGAGCAGTTGGCGGACCGACGTGATCGTGGACCGGTCGCTGCCGGGCAACGAGACCCGTCGGAACTACCGGGATTTCTCCCTGATGTTCCAGGACGAGGACAACATCATCGGCGTCAGCTTCATGCCCTACATCCAGCAGACGGCGGGCATCACGGCCGTGAACTACCGGTCCGAGCCGACCGCCTACCGGATCGAAAAGGGCTGCGACGTGTCGGAGGTGTTCAGTTGCGTCAAGGCCGGGGACGGCCCGGTGACGCCGTTGCTCCAGGCGCACGTGGGCGACCCGGTGGCGATCCACGTGCTCGGGGTCTTCAGCGAGCAGGTGCAGCTGTTCACCGTGGACGGCCACGAGTGGCCCCATGAGCCCTATATGCAGGGCGCCGACCAGGTCAGCACCATGGAGTTCGGCGGGTCGGAAATCATCAACGCCTATCTCACCGGCGGCGCCGGAGGGCCGAACCGGCTGGTCGGAGACTACCTGTGGCAGAACCAGCGGCCGGCCTTCATGAACGCGGGCCAGTGGGGCCTGTTCAAAGTCCTGCCGACCGGCGACCAACGGATTCTTCCGCTGACGCCGCAGGCGCCGGCCACCAAGACGGCGGACAAAGACGCGGCGCCGGCGCTGTCGCTCACGTCCTCCTCGGGGCGTTGAGCGGGCTGCCGCAGGATGAGATGAACGGGTAGAGCATTCGAAGGCCGGTGCGAGGAACCCGGACGGCGGGGGAGCGGCAGCGCTCCCCCGTCATGTTTCGGCCGGCGACCGGAAGGAGAGGAGGCACATGTTCAGTGCGCATTGGCGTCTGTGTCTGACGCTCAGCCTACTCATGGGGCTCGGCGCGGGACCCGCGCGCGCCTACGAAGAGGCGGCGGTGGTGGACGGCGGGACGATCACGGGGTCGGTCACTTTTGCCGGCCTGGAGCCGCCGCTCAAACGATTCGAGCTGCGCCGGTCTCCGGACCGGGCCTATTGCGGAGCCCTGTCCGACGGCTCCGGCTATCGTCTGCTGCGGGAAGTGGCGGTGGATCAGGAAGGCGGGCTCAAGGACGTGGTGGTGACGATCGAAGGGGTGGCAAAGGGCAAGCCCTTTGCGTCCGAGGAAACGAAGCTCGACGCGAACGTCTGCCAGTTCCTCCCGTTCGTGTCGGTGGTGCGGGACCGGCATCCGCTCACCATCACGAACCTGGACCCGGTCGCGCACGACCTGCAGGTCTATGAGCGGGACCAGGAGCATGTGTTCATCATCTTTCACCGGCCCTCGCTGACGCGCACGGGGACGACCGACCGGATCAAGCTGACGGGGGCGCGTCGGGAGATGACCATGCAGTGCGGGATGCATCCGTTCATGCAGGCCCACGGGCTGGCGGTGGACAATCCCTACTATGCCGTCACCGGACGGGACGGGACCTTTGCCATCGGCGGCGTGCCGCCCGGCACCTATCGTGTCACGGCCTGGCATCCGACCCTGGGCGAGCAGCAGCAGGAGATCGTCGTGCCGGCCAAGGGCACGGCGGCGCACCGGTTCACATTTCACAACAAGTAAGGTGATGATTCCGACATGTCACGAAGCACGACGATAGGTGCCGTCACTCTGTTTTTGCTCAGCGTAGTGTGGGTCCTGGCGGACGCGTCCATCGCTCCGCCGGTCAGCCGGATCGAAGTGGTATTGGCCGGCGCCTACAAAGACCAAGTCGCGTCGATCAAGCAGGAGTTTTTCCAGGCCGGATTGGCCAATGTGCACGTCCAGTTTGCGCGTCAGGGGCAGCCGCCCCAGAACATCGGGCTCGGCGCGCAGGTCCCGGCGGAGCGAGCCAGGGAGGCCATCAGGCTGGCGTTGAAATACAATCAGGACGTCGCGATTCTCCTGCCGGAACGGCTCTTCCCGCCCCGCTTCATCACCATCGCCTCGTCGAATTTCGACGACACGGTGGAATATCCCATCGACAAGGTGAGTCTGACGAGGCTGCAGGACCCCACGCTCACCACGGACCAGTTCCACGAGCTCTACCGGAGCCTGACGCCGGCGGATCGGCCGCCGGTCAGAAAAGGCCGGGCGTTCTGATGAACCGGGTCTCTCGCGCGGTCCTCGTGGCGCTCGTTGCCGTCGGTTGGATTCCGGCCGCCATCGCGGGCGCAGAACAGGGAATCCGGGACCATACGACGGCGATGCTCAAGGATGCGGAAGAGATGGTCGCGCACGGGGGGATGGGGGATGCCAAGGCCATCGTCCACCATTGCGGGGAAGTGAGCCGGCATGCGGAGGCGATCCTGAAGGCGCTGGTGCCGGCGGACCCCCGCGCCAAGGCAGCCGCCTCCCACCTGCAAGAGGCGATCAGGTACTGCCAGCGGGTCGCGGAGATGGGCGACAAGGTCGATCCCGGGGCCAGCCTGAATCCGGCTACGAAGGCGCGCACCGCCGCGAGGGACGCGGCGAAACACCTCGCTACGGTCAAGGCCGGCGGCGCCTAGCTGCGTGCATGAAGCGCCGGCCGGTTGGAAGTCGGACCCGTACTCCTCGTCACTCGGGGGTCTTGGCACAGCGGAAGCCGATGTTGTCGCTCCGCCTCGTCGGAGAGGCGGAGGCTCTCGTAGCCGACCGGACGTTCCGCGGTTCGCTGTAGCCGGAACTGCCCCGCAGGACCTTGGCATCTCCGTCCGACGGTCCCGTCGGATTGTGTCGAGGGCTCCGCCCGTAGTAGTCCTGGCCGTACCAGTCGGCCGTCCACTCCAAGACGTTGCCGGTCATGTCGTGCAAGCCCCAGGGATTCGGCTCGAAGGAGCCCACCGGCGAGGTCCGTGCGTACCCGTCGTCGTACCCGCTCATGATCGGCCACGGCCGGTCGGGCGACGTCCGCTTGTGCGCCTCATCCGCAATGTTGGCGACGCGTCGCCACCCCGGGTTCCGATCCCCCCACCAGTAGGTCGCCTGGGTCCCCGCCCGCAGGGCATATTCAAACTCGGCCTCGGTCGGCAGGCGTTTCCCGGCCCAGCGGCAATAGGCCTCCGCATCGTACCAGGACACGGACACGACCGGATGCTCGTCGCGATCCGGCCACGACTCGGTCTCGTTCCCCTCGGGCTGCCGCCAGGTGGCGCCTTTCACTTCCCGCCACTTGTTATCGAGCGCATAGGCCCAGGCTTTGCCTTCCTTCTCGGCGGTCGTCTTGTGGCCGGTCTCCAGCACGAAGCGATGAAACCGCTGGTTGGTCACTTCATCCCGATCCAAGTAAAAGGCCTCCAGGGAGACCCGATGTGCCGGTATTTCGTCCGCCTCTCCGTCGTGGCTCCCCATCATGAAGTCGCCGGCGTGAATCAGCACCATCGGCGCGCCGTCCTTGCCGAGAAGCGTCGCGTGAGCCGCCCCCGTCCGAGCCGCGAGGCCCGCGGCATCCGGCGGCTCGGCGAGCACCGGGCGATGACCCAGCGCCATGACGAGGACGCTGGCGGATAGCAATGACCGGCAAGTCCCGGCAGCATGTCTCATGGGAAACCTCCTTAGCGGGAACGTCCGAGAATCGACACGTTCGGCCCCGGATCTATTCGAAACCCCGCCCGCACCGGCTCCCTCGGACCGTGAAAGGACGAGGGCCTGGAGTCCTCAGGCGATCAACGGTCCGCGGGCGTCGTCAGGCGGCAGTCCTTGCGCCGTGCCATAGACAATGGGCTCAGTCGGGTATCGGTAGAACGCTGAGGAACCTTGAGAGACAGCCGACAGTGTCCGCCGGGCCAAGCCTCGCTCAAAACGGGAGGGGTCGGGCGGCCCTCGGCGGCACGATTCGGCTTCCGTCGGGAGGCGAACCATGCTAGTATGCGGGGCGTGTTGCACTGTCCCGAGTGTAATAGCCCCAATCTCTCCCGGCTGCATCGCCACCTCTGGGACAAGCTGCTGAGCTTTTTCTTCCACCTGTACCCCTTCACCTGCGATCAGTGCGGACACAGTTTTCGGGCTCGCTACCATCTGCCGCCATCCTCAATAGATTAGCCGGCGCGCGACTCCCGGACGTGCGCGCGAAGCCCTTGCATTCGGAATCCGTGCAGCCTAGCATGGAGTCAACCGTCGTGCCCGAACCCCTCAACCGGCATCGTGACCCATGCATCGTCCGATCCATACCAGTCTGTTCGTCATTTGGCTGACCGTTTTGACCGGGACCCAGCCGCTCCCGGCCCAGCAGTTGGTGGAGGTCCTCGGCAAGGACGGGGCGCCGATGGTGCTGGTGCCGGGGGGCGAGTTTCTGTACGGAGAGGGGGAAAACCAGCACCGGCTGGCGCTGCCCTCGTTCTACATGGACAAGTATGAAGTGACGACCAAGCAGTACCTCGCCTTTCGGCAGGCGACCGGACGGAAAGAACGGTTCAAAGTGAACGAACTCATCCAGGCCAGCGAAGGGGATCGCCCGATCATCGGCGTGGATTGGCAGGACGCGGAGGACTACTGCCGGCACTACGGGAAACGGCTGCCGACGGAAGAGGAATGGGAGAAGGCGGCGCGGGGCGCCGATGGGCGGATCTACCCCTGGGGCGACGCCGAACCGACGCAGGCTCTGGCCAGCTACGACTGGGATGGGAAGCAGCGCTGGCAGGGCTATGACAACCTCTCGCCCGTGGGCGCGCATGACGCCGGCAAGAGCCCCTACGGCCTCTACGATCTGGCCGGCAGCGTGACCGAATGGACGAGCTCGGAGTACGATTTCGAAACCAAGGTGGTCCGAGGCGGGTCTTGGCTCTCCCACCCCTCGGCGCTGCGGGCCGCGCACCGGCGCGGCGTCTTGCCCACGTACCGCCTCAACGCGCTGGGCTTCCGCTGCGCGCAGGATGCGCGGGAATGACGCGCGGCCGGCGGCGCGAAAATTTACCTGCATGGAATCACGGCCTTACGCCGGCGACGGCGGAATGTGCGTTGACAGCCGGGCCGGTACCCTGTAGCGTGCATGCATGACGTATTGAGCCACGCCGACTGTCCTATCCCTCGCGCTCCCGATTCCTTCCTGCGCGTCTGATTCCCCAGTCTCCGCCGCTGATACGCCGCCGTCCCCGGTCATTCGTTGCCGTGCTTGTGCACGATGCGGAAAGGGAGGTGCGCGCCATGTATCCAGTCTCAGCCATGCTCGCATTGATGTTGTTGACCTGGGGAGCCGCCATTTGGGCTTCCTTTGCGGAGGAGAAGCACCCGCGGGGGGGCCAGCCGCACCAGGCGAAACCATAAGCGGCCGCGACACGACCGACAGGCTTCCCGCGCCCGAGCGGCGCGGGAAGTCGGACCTGACGAAAGGACCAGGCATGAACCAGGAGCAGTTCAAAAGTAGCTGGACGCAACTCAAAGGCACGCTGCAAAGGCAGTGGGGCGCGTTCACCGACGAGGATCTGCGGCAGATTGACGGCGACCAGGGCACGTTCAAGGCCATCGTACAGAAGCGATACGGCGAGAAGCAGGCCGACGTCAGCCAGTGGGCCGACCGGTGGTACGCCAAGTGGAGCGGCTGGTATGAAGGGTATCAGGAGGTCAAGTCCCCTCAGTTCATCGGGGCGAAAGAGGGATGAGCGGCCCCCGACGCGTCGTCGTCAGCTTCGTGAGCCTGTTGATGCTGGGCGCCTGCGTAGCGAGCCTGCCGCTCGCGCCGACATCCGACACCGACCCGGTGACCGCCGCGTACAACGAGGCGATCACGCAATCCGCCGCCGCTCGGCGCTATGCGGAGCCGGCGCCATCCGGTCGCAACTTTGACCGCCGGATCGGCGCCGGGATGACGGAGGGGCCATCGGTTCCCTACCCGATGAATGCCGGGCGCTGAGCGCCGCAATCCGGGCCCGCCTGGCCAACCGGCCCGCAATCGTTCGGCCGCCGCAGCATAAATAAATATCCCTACTGGCCTGTACAAAGTCTGTTTCGTCCTGTAGGATGAGTGCAGTAGACAGCGGTGCGTACCACGGTGAAGGCCTCGTCGTTCGCGCTTCCGACTTCCTCTCCGCGCGTGTGAGTGTCTAGCGGCTTCCTGAAAGGCAAGCTCCTCCGGCGAAGGCCCGACAAGGCCGCCGGGGATTCCTGGTCCCCTCACCATGTCGCCTGTCCCACGGGAGTGGCCTCCCAAAGGACGCGTGTCATCGCGATGCGGGACGCGGAGACGCCTGCGCAGGCGCGGTCGAGTATTGGAACGAATCACGCAGGAACCTACACAACGTGAAGGGGGGTGAGGAGTATGGCTTGGGGAATTATCATGACCGCGCTGACGCTGGTCGGCATGCTCGGATTGATCATTGTGTCGATCAACCAGCAGGAGCAACGCCCCGCCGCGCCGGATTTCGAGACAGTGGCGGCAAGGGCGCTGAGGTTGCAACTGGCGGCGTAGTACGCCGGAGACGCGAGGCCTGCGACGACCGGGAGGAGTCGTGGGAAAAGTAGCCGGCTCATGGCATGAAGACGGAGGAGAACCACCCCTTCGTCTTCATCCTCCGGTCGCGATGAAGGCGGTGGGGGATCAAGGTGGAACGAGGAGGTGCAACATGGGTGTGTTCATCATTGGAATCACGAGCATGAGTCTGCTCGTCTGGGCGCTGGTGTCGATTCTGGGGACGGAAATCGGATCGGAAAAGCGTCGGATGGCGCAAACGAGCCGGATCGGTCAGGATGCGGCCACGGCCGGGACGGTCGGGGACGTGCGCCAGGCGGCCTGAGCCTGGGCCCCGGCCGCCCGCGCGGCCCGGGTGCCAACGGCGGGCGGATCATGTTAATATTTCGGCATGATTCACTGCCCCAAATGCAGGAGCCACGACCTCTCCCGGCTGCATCGTCACCTCTGGGACAAGCTGCTGAGCGTGTTCTTCGATCTCTATCCTTTTACCTGCGAGGGCTGCGGGCATTGCTTTCGGGCGCGGTGCCATAACGGGCCGCCGCCAACACTGGATTAGCCGGTGCGGGCGCCCATCGACAGGGTTCCCGCCCGCCGCCGGCCGACGGGCGTGCCGAGCGTCTCCCCGCTCTCCGAGCACACCCTTGCGTTCGGAATCCGCGCAGCCTAACATGGGCCCCAGCCGTCGTTTCTCAATCCTTCAACCGACCTCGTCACCCATGCGTCGTGTGATCGCCGCGAGTCTGGTCCTGGCCTGGCTGGGTTTCCTGGCCGACAGCCGGCCGCTCCGGGCCGAGCGGCCCGTCGAGATCCTCGGCAGGGACGGTTCCCCGATGGTGCTGGTGCCGGGGGGCGAGTTCATCTACGGAGAAGGGGACGACCGACGCAGTCTGGCGCTGCCCTCGTTCTACCTGGACAAGTACGAAGTGACGACCAAGCGCTACACCAAATTCCTGCAAGCGATCGGGCAGAAGGAACGGGAGCGGTCCAACGAAAGCAGCTTGGCCAGCCCGGGGGATCGGCCGATCATCGGCGTGGACTGGCAGGATGCGGAGGCCTATTGCCACTACTACGGAGAACGCCTGCCGACGGAAGAGGAATGGGAAAAGGCGGCGCGGGGGACGGATGGGCGGATCTACCCTTGGGGCGACGCCGAACCGACGCGCGCCGTCGCCAACTACGATTGGGACGGCAAGAAGCGCTGGCGCGGCTATGACAGCCTCTCGCCCGTGGGCGCCTATGAAGCCGGCAAGAGTCCCTACGGCATTTACGATCTCGCCGGCAACGTGACCGAGTGGACGAGTTCGGATTACGACCGGGAAACCAAGGTCGTCCGCGGCGGGTCCTGGCTTGTGGATGCCGTGACGCTCCGTTCGGCGCACCGCCACGGCGTCATCCCCACGTATCGGCTCAACGTGCTGGGGTTTCGCTGCCTGCAAGACGCGTCGTAACGACGGGCGCTCCTCTCCTCGCGATCCATCTTACTTCCTGACCCGGGTTTCCCCCCGAAGAGGCCCGCGCTCGTCAGGCAGCAGCAGCCGGTTGCTCGCCCCGGAGTGGACGCTCGGCGGGGTCTGCGCATGGGCATGCGTCACGGCTTGACTGCGAGGCTGCGCCGCGGTCGAGGACTTGCCGGTGTTGCCGCTGTCCCCGCCGCCCTGGGCCTGGTCCACGCCGGCGCTCCCGTCCTTGGATGCCGTCAGGTCTTGCCCCGGCCCGACCTGTGCGCCGCCCAGGCCGAGCCCCAGGGCCCGGGGCGCGCCGACCTCGCGCAACCTGTCCTTGGGCGCCTCGTGCGCCTGCGCGAGCAGGTCCCTGGCCGCCGCGACATAGTCCGCCTCCGCCTCCGGCGCCGCCGCCACCGCCGCCTCCAGCGTCTGTTTCGCTTCGGTGTAGGCCCCGCGTCGAAAATGCGCCACGCCGCTGTAATACTGGGCGGTCGGCGCCAGGTCCGGGCTCAGCGTGGCGGCCCGCTGGAACCGGTCCGGCGCGGCTTCGAACTCGCCCAGTTCATGGTGGACCAGGCCGAGAAACAGATGCACCAGCGGGTCCTCGGGCGCGACCTTCTCGGCGGCCAGCAAACTCGCTTTGGCCTCCGCGTACTGCTTCTGATGGTATTGGACGATGCCCAGGCCCAACCAGGCCGGGCCGGACGAGGCATCCAGCGCGAGCATGCGCCGGAACACCGATTCGGCCTCGGCATATTGCTTGCGGCGCAACAGAGACTGGCCCAGATAGTGGCTGGCTTCGGGATCGTCCGGCTTCGCCGCGAGGGCGGCGCGGAAGAATTGCTCCGCTTGTTCGTAGTGGCCCAGGCCGAAGGCCATGGCCCCGCGCGAGTAGTTCAACTCGTAGACCTCCAGCGCCTCCTGGGCCTGGGCGGGCAGGACGGTCCACAGGAACAGGAACCACAAGCAGGCGACTCGACCGGCCCGACCGGCCCGAGCCGCGGCGCGGCAAGGACCAAAGGCCGGGGCCGTCGTTCGGATCGCTCGGATTGTCCGAATCGCTCGAACGGACGAAGGGAGCGGCATAGATCCAGTCTTGGCACCCTCCCATTTTCAAGTCAAGCATATCGGCCGCTTGTGCAGCCCCCTTTCTGCCGGGGCTCCGGTCTGCTACAACTGACCTCGCGACCGGCAGGACCCAAGCCTGAGCAAGTGGGAGGCGGCCATGCCCAGCGACCCGACCACCATTACGAAACTCGAACTCTGGCCGGCGGACCTGCCGCTGACCGACCCCTTCGTCGTGGCCACGGGCAGCCGCGTCACCGCCGAACTCCTGTTCGTGCGGCTCACCCTGGCGGGCGGCATACAGGGCTATGGCGAGATCGCCCCGTTCCCCGAAGTGGGAGGGGAGGACCGGACCTCCGCGCTCCAGGCGGCCACGGACCTGGCCCGCATGACGCTGGGCCGATCCGTCACGGAATACGAACAACTCGGCCGGCTCTTTGGGGAGCAAGCCAGCGCCCATCCGGCCGCGCGCTGCGGGTTGGAGACCGCGCTGCTCGACGCCCTCGGCCGCCACGTGCGCATCCCCCTCTGGGGCTTCTGGGGCGCCGCCGACGTGCGGGCGCGCGAGACGGACATCACCATCCCCATCGCCGACCGGGAGAAGTCCGTCGCCCTGGCGCGCGGCTGGGCGCAGCGAGGATTTCGGATCTTCAAAACCAAAGTCGGCACGGATGTGGAGGGGGATATCCGCCGGCTGGAGGCCATCCATCGCGCGCTGCCCGGAAGCGCCTTCATCGCGGACGCGAACCAGGGCTTCACCGTCGAGGCCTGCCGGAGGTTTCTCGCCGAACTCAAGCAGATCGGCGTGAAGCTGCGGCTCCTAGAACAGCCGGTCCCGCGGGAGGATTGGGAGGGGATGGCGGCGCTGACGAAAGAAGCGGGGGTGCCGGTGGCGGCAGACGAATCGGCCCGCTCGCTGGAGGACGTGCAACGGGTGGCCCGGACTCAGGCGGCCCAGGTCGTCAACATCAAGATCACCAAGACCGGCCTGCTGCAGGCCCTCGAGATCGCCAGGTTCGCGAAGGGTGCCGGGCTGTCCCTCATGGCCGGCGGCATGGTCGAAGCGCGGGTGGCCATGGGCTGCTCCTTCGCGCTCGTGCTGGGGCTGGGCGGGTTCGAGTTTCTGGATTTGGACACGCCGCTCCTCCTGGCGACCGATCCGGCCATCGGCGGCTTTCGCTACGAAGGGCCCATCCTCCACCCCTGGTCCGGACCCGGCCTGGACCTAACGGTAGCGCCCACCGGTCCCGTCACGACCATTGCATGAAGAAGACGGGGGCGACTCGTCTTTGTCGGCTAAGGCCGCTCTTCGCGGAAGCTGATCAGAAACTCGGCGAGCGTGACCACCCGTGTCTCCTGATGCCGTTGTAAGGCGAGGAGATGGCGGTCTCCTGTCACGATCACGTCCGCCCGGCCGAGCTGTGCGCATTCCAGAATACGATTGTCCGGATCATCGCGGAGGATGTGCAGTGTCGGCTCAGTTTTCAAGACTGTGGCAACCAGCCCGATCGCGCGAAGAAGCTCCTGGACTTTCTCATGCGACCAGTCGAACTTGACCTGCAGGACCTGGGCGGTTTCGGTCAGAATGGCGACCGACGTGAGCAGCTCGAAGGTGCCGCGAACGGCTTGGAGGTAGGCCTCTTCGGCGTTTCCGCCGGGGATGGCAAATGCAGACACAAAGATGTTCGTGTCGAAGACCACCCGCACGGTCAGCGGCCTTGCAACACCAGGGCTTCAACCTCCGCCTCGGTCACCAGGCCTTTCTTGCGGGCCTGCCGCACTCCGTAGCGCTGCAGGCGATGGAATTCTTCTTCTTGCCGACGCTGTTCGTAGGTCGCAAACATGTCGCGAAACAGCTGGCTCTTGTTCTTCGCCTCGGTCTTGGCCAGTTTTTCAAACCGTACAGCCAGCTCCGACGGCACCGAGACAGTCACGGGAACCCGAGGACGCTTCATGGGCAACTCCATGGTGTATGACAAAATTGTACAGGCGAGGTAAGGACAAGTCAAACCCGATGTTCAAAAGGAATCACGGAAGGTATCAGGAAAAGGAGCATGCGGAGAGGCGCTCCTGCTGGCGACCGATCCGGTCACCGGCGGCTTTCGCTACGAGGGTCCCATCCTCCACCCCTGGTCCGGCCCCGGCCTGGACCTAGCGGTAGCGCCCACCGGTCCCGTCACGACCATTGCATGAAGAAGACGGGGGTTGGCTCGGTCTCTGCCGGCGAGGGTCGTTCGTGGCGGAGGCGGACGGCGGGCTCAATAATTACGCTCGTAATAGTATTCCATCAAGACGCCCTCTGCGCGATGTTGGGCTCGATCCATGACGTGCAGCGCCGTATATTTCAGCACCACTTCTCGCGCGATCCCCACGCCCATAGGAATACTGCCTTGTTTCAGGTAGGCGTCCGCCACGTCCATGAGCTCGTCGGTGCGTTTTTCCAGCGAGGCGAGCAGGTCGGCGGGAGGCTCATAGCTTGTGGAGCCATAGGCTTGATAGAGGATATACCCGTGGTCAAGGTAATCTCGGACGGCTTTTTCATATTGTTGCAGGTTAGCCATGGAGGGGTCGCGTTGATAGTGGGCGGCCGCCGCGACCACCCCTTTCTCTAGCTGCTCCTCGCCTTTCTTCCACTCCGAAAAACCTTGTTCCGAATGAAGATAGTTCGCGAGGTTGACATAGGGCTTGCCGACGGCGCACGCATTCAACCAAACAAGGCCGACGATACAGAGTCCCGAACAGAGTCTGCGCGCAGAGTTCATGACGATCCCTTCAAGCCGGAGCCCCGAGCGAAGAGTCCGGACTCTCCCGCTCGCTTGCACGGGCATCCCGGTCGTGCGGTGACGCGGCGGCGACAAGGCCGGCATCGCGGCCACCTCCTTGCCTCGATCGCCCCATGAAAGCACATCGACAAAGCCTAAACAATACTTAATCGTGCAGGTCGAATGAGGGACCAGCCCCGCAAAACGAGACCGGGTGGCGCGTGAGGATGCGGATGAAACCCGTGTACAAAGAAGGCATCAAGAAAAGGAGCGTGTCGCGGGGAGCTTCGATCATCCGACGGTTTTGACAAATCCACGCTCGGCAGGTAACCTATGTGTGGCGCTTACACAAGGAGGAACGATGCCGACCAATTTGGCGATCGATGACAAATTGCTGGAAGAAGCCGTACGCTTGGGGCGGATGCGCACGAAGAAGGACACGGTCAACCGAGCGTTGGAAGAGTTTATTGCTCGCCGGCGTCAACGGCAGGCCCTCAAAGCCATCGGCACGTTCCGATTCCGCGAGGATTGGAATTACAAGCAAGACCGGCTTGGCCGTGAACCTGGTCATTGACACCTCCGTCTGGTCTCTTGTCCTCAGGCGCCAGCAGGTGGACGAGAGCAATCCCTACGTGCGAGCGTTTCGGGCTCACGTGACCGCCGGAGATGGAATCTTCCTGATCGGCAATATCCTCCAAGAATTACCGGACGGGCTCCGCAGTAAGAAAGATGTTGATCGGCTGCTTCGCATCCTCGACCCCTTCCCGCTGATACCCCCTCGAGAGAGACACCTACGTGGCGGCGGCGGTATTACGGCAAATCTGTCGGTCGCAGGGAATTCAAGTTGGAGCTGCCGACTGCCTGATTGCGACGGCCTGCATCCAACACGGATTTCCCTTGCTGACCGCGGACCGCGACTTCCTGAGCATCGCGCAACAGTCGGAACTCGCGGTCCTTCCCCAGGAAAAATAAGAAGACAGGTTACTGCTGGCAGCGGCCGGTCCAGCCGTTGGTCGGGGAGGCTTCATCCCACAGGTCGGGCGGGCAGAAGGCCCGCATGACCGCCTGGGTCGCGAGCCGATCGATGCCGTAGGTCGCCGAGGCCACGGGCTGAGTCCAGCGGGCCTTGCCGAGGAAAAAGACTTCCCCCGTCTCCACGCCCACCACGCGCACGGACACGCTCACGTCGAACCCGTCCGCATAGTAGCCGTTCGCCGCGACGCCGGCCGTCTCGACGAACGCGACCAGATGCGCCCCGAGCAGCTTGCCCACGCTCACCTGCGACCGGTCGTCCCCATACTTGAGCTGCGTCTCCTGCTCGGCCAACAGCAGCGGCAGCTTGTCCCGCTCGACCACGTCGAACCCCTTCATCAGCAGCGCCCCCCGCGCCACGATCACCGCCTCGTCGGTGCCGGGACCGGGGGCGCCCTTCACCCAGACCGTGGCCTTCGCCAGCGGTTTCGGCCAATGGTAGGACCCGGTCGTCTGGATGAATTGAATATGCTGCTCCGGGTGAGCCGGGGCCACCTCCGCTGGCGGAGGTGGGGGCGCGCCGGCGCAGCCGGCCAGCGGAAGCACCCCGATGATCCAGGCGATCGCGCGCCGACAGGGTGTGGGGCGGTGGGACATCATGAGAGAGAGGTTATACCACAGAACATGGTTTGCCCAATGCCTATGGTTTGGCGGGGCCGTGGCCCTCGGCCCGGAGCGTCGCCAGGTAGGCCAGAAGGTCGGCCAGCTCCTGGTCCATGAGAAACTTCTTCGGGAACATCGCCGTCCCCGGATGGCCGAACTTGATCGAGCGAAACCGGTCCGGTTCGGTCTGCGCCTTCAGGTCGGCCTGGTTCCGCAGATCCGCGGGCGGCGGGTTGAGCCGGGACAGCTCCTCCGCGAGCTGGGGCGAATAGTCGGGCCGGCGCGTCAGCACCCCGTCGTACCCGTGGCAGTTGAAGCAACCGCCGATCCCGTTGAACAGAGCCCGGCCACGACCCGCATCGCCGGGCGCGGCGGCGATAAAATCCGGCGCCGTCGCGCCGGCGGCCCAGGCCGGCAGGCCGAGCAGCAGGATCAGGGCCAGACCGGGGAATGAAAAAAAGGATCGCTGCAATCGCATAACCATCGTGGTTGGTGACGCGGGCCGATTGACGGGAAACGAGACAGGCGGCCGACGTGGGTCAAGCCTAGGGGTTCGTCACCGTGGAGTCAAGGGCACCGGAGCACAAACGCACCCCGGCTGGTGACGTCCGTGGCTCACTTCCCGATTCAGCTCTCAGCCGCCAGCTCTTCTCCCCCTCCTGCCATACGCTATACGCTCTTATCCGTCATGCTCTCAGCTCTTTTCTCCCTCCTGCCATCAGCCATAGGCTATACGCTCTTATCTTTTGGCCAATGGTGGGCGGGTATTGCGTGTGGTATATAACGGGACGACGACACCCTGGCGGATTGTCACTGCCTATTTCGACCGCAAGGAAAGGAGCGGCTCATGAAAGTCCATTTCGATGAGAAGGCCGATGCGCTCTACCTGCGCCTGGACGATTCCAAGATCATCGAATCCGAAGAGGTGCAACCAGGCATTGTGCTCGACTTCAACGAGTCCAAGCAGGTGGTCGGCATCGAAATCTTGCGGGTCAAGGGCCGCGTCCCGCTGGCGAATCTTAAGCAGATGCAGTTTGAAATAGCGTGAGCGGAGCGGTCCCGGTCCGCCCGCTGTCGTAGTCCTTCCGACCCCCACCGGCTTGCATGTTCCCTTGACCTGCCGCCCCGGCCCTCATCGGGCAGCTTTCAGCCTCCTGCCATCAGCCATAGGCTGTCAGCTCTGAGCGCTCAGCCGTCAGCATTCAGCCATCAGCTCGTCGTTCGAGAAGAGTGCTCCGTCTTCAGTCATCAGTGGTCAGTTTCCGGAACCGACCACGGAGAACGGTGTACCGAAAACGCTGTTCCCGCGCTTTCAGCTATCAGCTCTTCTCTTCCCGCCATTCATCACTCATCATTCAGCGTTCATCATTTCGCAGAGGGCGGCGTTGCCTGGCGTTCTCACGAGAAATTCGCTAGACTGACGGTCGGCAGGAGAGCGAGCATGGGCATCAACGAACTGCTCCGAACCAGGCGCGAAGAGATTCTCCGGATCGCCGCGAAGCACGGCGCGCATAACGTGCGCGTGTTCGGCTCCGTGGCGCGAGGCGAAGCCGATGAAACCAGCGACGTGGATTTCCTCGTCGAGATGGAACCAGGACGCAGTCTGCTCGATCACGCGGGGTTGATTCTTGATCTTGAGGAACTGCTGAAATGCCCGGTGGATGTGGCATCGGAACGAGGGTTGCGGACGAAAGTTCGAAAACGGGTCATGAAGGAAGTCGTCCCCTTATGAAGGATGACCGCGTTCGCCTGGAAGACATTCTCGAAGCGATCAAACGAGTCGAACGTTACGCCAAGCGTGGGCAAAAAGCCTTCCAGGCCGATGAACTGATCCAGAACTGGGCCATCCACCACATTCAAATAATCGGCGAGGCAGCCGGCAAGCTCTCTGAGTCCTTCCGCAAAGCCCATTCAGAAATCCCGTGGCCACAGATCATCAAGATGCGGCATGTCCTGGTGCACGATTATTTCGGAATCGACCTTGATGAGGTGTGGGCGGCTGTCGAGCGTGATCTGCCCGATCTCAAGCGCAAGGTAAAAGCCATTCTGCGGGAACAAGCCTAGCCAGATGGCGCGGGCAAAACGGTTCTGCGGCCTTGTTTTGGCTACTGGAGGAAGGCCCATGACAGCAAACGGCAGGTTGGAGACCAAAAAGTTTGTACAGAGCGTCGGGCGGGCGCTGCGGCGTGCGGCGAAAGTGGCCCGAAAAACGGCGCGGGCATACCACACGCCTCTCTATATTTGGCAGAATGGCAAGGTCGTAGCCAAAAAGCCGTGAGGCTTCTCTCTTCCCCCTCCTGCCATCAGCCATAGGCTATAGGCTCTTCGCTCTCAGCCGTCAGCTCTCAGCTCTCAGCATTCAGTTTCCGAAACCGACCACGGAGAACGGTGTACTGAAAACGCTGTTCCCGCGCCTCCAGCCATCAGCTCTTCTTCCCCCTCCTGCCATAAGCCATACGCTATACGCCATATGCTCTTTTCATCGCAGCGGCTTGAACGGCGTGTTGGGATTGTACTCGTTGATCGGATTCAGCGGGTTCTTGGGATTGACCTCGTTGATCGGATTGAACGGATTGTTCGGATTGATTTTGTTGAGTGGATTCGCCGGGTTGCCCGGATCAACGCTGTTGATCGGGTTGAAGGGGTTTTTGGGGTGTGCGACGCGAGGAATAACGAGCGTCACGTTTGCACACGCCCGCGAGACGGTGAGCGGGCCGGGCAAGTGAGGCGGGCGTGCTTCGCGTCCGCGTCACCCTCTTAGCCGATTGAGGTAGCCACAGACCTGGCATAGCCATCACGGCAGTCATCGTAAGCGTGGTCCGATAGATGGCATTCGGATTGAAGGTGAAGAAGGGCCACGTAACCAAGCCTGTAGCGTTACCTAACGATTTCCGTTAGACTGCGGGCCTTAAAGGCTCCTGGCCCTCTCGTCATTTTAGGAGCACAGCGCATGGGCTTGGCCCCGTCCAGAGTCTTGGAACTCGTCGAACAGTTTCACCGCAACCGGGACGAGTATCGTAAACACGGCCTCAACGAAACCCAACTGCACCGGGAATATTTAGATCCTTTCTTCGAAGCCCTGGGATGGGATGTCGCCAACCGAGAAGGCAACGCGCCGGCCTACAGGGAAGTCATCCACGAAGATGCCGTCCGAATCGGGGGCGTGGAGAAGGCGCCCGATTACAGTTTCCGCGTCGGCGGCACCCGCAAATTCTTTGTCGAAGCGAAAAACCCCTCCATCAATCTGAAAGACGATCCGCGCCCGGCCTATCAACTGCGGCGCTATGCCTGGTCCGCCAGGCTGCCGTTGTCCATCCTGAGCGACTTCGAAGAATTCGTCGTCTACGACTGCCGCACCCGCCCGGCTCCGACCGACAAGCCCAGCGCTGGCCGCAGCCTGTATCTCACCTATCGGGACTACGAAACCCGTTGGGACGAGATCGCCTCCATCTTTGCCAAAGAGTCCGTCCTCAAAGGCTCCTTCGACAAATATGCCGCCTCGGAACGGAAACGCGGCACGGCCACGGTGGACAAGGAATTTCTCGCCGAAATCGAACAATGGCGAGAGCTGCTGGCCAAGAACCTGGCGGTACGCAACCAGGCCCTCTCGGCGCACGACCTCAATTTTTCCGTCCAGCGCACCATCGACCGAATCATCTTTTTGCGCATCTGTGAAGATCGGGGCGTCGAACATTACGGCCAGCTTCAATCGTTGTTGAACGGAGAGCACACCTACGAACGGCTCAGGCAACTCTTCAGCCAGGCCGACGACCGCTATAATTCCGGCCTCTTCCATTTTCAGCGCGAAGCTGGCCGGGCCGAAGCGCCGAACGAACTGACGCCCAGGCTCAAGATCGAAGATAAAACCCTCAAACACATCATCGAGCGTCTCTACGCCCCCAAGAGTCCCTACGAGTTCTCCGTCTTCCCGGCTGAAATCCTCGGCCAGGTCTACGAGCAGTTCCTCGGCAAGGTCATTCGCCTCACGGCAGGCCATCAGGCCAAGGTCGAAGAAAAGCCGGAGGTGAAAAAGGCGGGCGGCGTCTACTACACCCCGGCCTACATTGTGGACTATATCGTCAAGCACACAGTGGGTGCCCTCTGCGATGGCAAGACGCCGAAGCAGATCGCCAAACTCCGCATTCTCGATCCAGCCTGTGGCTCCGGCTCGTTCCTAATCGGCGCCTATCAATATCTCCTGACCTATCACCGTGATTGGTATGTGAGCGACGGGCCGGACCAGCACAAAAAAGAACTGTTCAAGACCAGAAACGGCGACTGGCGTCTCAAATCGGAAGAAAAGAAGCGCATCCTGCTGAACAACATCTACGGCGTGGACATTGACAGCCAGGCCGTCGAAGTCACCAAGCTAAGTCTCTTGCTGAAGGTCTTGGAAGGCGAGAACGAGGAGTCCCTGCAAGAACTGTTATTCGGTCGCGTGCGGGTGCTGCCGGACCTTGGCAAGAACATCAAATGCGGGAACAGCCTGATCGGGCCTGACTATTTCACCGGGCAACTGCTTTCCGATGAAGAGGAAGAGAGCCGGATTAACCCGTTTGACTGGAGAGCAGAGTTTGCCGAGATCATGCAAGCTGGTGGCTTCGATGCGGTGATCGGAAATCCACCGTATGGGTTCCACCAGATACACAGTGAGAGAGTGAAGACATACTTCAAAGCCCATTATCTAGCTTCTCAGGGAAGCTTTGAGCATTACTTTCTTTTTTACGAAGCCGCATTAAATCTGCTCAAAGCCCATGGCATGCATGGGTTTATCGTTCCGGTCACTTGGCTGACTATTCCTTCGGCTCGCTCTTTGCGCAAATTCATCCTTGAGAGGTTTGCAATACGAGAAATATCTTGGCTTCCCGAATTGGTGTTTGCAAATGCCCAAGTCAATACATTGATCTCGATTATTGCACGCGATGAGCCAAATAGTGTGCGAGTGAAGATTTATGACTCCTTAGAGCTTCAGTCCAGCCCTCAAAAGGAGTTTATTGCTAAGCAGGCACGATTTGCTAATGCAGATTATGCCATAGGAATCTTTGAGGACGAGTCTGATACTGGCATCCTGAGCAAGATTGTAAAAGCGGCCGTTCCCTTAGACTCCTTAGCCAAGCCATGCTCTGGATACAACCCTTACGAAGTCGGGAAGGGAGAACGCCCCGAAGGAGGGCGCCATGATAAGCACACTGTCGAAACACGGCCCTACCACTCAACACGGCAAAAAGGAACGCAGTGGAAGCCAGAGATTGTTGGCAGAGATTTTGGCA
Organism: Nitrospirota bacterium; assembly: GCA_028876065.1. Classification (GTDB taxonomy): domain Bacteria; phylum Nitrospirota; class Nitrospiria; order Nitrospirales; family Nitrospiraceae; genus SYGV01. Next base: position 31,668 of record JAGWTI010000021.1, read on the forward strand.
GACCCGCTTGCAGTCGCAGATTGACGCGACCGACCGAGAGATCGACCGATTGGTCTACGACCTCTACGGCTTGACGGAGGAGGAGATCGCAATTGTCGAAGGCACAGCGGTTGCGTCGAAGGCCGAACCATGCGAGGATATGGACCATGAACGCGAGCCCACTTCCCCAACTCGACCTCAAGCAACTGGACGCCAAACTGCGCGCCTGGCGGCAGGAACACAACACGCAGGCCAAGGTCGCGGCAACCCACCGCAAGGTGCTGCTGGAGCGGGTGAGCCAGTCCATGGCGTTCGAGAACCAACCAGTCAGTACGGACCGCCTGAAGAAGCTCCTGAAGGGGGTTCCGGCGAGCCCGGTTCGCTAGGCTCCACCCGCTATTTCGAGACAGCCGAAGGTCGTCTCTCGTACACGGACCTGTCCGAACGGCTGGCCGTTCCGCTCGTGGCGATCCTGGATGAGATTCTTCAGACCGACCGGGACGAGATCGCCATCACGTCCGAATGGCTCTGTCTCCGCCACAAGCGGCTCGCCGCGCATTTGTTTCCCGATTGGGCCGGCCGCTTCCGCGACGTGAACGTGCAGATTGGCGGACACCAGCCGCCGCCGTTCTACGAGGTGCCGGTCCTTGATGCGGCAATTCTGCGATGACCTTGCCGAGCATCTGCGACATGTGGATGGCACCGCCGGCAGCCTCATCGAATGTTTGACCTGGGCTGACTGGCGGTTTCAATGGATTCATCCGTTCAAGGACTTCAATGGACGGATTGGCCGGGTCCTGCTGGCGGCCCTGCTCTACAAACTGCACCTCCCGCACGTGGAAACCGCGCCGCTGTCGCCCGAGGCGCGGACGCGCTATGTGGACGCCCTGCGCGCCGCCGATGCCGGCGACCTTGCATCGTTGCAACAAGTCTGGTTTCAACGGCTTCTGTCCGCGCTTTGAGCAAGACTCCAGAACAAGCCGAGTAGGTGTGTCTCTGCTGACGTGAGATAGTCCATGAATCAGCCAACCCCACTCCTCGCCGCGCTCTGCTTCCTCCTGACCCTCTCAGTTCCTGCTTCGGCCGGCAGTGACCGGGCTGCATCGGACGCCTCGCTGGCCCCTTTGGGGGCGGTGAACCGTGAGCAGTGAAGGGCGAAAGGGAGCGCACCGGTCGTGGTCGAACAGGCCCGAGTCGAAGACGGTGCGCGCGGGGCCGGACCGGGGCCTGCCGGCCGGTCTACGGAGGTGCACGCACCCGCTCCCGCCAGCCTGAAGAAAACATGACCATGAAATTCGAATAATCTCCGTTCGATTTTCATGGTATCATGCCGGGCATGATGACACGAGCCGCGATCCTGTCCCGGATCCGCCATGCGCTCCGTCGCAGCCGCGTCGTGGCGCTTATCGGGCCGCGTCAGAGCGGGAAAACCACTCTGGCCAGGCAGATCGTGCCGGCAGACTCGCCCCGCTACTTCGATTTGGAAGAACCGATGAGCCTGGCACGGTTGGCCGAGCCGATGACGGCGCTGGCCCCGCTGCGCGGGGTGATCGTGATCGACGAAGTCCAGCGGCGTCCGGAGTTGTTTCCGATCCTGCGCGTCCTCGCCGACCGCACGCCCTTGCGTGCTCGCTTCCTGATTCTGGGCAGTGCTTCGCCGGAACTGTTGCGCCAGTCGTCCGAATCCTTGGCCGGGCGCATGGAGACGATCCCATTGCCGGGATTCGGCCTGGCCGAAGTCGGCGCACGAGCGCTGAACCGGCACTGGCGGCGCGGTGGCTTCCCGCGCTCTTTTTTAGCCCGCACGGAGGACGATAGCCTGCGTTGGCGGAGAGAATTTATCCAGACCTTCCTGGAACGAGACCTCCCTCAACTCGGCGTGGCGATTCCGGGCGAGGCGCTTCGGCGGTTCTGGGCGATGGTGGCCCATTACCACGGTAACATCTGGAACGCCGCGGAACCCGCGCGGTCGTTGGGCGTCAGCGAACCTACCGTACGGCGGTATCTCGACCTGATGACCGGGGTCTTTCTGGTGAGACAGCTCCCGCCCTGGCACGAGAATCTTGGGAAACGTCAGGTAAAGGCGCCCAAGGTCTATGTGCGCGACAGCGGTTTGCTGCACGCCTTGCTGGGCATCCGCACGGACACCGAGTTGTGGCACCATCCCAAGTGCGGCGCGTCCTGGGAAGGCTATGCGGTCGAAGAGACGCTGAAGCTGGCGCAGCCGGACGATGCCTATTTTTGGGCGACTCACCAAGGCGCGGAATTGGACCTCTTGCTGCTCAAAGATGGCCGCCGCATCGGCGTGGAGATCAAACGAACGGACGCGCCGACGCTCACCCCTTCGATGCGCATCGCGCTCGACGATCTGCGGCTGGAGCATCTCCTCGTACTGTATCCAGGGACGCGACGCTATTCCCTTTCGGCACACGCGACCGTCGTTCCGCTGTCGGAGCTCGCGACGACTTCTTGGGAAGCGTTCCTGCCTCGGCGAAGGCGGCTCCGGACGGAAAGCTGATCGTCGAGTATGAGGTGAAAGGGACGCACTACCGCCAGATGCTCTTCCGCCGGTGAGGATGGGTTTGGGGTCAGGCATGAGTATTGACTTATGCGGAGTGCGGTTCATGGCCATTTTTCCTTCCGCCCTCCTTCCGCACCTGCACTCGACGAGGTGGTTCATGAATCACCCAGCCCGATTCCTCGCCGCGATCCTCTTCCTCCTGCCCCTCTCCGCTCCTGCTTCGGCCGGCAGCGGCCAGACTGCGCCGGACGCCTCGCTGGCTGGGACCTGGGCCTGTCAGTCGGTCTACGGTGGCCCGTTCACCGGGCGGGCTTGTCACACCTGGCCGCAATTGATGCTGCGCTCAGATGGCACTTATACCTGGGGCAGCGAACAGGGGACCTGGGAAGTGAAGGAGCAGCAGCTCCATCTCTCGGGACGAACCGGGACCGGGCACCTGGATGCAGACGGGAAGCTGATCGTCGAGTATGAGGTGAAAGGGACCAGCTATAGACAGACGCTCTTTCGCCGGTGATGATCTCCTCAGAGCCGCCCACTTCCGCGCCGTCCTCGTTGACGGGATGAGCAGCAGCGACTATCCTTCGGCAGAGTTCGGGGCGGGCGTTTGGCGGGTGGGGATGTCCTCTGGGGTGCTTTCGTGGGAGAGCGATGAAAACCATCCGTGATTGCTTTGGCCGATCCGTCAGGTTGACCGATGAACGGGCAGCACATATTCTCCGGCATCAAGAAATGGCCGATATGGAGGCAGAGATTGAACGGTGCTCCAATCTCCTGCTGAAGTAAGGATTTCTCGTTCGGATCATACCATCCAGTTGTTTTATGAGTTCTACGCTCAGACGCGTGTTGGTGGGAAATGGCTGTGTGTCGTGGTAAAGTACTCCCCTGATGATGGGTTCGTGGTGACGGCCTATTTGACTGACCAACTCAAGGCAGGAGAGACGATATGGCCGAAAAAGTAAAAGTCTGGTTCGATCTCGAAGGCGATTTTCTGGAAGTGCAGTTCAGTGACGCGCCAGGGTTCATGCGTCCGACTGCCCATGATGCCGTCATGGAGCGGGTGGACGAACAGGGGCATGTATTGGGATTCAGCGTGCTTGGCGTCAGCCGTTTCAAAAAGGACCGTCCCCTGGAAGCCGAACTTGTGACCGGGGAATAGCCTGCTCGTATGAGCGGGCCTGTGTGGTGATTGTGCGAAAACAGTACAAGAAAAAACGTCGCTCTTGCGCGCTCTGTAAACCGCACAAAGTTGGCTGGGATAAACGGTGGAAGGCAAGGGAAGCCGCCTGTCGAATTCAAATGGATCGCGATTGTCGGTATCCCGCCGCCTGATCTGGATGCGGCTCTTGGATATGATTATGGGCTAATAAAGACTCCAGAGTCTTTCTTCCGGCGAGCCCTCTTCCCGCGCCATGCTCCTTCGTCAAGGAGTGATCGTATGAAGTTTCATTAAAGGCCGGGGCTGAGGTTCGCGAGGTGGCGCCCGGCGTCGTGATCGATTTTGATGCCGAGGGACACATTGTCGGCATTGATATCGACCATGCGAGCCAGTTTGTTGATCTGTCGCGGGTCGACACGGAATCTCTCCCTCTCGCTAAGCCGCGCGGCTAAGGTCTTTTCACGCTCCTGTCCTAGGACCGCCTTCCCTTTCACCGATTCTCCAGCCGGTTGTAGTCGAAGAGGCCCGATTCGATCGGGGCGGCCCGGCGGTAGGCCTGGTGCAGTTGGTCGCTGTGCGGCCAGAAGTCCGGGCTGGTGCGGCGCACGCCGAAGCGCTCGACGAACTTCCGGTAGTCTTCTTCGCTCCCGAGAGCGGCGATGGCCGCGGTGAACTCGGGCAGCTTGGCCCGCTCGACCTTGTAGAAGGCGTTGGGGTAGGCGCCGACGATGCCGCGCGCGACGGTGAGGCCGTCTTCATCCGGCAGGCGGCGCGCCTCCTGATTGAAGAGGGAGGCGATGTTGCTGTGCGCCTCGTCGTGCACCAGCGTGTAGAGGCGGTCGTTCCGAATCTGTGGCCGATTCTCCGGCTGCATCTCCGCCCGGTTCTCCGGTCCCGCCCCCTCCGTGACGGCCAGAAACGCCACTTCCGGCAGCCATTGCAGGGCCCGGCCCTTGATCCGTGCCAGCTCGGTCAGTTGTTTGCGCAACTCCGCGTCCGATTCCTCGCCGAGATTGTAGTCCTGGTTCAGCGCGCCGGTGAGCCGCTGGCGCAGGAAATCGAACAGCTCGTCTTTGGGGTTGTTCGTCCGGTAGGGGATGCCGCTCTCGTAGTCGAAGTGAATGCGGCTGCCGTAGACGTAGTCCTTCACCGACTGGTGCGCGTCCCGGTACCAGTAATCCCGCTCTTTCTCCCGCATCTGCATGGGAAGGAGCAGCAGGAAGTTGAATTCCCCCTCCATGCGCAGGAAGTCCATGTAGAGGCGCGTGTCGAGCTGGTGCCCCGCGAAGCCGAAGACGTCGAAGCCGGCGACCAGCAGGTAGTAGACCCGCTCGAACAGGTCGTAGGAGACGAGCCAGGCGGTTTTCGGATTGTCGCCGACGAAGCCCTTGACGACCGAGGCGCTGTCGGCATGGCGGAAGACGGTCAGGGCCGCGTTCTGGTTCCACCCTCTTCCGTCCCAGATGAAGGCCAGCTCGGCCGCCTCGTCGTTCAGTTGCAGGTTTTCGAGGTAGACCTGCTTGGCCTGGAGGAACTCGTTCTGCATGCGGGAGTACTTGAGCCAGGAGACCAGCCCCAGCCTGGTCGCCCCCTCCGTGGTCGGCAGGTACAGGTGCTTGCTCTCGCGGGCCAGGAAGTCCTCGAGGTGATCGAGGGCGGCGCTGTCCGGGTCCACGAAGAAGATCCAGAAGCGGTCTTCGATGACATCCAATGCGATCGGCCCCCGGCAGACCGGCCCCTTGATGAACTGCATGACGAAGGTGTGGGCATCGTCGAGCAGGAACTTGTAGCGCGAGCGGACCGGCAGCGCCTGGAAGGCGATGAAGGGGTTGGAGGCGACGGCCGGATCGTAGGAGGGGAGCGAGCGGATGTCGTAGGAGGCGTCGAGGAACAGCTCCTGAAACCGCTGCTTGCGCGCCGGGCCGAGCGCATAGGGGATGTGCGTCTTGGCCAGCAGGCTGGTCCGGTCCGGCTGGAGTCGGTAGTAGAAGCGGCCCGGGCCCGGATCGTCGTAGGGTCGGCGCGTGGCGATCGGGGCGATGGGCTGGCCCGGCGCCGTGCGGGAGCGGACCAGGCGGAACCATTGCCGGTCGGGGAGGCCCTCGAAATACAAGTGGACCAAATGCAGGTGCTCGTAGAGGTAACGGCTCATCAACTGCTGCTTGGGCTGCTGGCCGTTGAGGAAGGTCTCCCACTCCTGGACGCGCGCGTCGTAGTCGGCCGGCGGGGGGTCCGGTTCCCGGTAGGGAGCGCCCTGCTCGATCCACCGGATCAGGGTCTCGTGTTCGCGCTCGGTCACCCCCGGCAGGCCGTAGGGCATGCCCCAGAGCGGGTGTTTGTCGGCAAAGCCGTCGAACTGGGTCTCGGTGGGACATTGCTGGTCGCGGTTCAACGAGAAGTCGAACGAGTCGGGCAGGGGCGACTGGGTCGGCAGGGGATGGGCCCGCTTGAGCGCCAGCATGCGCGCCAGCAGGCCGGCCCGGCTGGCCGCTTCGGTCGGGTGCGCCTGTTCGGCCAGGACGGGGAAAAAGTCTTTCTTCCGCCACTCCGCGATCGACTGGGCGTCTACGAACAGGCGCGTCGGCTCCGCTTTGAGCAGCCTGGTGGTGTCGTAGATCGGTTTCTTGTTCGCGCCTCGGGCCAGGCCTTCGTAGGCGCCGAGGTTCAACTGGCAGGGCGCGTCGTAGCAGCCGTGGCAGACGACGCAGCGCTGTTCGAGGATCGGCTGCACGTCCTTCCAATAGTCCACGGGCGCGATGCCGGCGGAGGTCGGCGGAGGCGGGGGCGCCTCGCCCAATCCTGGATAGATCGGCGGCGTCGGCAGCTGCGGTTGCCCGCAGCCGGCCAGGGCCAGGAGAAGGAGGGCCAGGGCGTACCGCATCGGGCCGGTCACAGGGTGCTCATGTCGATGACGAAGCGATAGCGCACGTCGCCTTTGAGCACCCGTTCGTAGGCCTCGTTGACCTGCCGGATCGGGATGGTCTCGATGTCGCAGACGATGCCGCGCTGGCCGCAGAAGTCGAGCATCTCCTGCGTTTCGCGGATGCCGCCGATCAGCGAGCCGACCAGCCGCCGGCGGCGCAGGACGAGCGAGAAGGAGGACAGCGGCGTCGGCGCGGGCGGCGCGCCGACCAGGATCATGGTGCCGTCCGTCTTGAGCAGTTCCAGATAGGCGTTGAAGTCGTGCGGGGCCGAGACCGTGTCGAGGATGAAGTCGAACCGTCCGGCGAGCTTTTTGAAGGTCTCCGGATCGCCCGTGGCCCCGTGGTCGGCCGCGCCCAAGCGCAGGGCGTCCTTCTTCTTGCTGTCGGAGCGGCTGAGCACGGTCACCTCCGCGCCGAAGGCCTTGCCGAACTTGACCCCCATGTGGCCCAGCCCGCCCAGGCCCACCACGGCCAGCCTGTGGCCCTTGCCGACGCCCCAGTGGCGCAGGGGCGAATACGTCGTGACGCCGGCGCAGAGGAGCGGCGCGGCGCCGTCCGGCGCGAGGCCGGCGGGCACCTTCAGGCAGAAGGGCTCTTCCACGACGATCTGGTTGGAATAGCCGCCGAAGGTCGGCGCGCCGGCTTTGTCCTTGGCGTTGTAGGTCCAGACCGGCATCGTCTCGCAATATTGCTCGAAGCCCGCCTTGCAGCTCTCGCAGGTCCGGCAGCAGTCCACGAAACAGCCGACGCCGGCCAGGTCGCCGGCCTTGAAGCGCGCGACCTTCGCGCCGACGCGGGTGACGCGGCCGACGATCTCATGGCCCGGCACCATGGGGAAGAGGGCGCCGCCCCATTCGTCGCGGGCCTGGTGGATGTCGGAGTGGCAGATGCCGCAATGGGAAATCTCGATGAGCACGTCGTTCGGCCCCGGCTCGCGCCGCTCGAAGGTGAACGGGGCCAGCTTGGCCGTGGGACCGGAGGTGGCATAGCCGCGTGTGGACAACATGGATGACCTCATTCATCTGGGGCGGTGCAATGGTCCGCCTGTGTGTGCTGCATGCGGGCGTCAGGCCCGCTGGTTGCCTTCTTCATCCTCCGGCTCGGCCGGCTCGGAAGAGTTGACGAGAAAACTGGGGCCGGGGATGCGATAGCCTTCTCCCGCCCAGGTGCCCAGATCGATGAGCTGACACCGTTCCGAGCAGAAGGGACGCCAGGTATTCCCTTCCCAGGGTACAGGTTTTTTACAAATGGGGCACGGTCTTTGTCGCATGTCGTGCGTGCCGTCTCTCGCTCTCGGCCGAGAGTCCGATGGGCCTTTATCGGTCGGCGCCGGCCGCGGCGAAGGCCTTGGCGATCAGCGCTTGCGCGTCCTCCTGAATGCGGCGCAGGTGCGCCGGGCCGCGGAAGCTCTCGGCATACAATTTATACACTTCTTCCGTGCCGCTGGGCCTGGCGGCGAACCAGCCCTGGGCGGTGACGACTTTGAGGCCGCCGATGGGGCTGCCGTTGCCCGGGGCCTGGGTGAGCATGGCGGTGATGGGCTCGCCGGCCAGCTCGGTGGCCGCGATCTGCTGCGGCGTGAGCTGCTGCAACACGGCTTTCTGTGCCTGGGTGACGGGGGCGTCGATCCGCTCGTAGGCCGGGTCGCCCAGCGTCTGCGTCAGTTCCCGGTACCGTTCGGCCGGGTCGCGTCCGGTGACGGCCATGATCTCGGCGGCCAGGAGGTCCATGATGATGCCGTCCTTGTCGGTGACCCAGGCGGTGCCGTCGCGGCGGAGGAAGGCCGCGCCCGCGCTCTCTTCGCCGCCGAAGCCGAGCGAGCCGTCGAGCAGGCCTTGCACGAACCACTTGAACCCCACCGGCACTTCCAGCAAGCGGCGGCCGATCTTCGCGGCGACCCGGTCGATCATGCTGCTGCTGACGCAGGTCTTGCCGACGGCCGCCTCCGCCCGCCAGCCGGGCCGGTGGGTGAAGAGATAGTCGACGGCGACGGCGAGGTAGTGGTTGGGGTTCATGAGACCGCCGCTGCGCGTGACGATGCCGTGGCGGTCTGCGTCCGTGTCGTTGCCGCAGGCCAGGTCGAACCGGTCTTTGAGCGCGATGAGCGAGGCCATGGCATAGGGGGAGGAACAGTCCATGCGGATCTTGCCGTCCCAATCCAGCGTCATGAAACGGAAGGTCGGGTCCACGGTCTCGTTGACGACCTGGATGTCGAGTCCGTACCGGTCGGCGAGAGGGCGCCAGTAGGCCACGCCGGCGCCGCCGAGCGGATCCACGCCGATCTTCAGCTTGGCCCGGCGGATGGATTCCAGGTCCACCACGTTGCCGAGGTCCGCCAGGTAGGTACCCACATAGTCGTACGGCTCGACGGTGGCGGCCTGGCTGGCCTGCGCATAGGGCCGGCGGGCGACGCCGGTCAACCGGCCGGCGAGCAATGCGTTGGCCCGGTTTTCGATGGCCTTGGTGACTTGGGTGTCCGCCGGGCCTCCGCGGGGCGGGTTGTATTTGATGCCTCCGTCCTCGGGCGGGTTGTGCGAGGGGGTGATGACGATGCCGTCGGCCAGGCCCGTCGTGCGGCCGCAGTTGTACGTCAGGATGGCGTGGGAAATGACCGGCGTGGGCGTGTAGCCGCCCGCCCGGTCGATGCGCGTCGGCACCTCGTTGGCCGCCAGCACTTCCAGCGCGGTACGGAAGGCCGGCTCGGAGAGGGCGTGCGTGTCCTTGCCCAGGTAGAGCGGGCCGGTGACGCCGGCCTGCCGCCGCTGCTCGCAGATGGCCTGGGCGATGGCCAGGATATGGGCTTCGTTGAAGGTGCCGCGCAGGGCCGAACCCCGGTGCCCGCTGGTGCCGAAGCTGACCCGCTGCTGCGGATCGGCGGGGTCCGGCTTGCGCGTCTCGTACTCCCGTTCGAGCTTGGCGGGATCGATCAGTTGCTCGGGGAGAGCCGGCTGTCCGGCGCGTGGATGCTGGTGCATGCGGAGGCTCCTCTGTCGTTTCGATCCGGCGGCCCGCCCGGCCGCGCCCTGCGTCTCGCCCGTGTCGCGATGGGGGCGAGGGGGAGTATAGCCGTCCTGCGCCCGCTTGTCAGCGTCCTCTGCTCGAATGCCGTTGCCCGCGGGGGTTTTCCAATCTTTGGCGCAATCTGCTACAGTGCCCCCATGCTGATGAGGAAACGACGGGCCGAGCTCTATGCCTGGCTGCCGGGGCTGATCGTCATCATGACGCTGCTGACGCTGGCGGTCGGGACGTTGGCCTTGCACCATTTGGAAAGCGAGCTGGTGGCCTTTGCCGGGGAGAGTCTGGCGATTGCCGCGACCGACATCGCGGACAAGCTGGACTTGCTCATGTTCGAACATTACAGCGAAGCCCAGATCCTGGCCGGGGCGTTGGATTCCGCCATGCACGACCACGAACATCTGACCAAGCACCTCTCGACCTGGCAGCATGTCCACCCGGCCTACCTCTGGATCGGGGTGGCGGACGCGGGCGGCCGGTTGGTGGCGGCCACCGACCTGCAGCATGTCGGGCAGGATCGCGGCAAAGACCGGTGGTTTCTGGCGGTGAAGGAGAAGGACGACGTGCTGGTGGAGGACGCCAAGCCCAGCCCGGAGACGGGGGGGTCGGGGGCGCTCTCGTTTCCGGCGCCGATCAACGGCGCCGACGGCAAGTTCCTGGGCGCGGTGAGCCAGCGGGTGGGGCTCCCGGCGATG
>JAGWTI010000115.1 GCA_028876065.1 Nitrospirota bacterium
CGGTTGTGCCGGTGCCCCGGCGTCTGGCCGAGAAGGTCGGGGTCCCGCCGTTTCTCCCGGCGCTCTTAACCAGGATGGAATGGGCGGTCTACCACTTGGGCGAAGGGAAGGACGTCGCGTCGTTTCTGGACGAGACGGGGCGAGACGCGGAGCTGTTCCGCAACGGCCTGGCGGCGCTCCGCAGCATCGATGGGGAAGAGGTTGGGGCTCATGACGGGTTGGTCGGTCCGCTGGAGGAACGGTGGGAGCGGCTGGCCGCAAGGGGTATGGCCCCGACCTCCCTGGAACAGTATGCCCGCTGTCCGTTTCAGTATTTCGCCGGGCACGTGCTGAGGTTGAAATCCATTCGCCCGGTCGAATCCGGCGCTCCGTCCGCTCAGATGCTCGGCGAGCTTTGCCATGCCACGTTGCACTTGGTCTATGTCCGACTGTGCGAAGCCGGATGGCCGGAAGGGGGGCCTGATCCTGGGGGGGAGCGGACTCTGATCGAGACGGCCACGCGGGGCGTGTTTGCGGCCTCCGCGGCTGGCCATGGGGCCGGCTATCCGTTGCTGTGGGACATGGCCCAGGAGTCGGTCGCGGGACTTGTTGCCGCTCTGGTCGCGCAGGATCGGGAGGATTGCCGAGCCGGAGGGTTCCGGCCCGTTGCGTTCGAGGTGGATGCGACCGGCCGCTTGCAGGACCTGGGTCCGCAACTGGGGCCGGTGAACATCAGCGGCCGCCTGGACCGGGTGGATGTGCGGCAGGCGCCGCCCGGCTGGCGGATCGTGGACTATAAATTCAAGCAGAGCCGGGACATGAAAAGCGAAGACCGGGACCTGCTGACGGGGGCTGTGCGGGGGCAGCGCCTGCAACCGCCGCTCTATGCGCGACTGAACAGGCCGGATGCGGTGGCGGATCGGCTGCCTCCCCTCGGTCCCGAGCGGGTGGACTTCCTGTTCCTTGCGCCCGGGTGGGACCAATCGGTGGAGCGACGATCCTTCGAGGCGGCGGGTTGGCAAGGTCCGGCCGGCCCGCAGCTTCGGCACACGCTGTCGCGGCTGCTGAGCGGCATCAAGGCCGGCCAGTATGTCGTCGTGCCGGACGGGTACTGCGACCACTGCGACTATGCCACGGTCTGCCGCCGCTTCCACGGGCCGACGTGGTGGCGGGCCTACCGATCGGCCCCCGCACGCGAGTTGCGTCTGCTGCGCAAACACAAGGTGAACGATGCGTGAGCGGAGGCCAGAGCAAACCCTGCCGGTGCCCGATGCGGAAGCCCGTCGCCTGGCGGAGACCACCTTCGACCGCAACGTCGTGGTCATCGCCGGCGCCGGGACGGGCAAGACCACCTTGCTCGTGAACCGGATCCTGAATGTGTTGCTGCGTGAGCCGGCGCCGGTGCCCATCACGCAATTGGTCGCGCTCACGTTCACCAACAAGGCGGCCGCCGAAATGAAGATCCGCCTGCGGGAGCGGTTGCAGGCGTTGCTGGCGCCCGAGGCGGCGCACAACCGGGTGTCCGGCGCGGTTTCGGCGGAGGACTTGCGGGAGCGCTACGGGCTGACCACCGACCGTATCGTCGAGCGGGCGGCTGCCGCCCTCCACGATTTGGAAAAAGCCCAAATCGGCACGTTGCACAGTTTCGCCGCCCATCTTCTGCGCCTGTACCCGATCGAGAGCGGGGTGGATCCGCTGTTCATGGAAGACGAAGGAGATCGGTTTGCCGAATACTTTTCCGCCCAGTGGGAGGCGTGGCTGGACGGGGAGTTGGGGCGGACCGGAGCCGACCGGGCCCGTTGGCGGCTGGTGTTGCAGGCCGTGGGACTGGACGAGCTGCGGGATGTAGCCGAAGCGCTGGCCAGCGAGTTGATCGAGCTTCCGGACCTGACCAGTCAGGTCGAAAGGGGCGACCTCGGCCCGCCGTTGCGCCATTGGTTTGCCGACAAACGGTCGAAGGCCGAAGGGCTGCTGGCGTCCCATCCCGACGGGAAGAAGCCCTTGAAGGTGGCGCAGATGCTGGCTGCGGCCAGGGATCTGTTCGGCCTCTTGATCGAGCAGGGAGGGCAGGGTCTGGAGGCGTTCGGCCCGGCCGGCCGGGAATGGCTCGGCAAGGACGCGGGGCGTGAGGCGCCGAAAAGCTGGTCCGCCGAGGATTTTGCCGAGGCGCGGCGTGTGGTCGAGAGCGCGCAGCGGCTGCTGACCGTGGACCAGCCGCTGATGGCGGATCTGCTGCGGCTGCTGCGACCGTTTGCCGAGCGGGTCCGGGCCGGGTTCGTGGCGGATGGCTGGTTGTCGTTCGACGGGCTCTTGGCGAGGGCGCGGACGCTCCTGCGCGACCATCCCCGCATTCGCGAACGGCTCAAGCACGAGTATCGCGCCATCCTGGTCGATGAGTTTCAGGATACGGACCCGGTCCAATACGAGATCGTGCTCTTCCTGTCCGAACGGTCCGGCTCCAACGGGACAGCCTGGCAAGCCGTGGCGCTGGAACCGGGGAAACTCTTCATCGTCGGCGATCCCAAACAATCCATCTATGCCTTCCGGCGGGCGGACATCGAAGCCTTCGAGCGGGTTGTGGAGAAGGTCGAGTCGGCGGGAGGTTCGGTCTTGAAGCTGGAGACCAACTTTCGCAGCCACGGGGCGGTGCTGGACGCGGTCAATGCCGTGTTCGACCGCTTGTTCACGCCGCAGGAACATCTGCAACCGCCGAACGTGCCGTTGCTGGTGCAGCCGGGCCGACGGGGCGGCAGCTCCGCGCCGGGCGCGTCGTTCTTCTTGGTGGGGGGGGGCGAGGACGAGCGTGAGGTGGACGCGGCGGCGGCGACTCGAGCGGAAGCGGAAACGCTGGCCCGGTGGATCAAAGAGGAACTGCTGGCGCGCGACGCGCTGACCGATGCGCAGGGCCGGCGGCAGCCGCTCAAGCCCGGGCAGGTGGCGCTGTTGTTCCGCAAACTCACCCAGGCGCAAGACTACCTGGACGCCCTGCGGCGCCACGACATTCCCTACGTGACGGACGGCGAGAAACATTACTATCGGCGACAGGAAGTCATCGACCTGGTCAACCTCGTGCGCGTGCTGGAGAATCCGCTGGACCGGATCGCCTTGGTGGGCCTGCTGCGTTCGCCGCTCGGCGGCGTCACCGATCGGGAGCTGGTCGAACTCCATGAACGCCACGCGTTGGACTATCGCCTGGGCCAACGGCTGACCGGTTGGGGCAGCCCGCGGGCGGCGATCCTCAGCCGCCTGTATACGCAGTTGACCGAACTGGCCCGAGTCCTTCCTTCGCGCCCGCTCCCGGACGCGATCCATCTGCTGTTCGAGCGGCTGCCGCTGCTGGAAATCGCCGCCTCGTCGCTCCACGGAGAGCAGGCGGTGGCCAACCTGCTGAAGGTGCGTCACATGGCATCGGAGCTGGCCGACCGGCCCCATCTGGGCTTGGGCGGATTCGTGGACCTGATGGTCGGCCGACTCGCCGAACAGCCGGAGGAAGCCGAGAGCGCGCTCGCCGAAGAATCGTTGGAGGCGGTGCGGGTGTTGACGATCCACAAGGCCAAGGGCCTGGAATTTCCGGTGGTGATCTTGGCCGGGCTGCACCACGGGACCGGGCCGATCAGGCGGGTCCCGCTCGTGTCGCAGGACTGGTCCACGGGGTTGGTGGGGCTGGTGCAAGGCGAGCGGTGCAGTCTGGGGGCGGTGGTCACGAGAGAAAAAGGCGAGGCCCGAGAGGCGGTGGAGCGGCGGCGCCTCCTCTATGTGGGCATGACCCGAGCCAGGGAGCGGTTGATCCTGTCCGGCGGGCTTCCCAGCCGGGTGTCGCGTGACTCGCTGCTGGCCCTTGTACGCGAAGCCGTGGATGGAGAAGTGGGGAAGCCGGAGGATCGAACCTGCCGGATCGGGCCCATATCGGTGGAACAACACGTGGTGTCGGCGGCCGACCGGCGGGCTCGAAGAAAAGGCGCGTTCGCAGTTCCCCGAGGCGAAGAGACGGCAGGTGCCGATGTGGTCCGTCACTGGAGGCAGCGTGACGAGGCGTGGGCTGCAGCTTGTCTGACGCCGCGCGAGCTGACGCCGACGCAGCTGCTTCAGCGGCAGGCTCCCGGCGCGGCCGGAACGACTCGTGGGGAACCGAGAGAGGCCGAGTTGTCCCGATTGATCGGCACGTTGGCCCATCTGGTGTTGCAGGAATGGGATTTTTCCGCGGACCCCGCGCAGCTCCCGGCCCATATTGATCGGATCTGCCGGAAGGCGGTTCCGGCGGAGCGGATGGAGGACACCGAACGGATTCGCGCCGAGTTGCAGGAGCTGTTGGCCGGGTTTGCCGTTTCCGCTCCTTACGCAGACCTTCGGCGAGCCGAGATTCTCGGCCGTGAAGTGCCCTTCGCGATTCCATGGGACGGGGGGCGCCGGCCGGATGCGCCCGGTCCTCGGCCGTCCGTGATGCAGGGATCGATGGATCTGCTGTTCCGTCTTGACGGAGAGGTCTGGATTGCGGACTATAAGACGGATCGGGTCGCGGCTGACGAGGTCCAAGCGAGGGCGGAGGCCTATCGGGTGCAGGCCCAAGTCTACCGGGACGCGGTGGCTTCCTGCTTGGGGATCGGCCCGGTCCGTTTCCAGTTTGTCTTTCTCCGGAGCGGTGTCGGCGTGAAGCTGTGACAGGCATCAATCGAAACGGCGGAGGTGGAGCATGCACAAATTTCTGGCGATGGTCTGTTTGATCTTGCTGGCTGCGGGGTGCGCAGGGCCGGTCAGGAATCCGACCACGGCGACGCTGACCCTCAAGGCTCCGGCCGGATCGTCGGCTGCGGCGGCGACGGCCGTGGAGGAGGGGAACAAGCTGTTCGCGCAGACGCAATGGGAGCAGGCCAAGGCCCAATATGAAACGGCGATCAAGGTCGAGCCGACGTTGGCGGAAGCCCACTATGATTTGGCGCTGACGCTGGAGCGGCTTGGCAATAAGAAGGAGGCGACCGTCCATTATAAAGAGGCGGCCAACCTGGCTCCCGGCAACCAGATTATTTGGAACGCCCCGCCGTTCCGTCGGTATTCGAATGAAGGGGGCCCTCTGTCCAAGGACAAGGCCTTCATGGACCCGAAACCCTATTGACGATCCGGGAGCCAAGAGGAGGCAGGGATGCCCAGGGCTCGTCGCCAACGGCCGGCATTGACCGTGACGGTCGAGGAGTTTTCCGGCCTGGTCCGCCGCGCGCTGGATGGGTTGCCCAGGGACTATGCCAGGATCATGAAGAACGTGGCGGTCATGGTGGAGGAAGAGCCGTCGCGGGATGTGCTGGACGAATTGGGCTTGGAGTCGGAGGACGATCTGTTGGGGCTCTATTCCGGTCCCGCCGTGGATGACGAGACCTTCTTCGATCCCGGAGGCCGGCTGCCGGCGCGTATTGCGATTTACCGGGGACCGATCCTGCGTTTCTGTCGCACGGCCGACGAAGTGGTGAAGGAAGTGCGGGACACGGTCGTGCACGAGATTGGGCATTACTTCGGGCTGGACGACGACGAAATGCCCTATTGAGGGCGTTGAAACAGACGTCCAGCTTCGTTCTCGCTTCGCTCAAGACCTCAACGTACCGCAAAGAGTACGCTTCGGCCTTTCGCTTGCTGCGGCCTTGCTGGGACGTCCGTTTGAACGCCCTCTCAGTTTGCCCTAAGAAGATGTTGGGCGAGGTTGCTTTCCGGTTGAATCTGACGTCCCTCCGGCTTTCTGAAATCCCCACGCGAGCATGAAGGCGCCGAGCAGGACCATCGGGAGGCTCAAGAGCTGACCCATCGAGAAGGGGCCCAGGATGAAGCCCAGGTGGAAATCCGGCTCCCGAAAGAACTCCACGACCATCCGGCAGAGGCCGTAGCCCGTGATGAAGCTCCAAAAGACCGTCCCTGGCGGCGTCGGTCTGCGCCCGACCAGCCAGGTCACCAGAAAGAGCAGCCCGCCTTCCAGCCCCGCCTCGTAGAGCTGGGAGGGATGACGGCATTCCGGTCCTGCGCCGGGGAAGACCATGCACCAGTCCACGTCGGTCGGGCGGCCGTAGAGTTCCCCATTGATGAAATTGCCCAGGCGGCCGAGGCCGAGGCCGATCGGCGTGCCGGCGGCGGCGAGGTCCGCCACCACCAGGGCCGGGATGCCTGTGCGGCGGCTGAAGAGCGTGAGGGCGACGATCACGCCCAGCAGGCCTCCGTGGAAGGACATGCCGCCTTCCCAGACGGCCACGATCTTGGCAGGATGTTGCAGGTAATAGGGCAGGTTGTAGAACAGCGTATAGCCCAGCCTCCCTCCGACAAACACACCGACGGCCGCATAGACGATCATGTCGTAGATCTGGTCGGCGGATAAGGCCAGATTCTTGGCCGCCGCCCGTGCCTTGATGATGGAGTAGGCGGCGGTCAGGCCCAGCAGATACATCAGCCCGTACCAGCGGAGCTGTAAGGGCCCGAGTCGGAGCAGGACCGGGTCGAGATTCGGATATTGAATCGCATCGAGCATGGCGAGGTACACTCCCTTCGTCGTTCGGTCGCCGCATAGTAGGGAGGCCCGTGCAATTTTGCAAGATGTGGCCAAGCCGAGGCGGCAGTTGTATCATGGGGTATGGTCGCTTCTCTGTGCCTTGCAGCCATGCTTTCCGCAGCCCCGGCCGTATCGGCCGGTCTGACGGTGGCCGATCGCGCCAAGTCGGCCCGTACCCTGGACGGCCAGGAACTGCTCCGGATCGGCGATCTCCACGCCGTGCAGAATCATTTCCAGGAAGCGATGCCTTACTATCAGCGGGCCCTGGCGGCGTTTCGCAATGCCGGTAACAGGCGCGGCCAGGCTCTTGCGTTGGGCAGTATGGCCGATCTTTTGGATCGGCAGGGCAAGCCGGGCGAAGCCGAATCGTTGTTGCGCGAAGCCGTGAACCTCTGGGCTGCGTTGACCGAGCCTCGGGATTATGGACAGGCTCTGTTGAAGATGGGGCGGGTTTCCGAAGCGTCGGGGCATAAGGCCGAGGCGCAACGGGCCTACGAACAGGCGGACGTGCTGTTTCTGCAGGCCCATGACCGGGAAGGGAGAGGGGAGGCCCGTATCAGGCTGGGCCGGCTCCTGATCGGACAAGGCCAGGTTGACCAAGGCCAGGCATTGTTGCAAGGGGCTTTGGCCGATGCGCGTGAACGGGCCGATCGAAGGCAGCAAGTGTCGGCGCTCAGCGCGATCGGCGATGGGTATCTTGCGGAAGGCGAAGGAGCGGCGGCGCATCCGTTGTTCGAAGAAGGGCTGGCTTTGGCCGAGGCGCAACAAGATCTCAGGGCGGAGGCGGGTCTGCGTGTCCGTCTGGCCAAGTTGCACGGAGAAGAGGGGCGACTCAAGGAAGCGGTTATGATGGCTCGGCGCGCTCTCGCCCTCTATCAAACGCTCAAGGATCGGGAACGGGAAGCAGAGGCCTGGGCCTTGTTCGGGAGTCTCTCGCTCGCCGAAGGCCATGTCGCAGCCGCCGCGGAACAGCATGAGCGGGCCCTGACACTCTCTCGGGCATTGCGCGATCAGAACAAAGAAGCGGCCAGTCTGATCAATCTTGCTCTGACCTACGAAGCGCAGGGGCTGCAACAAGAGGCAACCGAGACGCAACGCAAGGCCATCCTCCTCTTCCAATCGGCCCGATAACCGCTCACCGACTCAGCCACCCGTCTCACTGTTTTCTTTTTGGGACGGATCACTGTGACTTGTTGCAGAAAAGTCACGGCCAGCGATCTAATCGGCTACATTCGTCGTGCATCGTAAGCTGTTTGAACAATTGAAGTTTATGTAAATATGAACATTGGCACGGATGCTGCTGTAGTAACAAATGAAAGGGCTGATCGAGCGGAAGAAGCGGGATACGAGATCGCGCAACAGACAGGCACCAACAACACACAAGGAGGAGACCCCATGACGACCAATGGACGACAAACGGCGAAGATCGCAGCGTTGATTGCCGGTGGT
Organism: Nitrospirota bacterium; assembly: GCA_028876065.1. GTDB lineage: Bacteria > Nitrospirota > Nitrospiria > Nitrospirales > Nitrospiraceae > SYGV01. The sequence continues at coordinate 7,949 of JAGWTI010000115.1, forward strand.
GCGGCGGTGGGGGCCGGGCTGGCCTTGCTCTATGCGCCCCAATCTGGTTCGGAGACCCGGCGGCAGCTGCGGCACTATGCCAAGAAGACGCAGGTCCAGGCGACACGCTTCGGCCGCGACCTGAAGGATGGGGTGGAGCGGGCTATCGAGCGCGGGAAGGCGCTGGTGGCGAAGAAGGAAGCCCCGCGAGCGGTGGAAGCGGCCTAAACGACGGGGTCTCCGCGCAGGAGTTCCCATCCCGCCGCGTCCGGTTCCGACCGGCGCCCTCCAACCGAACGGCCTGTGGCCATCCCCGGCCCAGGCCGTTCCTGCTTTGTGCCCAGCGCATCCACTCCTGAGCAAACCGTAATCTCGGCGGCAATCGTGTTGAAAGGGCGGGGACTGTCCTGTATCCTCACCCCGTTCGAGCACGCAGTCACGTTCCTGCCTCACGCATGACCAGCGCCGGAGTGGCGGAATGGTAGACGCCAGGGACTTAAAATCCCTTGCTCCGAAAGGGGCGTCCCGGTTCGAGTCCGGGCTCCGGCACCACATTCCACGCAGTTAGGAAATAGGGTCGATTCCTCCTCCCTCCTGTTTGGGGCTTGCTTTGCCCGAGCTTTGCCCGTTCTCTTCTGGAGGGCGGCCAGTTTCCTGACTCCCTCCGCGAGATCGGCCTCCGACACGATGGCGTACCGCCGATAGACGCTCTCGGTCTTATGGCCGGTCAACTTCATGGCGGCGGACCGGGACACGCTCGCTCGTTCCAGGTTCCGCACAGCCGTCCGTCTGAAATCATGGGGGATCATGTCCGGGACCCTCGCCGCCTCGCAGGCCTTATCCCAGGCCTTGCGAAAGCTCTTGATGGGTTGTCCGTTGCGATGGAAGACCCATGCCATGCTATTTGCCATAGTGTTCGCGCAGCTGTGTCGTCGTCATGCCCTCGTCCGTCAAGGAATCGGCCAGCCCGGCCATCGCCGATTCCAAGTTAATCCGCAATTGCGCTTCCTTCTTCTCC
>JAGWTI010000022.1 GCA_028876065.1 Nitrospirota bacterium
TTCGCCTCGACAGTGGGCGTCAACGAAGCCACGATTCGGCAGTATGTCCGGTACCAGGGCGAGCAGGAGACGGGTCAAGCGCAGCTTGAACTTTAAGGAGACCCCGCCTGTAAGGGCGGGGTTCTTCATGGCCCAACCAGACGAGGGGCCGTTGCTGCCTTTGATACTCGATGCATATTCGAATCTCTCGGTTAGGCGGCCGATCAACTGACACTGTTATGATTCTCCGAAGGATTCATCGGCTGCTCAAAACGGTCAGCCAACGAGGCCATGAGGAGTCCGGAGCTACCGCTTTACTGGAACCAGATGCTGTTTGACCCATTCGGTCAAGACTTCCCGTTTCAAATTGCCTGCCGTAAGTTGGAGCATCAGTTGCTCTTGTTCGTCTACGCCCCCACGCAATTCGTGGCCATTCAGCATCAGGAATACTTCCATGGCCGCATGCCCAATTCGTTTGTTTCCATCGACGAATGGGTGGTTGAGGACCAACGAAAAGCACAAGGCTGCAGCTTTGGTGGCGAGGTCGGGATAGAGGTCGGCCCCACCGAATCCCTGGCGAGGTTGTGCGAGTGCCGATTCGAGCGCGTTGATATCTCGAATCCCGCCGGAGCCGCCCCAGCGTTCCAGCACAGATCGGTGCAGTTCTAAGGCTTCGGCAAGAGAGAGGTAGCGGATCACGCGAGGCGATGATACAGCTCGGCGTTTTTCTCCAGAATGCGTTTCGCCGAGGCGTGAAACGTCTCGTCCGGCTGGCTGATGAAGTCATGGATGCCGAGCCGCACCATCTGCTCGACAGTGAGGCCTTCTCGCTTGCTCAGCTCCTCCAGCCGACGCATTTCTTCATCTGATAGAGACACCTTCACGGTTGCCATTGTCTTTTGTCTCCTCAGTGTTGAGTAGGCTCAAACTGTCATCAGTATATTGGAAAGAGCCCTAGGGGGCAAATTGCCAGACGGGACGCTTCACGAGATACGCTTCACGAACTACGGCTCTATTATAACGTCCACATAGACCGGCACGCTATCCGCCCCGCTCTTGTCGGTGACGCGCAGCTTGAAACGGTAGAGTCGTTTTTCGGAGACCTGGGGGGCCAGGAAGCTGGCTTTGGGCATGTTAAGGTCGAGCAGCGCGACTTTCCCCCCGCGCACCTGGCTCCAGGCATAGTACAGCGCTTCGCCTTCCGGATCGCGGCTGTTCAATCCGTTCAGCTCGACTTTCGTCCCGGCCTTCACGGTCCGGTTCGGGCCTGCGTTCGCGATGGGCGGTTCGTTCGGCTCATCGTTGACTTCGACCTTCACGTCTAGTGCCGCCTGTTTGCCGTGATTGGTCACGGTGATCGTGGTTGTCCCGTTCCCGACGATTTGGAACAGGCCCTCCGGCAGGACCTTGATCACCTTGCTGTTGGAGGACTGGTAGGTCGTGCCGGTCGAGGGATGGGTGATCGGCCTGGTGACGCCGTCGGCGAACAGGCCGACGACCGGCAGGTCGAAGATCTTGCCCAGCGAATCCACTTGGCCGTAGGTGGCCGCCTGTCCGGCCCGTCCCAAGAGGAGCGGCTTGTCGGTTTCGAAATCAATGGAGGTGAGTTCGGCCTCCGGCTGGACCTGCACGAGGATTTCATCGAACTGGGTGCGGGTGCCCAGCCTGCCTCGGGAGACTTCCCCGACGGCCAGCAGCCGCATGGTGCCGATGGCCTCGGCGGGAATGCGCAGGGAACCGCCGAAGGGGGGGCTATCCTGTGCCGTGGCGACGAGCGAGGGAATGGCGACGATGGCGCCGCCGGCGGCGCTGTCGCGCTGCCAGTATTTTTCGTCGGCAATTTTATTTTTGCCGCCTCCCGTTCCGCCGGCGACGTCTTCCTGCTCCACCAACGTGTCGCTCTGCTCGGTGTACCAGTAGTAGCGGACGTTCACGACACCTGGGTCGTTGCCCAGGTCCACTTTGACCGTGACCGTCTGGCCGGACTTCAACACCGCCTGCTCGGCCGGCGCCACGATCTTGAAGGCGTACGCCGGCTGTGCGGCGAACACGAGGCACAAGGCGGAAGGCAGCAGGCCGAGGCGCCCCACCCGCATCCAACGCCTCACGTCTAACGTTTTACGTGTCACGGTTATCGCTCCAAATGGAACGGCACATCGGTGAGGATGACCCGTTCCTTGAACAACAGCGCGGCTTTCAGCATGAGCGCCCGCTGGTTGTGCAGGATGTTTTGCCACCACTTGGCCGGCAGGATTTCCGGGATGACCACCGTCACCCAGCCGTCCGGGTCCTTGGCGAGCAGTTCCTCGATGTAGTCCAGGAGCGAGCCCATCACCGACCGGTAGGGGGAGTGCAGGAGGATCAGCGGGACTCCGCAGCCCCATTGAGCCCATTTGATCTGCGTCAGGGCGGTTTCTTCCTTGTCCACGTTGACCATCACGGCGCGGATATCCCCGGCCTGGCCGCGCGCGTAGTCGACGGCCCGAATGACGGCGAGGTTCACCCCGCTGATCGGGACGATGACGGTGTTGCGGCGGGGCGGAGGAGGCCGGTGGTCCCTGGTCAGCGCGACTTGTTCGTGCACGGCGACGTAATGGGCATGGATGGCCCGGAACCACATGATGATCAACGGCAACAGGGCGATGACGATCCAGGCCCCGTGCAGGAACTTAGTGCTGGCGATGATCAGGGTGGCGATGCCGGTGGCGACGGCGCCGATACCGTTCACGAGCAATTTTTGACGCCAGCCCGGCCCGCCCTTCGTCAGCCAGCGCTTGACCATGCCGGCCTGGGAGAAGGTGAAGGAGAGGAAGACGCCGACGGCATAGAGGGGAATCAAGGCGTGCGTGTCTCCGTTGAACAGGATGATCAGCAGGCAGGAGAAGAGCCCCAGAATGATGATGCCGTTCGAGAAGACCAGCCGGTCGCCCATGATCTGCATCTGGTGCGGCATGTACCGGTCTTTGGCGAGCAGCGAGGCCAGGCGCGGGAATCCCGCGAAGCTGCTGTTGGCCGCCAGGATCAGGATCATCATGGTCGAGGCCTGGACCAGGTAGTAGAGCGGGCCGCCGCCGAAGACCTGGCGCGCGATCTGGGAGACCACGGTTTCATCCTCACGCGGCAGGACCCCGTACTGGTACGCCAACAGGCTGATGCCGATGAAGAGCGTGCCCAAAATCACGGCCATGCCGACCATGGTGAGGGCCGCGTTCTTGGACTCCGGCGGCTTGAAGGCGGAGACGCCGTTGGAAATGACTTCCACCCCGGTCAGCGCGGTACAACCGGACGAGAAGGCGCGGAGCAAGAGGAACACCGTGAGTCCCTCGACCGCCGCCGGCGCGGCCGCCCGTTGCGCGAACATGTCGGGGGATTTCCCAAACACAAACTGCACTAGGCCGACGAGCAGCATCAACAGAATGCTGCCGATAAAGATGTAGGTCGGGGTGGCGAAGAACTGTCCGGACTCGCGGACTCCGCGGAGATTCACCATGACGACCAGGATAATGGCCAACAAGCAGAAAGCCTCGCGGTGGGGAAAGAGCGCGGGAACGGCCGAGGTGAGGGCGGCGATGCCGGCGGCCACGCTCACGGCCACGGTCAGCACGTAGTCAATCATCAGCGCGGCGGCGGCGGTCAGGCCAGCCCAGTCGCCAAGATTCGATTTGGCGACGATATAGGCGCCGCCCCCGTTGGGATACTCGAAAATGATCTGCCGGTAGGACATGGTCAGGACGGCCAAGAGTCCGATGATGGCCAGACTGACCGGAATGGAGGCCGACACGGCGGCCGCTCCGGCTAGAACCAGGACCAGCAGGATTTCTTCTGTGGCATAGGCGACGGAAGACAGGGCGTCGGACGAAAACACGGCCAGCGCCAGCCGCTTGGAGAGCCGTTCGTGGACCGCTTGTGCCGTTTTGAGGGGAAGCCCGACCAGCCAACGCTTCAACAGCATGGGTATATTATCGCATAACCGCCGCCAGGAATGAAAAGCCCGGTGCGGGTGCCTGCCTTGACAGGTCCGGGGGCGAAGGCTCGGGGCGGACAAAGCGACGTGGTTATTCGGCAAGGGCCAGGCGTACATGACGTACATGTGGTGGAGAACAACTCAGGCAAGGAGGTCGCGCATATCCAGGGCGAAGAGCCGATCTCCATCCGGCCCGCCGAACGGGTCAATCGGCTGTAAGCCTCAGCCAGCACGTCCGACGTCGGGGAGGGCTGGGTCCTTATGGGGCCTGGCCTTCTCTCTTCCAATGGTTTGAGGGCGCTCCCGTTGGATAGTTGGATAGGCCTTCCACGAGGGCCATTTTTTATTGTCATTCGGTCGCGGAGAGGGCGCAATGCTCTCCCAGCCCACGTGCGGATCGTGATGATCCGCCGGTCGAACGGCTTCCTCAAAGTAGGGGTTGACAGTGGAAGGCGACTTGAGTATCTTTGGGCTTTCTCGCGAGCCTCGATGGGCGCAGGCTTGGTTCATCAATAAGCAAACCGGAGATTCCCCTCCACAACCTGCCAGAGATTGCCTATGTAACCGTCATGTAATCGTCAGGGTCATTCATCAGTCGTATTCTCAAGGAGGCCGGTCCATGTACCATTCCACATTCTCACTGCACAGTTTTGTCCGCACGCTTGGCTTGATGGCCGGCGGCGCCCTGCTGTGGGTGCCGCTGTCCGTTTCGGCCGAGTCCCCCTCGTCCCACGAGGGACACGCCACCGTCCAGCAGACCGCCATGTCGCACCAGACTCCGGCCTGGGCTGAAAAGCTCAAGGGCCAGACCATCGTGGAAGACACGATGTCGGGGCGCGCGGACCGGTCCGCGCAGGTCGAGCAGCAGCATCAGCGGATCATGGAGCATCTGAACCAGGATCCGCAGGTGCAGGGCGTCAACACGGGCATGTTCAACACCACCTCCATGCTGCACCAATATGGAGCCGGCGGCCAGGACCTGCTGCTGGTCTCGGACCCCCGCGTCGAGCCGGTGTCCATGAATGCGGGAGGCAAGTGCCCCGCCAGCGCGCCGGTGAAGTCCTACGACGTGTCGGCGATCAACGTCGAGATCACGCTCAACCAGTGGCTGGATTTCTATCCCGGCTACATGTACACGCTGACCGAGAACATGGATAAGGTGCGCGCGGAAGAGGCCACGAACAAGGCGGCGCGCGAGAAGGAAGGGTGGGATCCGGGCGCGGTGCTTCCCGGCATCCAGGCCCAGTGGATCCAGCCGCTGGTGATCCGCGGCAACCAGGGCGACTGCGTCAAGATCACCTTGCAGAACAAGCTCGATGGCGGCGAGGAAGTCAGCCTGCACATCCACGGGTCCAGCACGGTCATCAGCGCCACCGGCAAGCCGGCGACGACGACCAATCCCGACTCGATCGTGGCGAAGGACAAGAGCGTGGAGATGGAGTGGTACATCCACCCCAGCACGCAGGAGGGCGGCCGCCAGTTCCATACCTACAGCAACGACCGGGAATTGACGGTGATGGGCCTGTTCGGCGTCTTCGTCGTCGAGCCGAAGGGGTCTGAGTATCTCGAACCGCTCGGCACCGGCGATCCGACCCCGGCCCGGAGCGGCTGGCAGGTAATCATCAAGAACGGCAGCGGTCCGGACTTCCGCGAGTTCGCGCTGATTTATCATGAGGTGGGCGACGAAGCCTTCCGTCCGGTGAACAAGAAGGGCGACTTCCTCCCGCAGCGCGATCCTCTGACCGACGCGTACCGTCCGGGCGGCCGTGCGATCAACTATCGCAGCGAGCCGTTCGGCATCAACAACATGCACGTGCAGCACGAGTACTTCGGGTTCGAGGACGAGTCGATGGGCTACAGCTCCTATACCTTCGGCGATCCGTCCCCGACGATTCCCCGCTCCTACATGGGCGACCCGGCCAAGTTCCGTCTGGTCCACGGCGGGTCCGAGGTGTTCCACTCGCACCATCCCCATGGCGGGACGATCCGCTGGCCGCGCAGCCCGCGCGCCATCGACGACATGAACCTCTGGGCCACGGCGACCAACGGTCCGGTGAAGTACCCGGTCATCCGCCACAAGACGGACCGGGTGGACGTGGAAGTGATCGGGCCGTCCGAGGCGCTGGACCTGGAGACCGAGTGCGGCTCCGGGCTCTGCCAGCAGCTGGCCGGCGACTTCCTGTTCCACTGCCACGTGGCGCACCATTATGTGGCCGGCATGTGGGGCTACTGGCGCGTGTACAACACGATGCAGGTGGGCGAGTACCGGAACGACACGATGCCGGATCTGCGCGAGCTGCCGGACCGCAAGGGCCGGATGAAGCTGCCGGTCACGTCCGACAAGCTGGTCGGCAAGACCGTGGATTGGTTCGGCAAGACCTTCCAAATCGTGGAGAAGGGCAAGAGCAACTGGAAATCCAACCCGGCGGTGATCACCATCAAGGATTGGGTGGCAATGCAGTTGCCCCCGCAAGGGAAGCCCGGCCACAAGGACGATGAGAAGGGCCAGATCGTGTCCTACGACGCGACCGTGCTGGATTGGACCTGGGAAGGCAATCGTGCGATGAGCGAGAAGGAAAGCACGATCGACAACCCCAAGTACAAGTCTAGCCATCCGGGCAAGCGGCATCCGATCACGTTCGAGCCGACGACCGGGAAGGTCGCCTGGCCGCATTTGACGCCGCACTTCGGCAAGCGGGTGATGTTCTCGCCGAACCACGTGGGCGCGCCCTGGCTGGAGATGATCCGCCGGGATGCCAGCGGCGAGGAGAGCACGGAACAGGCCGCGCCGGGCGAGAACGGGGTGTGGAGCCTCTGTCCGGAGAACGCGGGCCGGAAGAACTACAACGTGCACTTTATCAAGCTGCCGATCAAGATCGCCAAGGCGCAGGGCAAGGAGCCGGCGGTGGTCGATCCGAACGGCTTGATTTACGTGCTCCATGAGGAAGAAGAGGCCATCCGGAAGAACGATGACCTCAAATATCCGCTGGTCGTTCGCGGCAACATCTACGATTGCGTGGATTGGACGCTGACCAGCGAGTGGGACGATGACGACTACACCAACTTCCAGTCGTCCAAGATCAACACCCACTGGCACTTCCTGCAGTTCGACAACCAGGCGTCGGACGGCGTGATCACCGGCTTCTCCTACGAACAGTCGGTGCGGCCGTTCACGATGCTGGAAAAGAAGGTCAAGAAGGGGCTGCCCCCGCCGATGAACACGGTGCTGACCGCGGCGGCCAAGAAGGGCGCCACCAGCCTGTCGGTGAAGAACGCGGCCCAGTATCACGTGGGGACCGATATTCTGGTCGGGGCCGATAATGTGAAGGGGAACGAAGTTTCCCGGATCAAGGCGATCAGCGGCAACACGATCACCCTGAGCAAGGGCCTGCGGAACGATCATCCGGCGAACGACATCGTGACGGTCGAGTTCGTCCGGCAGCGGTTCTGGGTGGATGCGGACGTGGGGACGGTCTTCTGGCACGACCACGCGTTCGGCGCCACGACCTGGCCGCACGGCGGATTCGGGACCTTCATCGCCGAGCCGGTCGGTTCGACGTACCATGACCCGAAGACCGGCAAGCTGATCCGGAGCGGTCCGATCGCGGACATCCGGACCGTCGAGCCGGTGGGTTACGGCGTGAACGGCAGCTTCCGCGAGTTGATGGTGCAGGTGCACGATACGGTGCCGCATACGGTGAACATCGTGACCGCGGGCAACCCGCCCGGCCAGCCGGTGGAAGTGGCGCTGGAAGCGGGCAAGACCGTGTCGTTCATGATGCCGGAGAAGATTTACATGACGCCGATGCCGTTCCTGAACGGCGGCACGCATACGACCGGAAGCGGCTTGAACTTCAGGGCCGGCCCGATCGCGCAGCGCCTGGCGACGAATCCGGAATCGTCGCAGATTTTCAACAGCGCCATCCACGGGGACCCCTATACGCCGCTGCTGCGGGCGTACACGGGGGACACGATGGTGTTCCGGCTGCTGCATACGCTCATGAACGAGACGATGACCTGGACTCTCTCGGGCCACACGTTCTTGTCGGAGCGGTATGCGGGCGATGCCAATCGCAAGTACTCGATGCATATCGGGATCGCCGAGCGGTATGACCTGGTCGTGCCGCAGGCTGGCGGCCCGCGGTTGCAGGCCGGCGATTTCATCCACTTCAACGGCCGGTCCTCCAAGTTCTCCGAGGGCGGCTGGGGCATCGTGCGCGTGTACAACAAGGAGCAGCAGGACCTGCAGAAGCTGCCGGCCGGTTATTCGGGCCGGAACGAGATCCCGGCGGCGAAGCCCGTCTGTCCGGCTGACGCGCCGGTGAAGAGCTTCAACGTCGTGGCCATGGATTATCCGTCCATGAAGTTCAACCAGAACGCGCCCGAGGCGATCGAGGTGGACTTTGAGCGGAAGATTCAGATTTCCAATCCGGACGCCAAGATCTATGCGTTGGAAGAAGATGTCGCGAAGGTGGCGGGAGGCATGCAACCCATGCCGTTGACCATCCGCGCGAACGTCGGTGACTGCATCAAGGTGAATCTGAAGAACAACATGAAGGCGAGCCGTGCGTCCTTCTCGGCGATCGGCTTGGCCTTCGATCCGAAGGATTCCTTGGGCGCCAACGTGGGCAACAATACGGGGGATCAGACGATCGCTCCCGGTGAAAGCCGGACCTACACCTACTATGCCGATCCCTTCCTGGGAGAGGCGACGTCGATCGTGTGGGACTGGGGCAACGTGATGGTGAACCCGCGCAACGGACTGTTCGGCGCGGTGGTCATCGGTCCGAAGGGGTCCACGTATCGCGATCCCCAGACGGGCGCCGATATCACCACCAAGAACAGCTGGGCGGCCGACGTGATCGTGGATCGCACGATCCCCGGCAACGAATACCGGCATAGCTACCGGGATGTGGCCCTGTTCTTCCAGGACGAGGACAACATCATCGGGACCAGCTTCATGCCCTACGTGCAGAACGTGGCCGGCTTGACCGGGGTGAACTACCGGTCCGAGCCGTATAAGTACCGCGAGGAACAAGGCTGTTCGTTGGGCAAGGTGTTCCAGCCTTGCAAAGTGGACAAGCCGGAAGATCCGGTCACGCCGATCATCTACGCGCATGCCGGCGATCCGGTTCGCATCCACATCCTGGGCGCCAACAACGAACAGAACGGGATGTTCAGCGTCGAGAAGCATGAGTGGCCGATCGAGCCGTTCATGCGCGGGGCCGACCAGATCAGCGTGGTCGAGTTCTCCGGATCGGAAGCGATCGACGCGTTCATTCACTCTGCCGGCGGGCCGGCTCGGATGGCCGGCGATTATGTGTACAGCAATCAGCGGCTGCCGTACTCGCAGTCCGGTCAGTGGGGCTACCTGCGGGTGCTCCCGGCTGGCGACCAGCGGATCCTTCCATTGGCCGGCTCGGCGGCTGGTATGAAGAGCGCGCAGACGGACCTGCCTGCTGCCGGTCAGGCCATTCCCGTGGCGGCGAAGTAACACAGCTACGCGCGCTCGTTCGGACAGGTGAGTCTGAGGGGGAGCCGACGAGGCTCCCCCTTTTTTTTGCCCGAGTCTTCGGTTAGGATAAGCCGCCTATCAGGCAATCTTTTATCTTCGCGAAGTCATACGGAGGCAGGATGAGCCGGTTTGCGATAACCCTATGCCTGACGCTGTTCCTGGCCGCACCGGCCTTGGCGTATGACGTCGTCGAGGTCAAGGATGGCGGGACCGTGGCGGGTCGTGTGACGCTGGACGGGCCGGTTCCGGCTCCCAAGGGCTACAATCTCGTCATCTATCCGGACCCTCAGTACTGCGGCCGGATTTCGAACGGGAAGGGATGGCGTCTCCTCTATGATTTCTCGGTGGATGGTGCGCACGGGCTGAAAGACTCCGTCGTCATGATCGAGGGGATTTCGGCCGGGAAGGCGTTCGAGGTGTCGGTTCCCCGCGTCGAGGCGCGGGATTGCCGATTCATGCCCTTTGTCACGGTCGTGCGCGACGGCCATGCCGTCGAAGTCGTCAACATGGATCCGGTGATGCACGATATCCAGGCCTACGAAAACTCGATGCTCCAGGGTGCCCGCGTCCTGTTCAACCAACCCTTGCCGATGAACTTCCATCACAAGCGCGGCGACCTGCATGCGTCGCATCAACATGAACTCGGCAAGTCCCTGTTGGGGCCCATTTATCTCAGCAAGGGACGACGGATGTTCGTCATGCAGTGCGGCTTCCACCCCTACATGGAAAGTTGGGCCGTCGCCATCGACAATCCCTACTATGCCATCACCGATGCGTCCGGCTCGTTCACGATCACCGGTGTTCCTCCCGGCACCTACCGATTGGTCGCCTGGCACCCCCAGACAGGCATTGTGCCCGCTCAATTGGTCACGGTGGAACCGAACGGAACCGTGAATGCGGCCTTGTCTTTCAAGGCGCCGGTCGGTCGACGCACGGCGCACGAAGTCGTTGACAACCCACGCTTCGGCCCTGGAGTCCTGGGCTACCCGCTCGACATTATCCCCCTCGTAGAGCGCCAGCAGTAAGTTAATGACGCCTCCTGTCACGATTGCCCCGCGTGTCCTTTGGCCTGTTCTGCTGCCGACCCTAGTCCTGTTGTTGATGGGGGCTCCCGGCTTGGGCCAGGCCGGTGAGAAGCCGGCACATTCGTTCAAGGATGCCCAGGCCGCCTACGACCAGCGGCACTATGATCAGGCGCTGGCGTTGGTCGAGCCCTTCACACAGGATGGAGGGCAAGGGGCCGATGCGCTGCGGCTCAAAGCCAGGATCCTGGTTCGTCTGGGCAGACCGGTTGATGCCCTGCCGGTCTACGATCAGGTTGCGGCCAAATTGGGGAGAGACGACGGCCCCCTGCTGCACGACCTGGCCTTCGCCTTCATCGTCGCCGTGCTCAAGGACATGCGGGAGCAGATGCGGGGGGCCGGCTATACGGCGTTGAAAGAAGTCCAATCCAACAGTAATGAGGCGATTCCCCACTTCCTCGACGGGCTGAGCGATGGGTCCGGCTTGGTTCGGGCATTGGCCGCGGAGGGATTAGGGCGCATGAAGCCGGGACCCCATACCGCGCGTTTGAAGAAAGCGCTGGAGGATCGAGCCGCGATGGTGCGGGTGGTGGTGTTGAAAGCCCTGGGGCGCTCGGGGGACCGAGCCCAGATTCCGGTCGTCGAACAAGCGCTGAAAGACGAGCAGGCGACGGTGCGCGTCGCCGCATCGGGAGCCCTGGTCATGCTCGGACGATCCGAGGCCTGGAATCAAGTCCGCGAATTGGCTGAAGCGCAAAACCCGGAGGATCGGGCGGCGGCGTTACGGATGCTGGGCGACTTGGGCGACCGGCGCGCCCTCCCATTACTGCGGCAAGCGCTGGTCCATACCCAGCCATCTGTGCGGGGCGCGGCTGCCACTGCCTTGGGCGACCTGAAGGATCCGGCGGCGGCGCCCGATCTGGTTGCCGCATTGCGGGATCCCATTCCCGGTGTACGGGCTTCCGTGGCCGTCAGCTTGGGAGAAGTCGCGGCTCCCGAATCCGCCGCCGCCCTGAAAGATTCGTTGTTGGATCCGAACCCGGCGGTCCGGGCCGCGTCGGTCTCGGCCTTGCTCCGTCTTGGAACCCCCTTTAAAGATGTGGTGGATACCGTCATGGCCTTGACCCGCAATACCGATCCAGGCATCAGGGCCTCGGTCGGTAGAGCCCTTGCCCAGACTCACGGCAAAAGCCGAACGGACGCGGTGGAAGTGTTGCGATTGCTGCTGGAGGACCCCCTTCCACGGCCTCGGATTGCTGCGGCGCGGAGCCTGGGACAGCTCTCATCTCCTGAGCTTGGACAGGAGCAACTGCGCGAAATCATTGGCATATTGAAGATAGGTCTCAAGGACAAAGATGAGGCGGTCCGGGCGACGGTCGGGGGGGCGCTTATCCGGGCGCTGACGGCTGCCGCACCGGTTCAGCCAGCAAAAGGACAATGACCGGAGGAAATTCCGACCGGCGCTTGACAGGCTCCGGCCAGGTGAGCTATACAGGACCGTTCGAAAGCCTCAAGGGTGACCCTCCAGCACGGTCCGCATTGTCGACGGCTACCCCGGCGTGGCTTGAGGATGGTCGTTCTACCCATTGCGAACGGTTCAGCCGTTAGAGGGCGCGGCAGTTCCTAAGGGACTCATTCGAACGGGCGGTTAAGCAATATCGGGCTGGTTTTACGGTTTATTCACAAGGAGGCGGTGTCATGAAGAAGGGTGCGATGACGTTTGTGTTTGGTCTGGCGGCAGCGGCACTGGTGGCTGCGCCCCTTACCTCGTACGCTGGCGGGACGGTGACCGGAAAGGTGACCTATGCCGGCAAGGCGGAAGAGAAGGAATTCCTCTTCTCCAAGTTCCCCAATCCCAAGTTCTGCCCGAAGAACCCGAACAAGGCAATGGTGAAGGGCGATAAGCGCGTCCTTCCGACCATCACCGTCGGAAAAGACGGCGGGCTGGCCGGCGCCGTTGTGGCCGTGCTCGACATCGAGGACAAGGCGTTCATGGACGGGTACAAGGGGACCGAGGTGGTCGCGGAATTTTGCGAGTTCCTGCCCTACACCGGCGTGGTCGTGAAGCAGAAGAATTTCCACGTGGAGAACCACGATTCCGATCCGGACGATCCCAAGTCCGTGAAGGGCGTGCTGCACAACCCACACTCCTTCGAGGTGATGGGCCCGAGCTCCACCACGGTCTTTAACATCGGTCTGGCCGAGAAAGGTTCCAAGCTGGACAAGCCGGTGGTGCTGCGCAAGGACAAGCAGGGTTCTATGTTCCGGCTGCAGTGCGACCAGCATGAGTTCATGCAGGGGTTCTATCTTCCGGTGTCCAACCCCTTCTATGCGGTTGTGAAGGAAGATGGAAGCTTCGAGCTGAAGGATGTTCCGGCCGGCAAGCACAAGATCGTGGCCTGGCACCCTGGCGACGGCAAGGGTATGCGGGTGGAGATGGAAGTGGATGTGCCTGAAGGGGGCAAGGCCGAGGCCAAGCTCCAGCTCAAGAAGTAAGGTTTCGAATCGTTCGTTCTTCGTTGCCTGCGAAACGGGCGGCGACCTTCCGGGTCGCCGCCCGTTTTGTTGTGAACCTGGACCCGCCTCCGTGCGCCTTGCCTTTCGGTAACTGACCTGGGTAAAATTGTTCGCTTCTCAACCGGAATGCGGTTACCGCCGCTGCTGACGCGAGGTTGTGTGCGTCGAGAGTTGTCACTCGCCGAAATTTTCCAGCTCGGCTATTACTGGGAAACGAAGATTCTCCTGACGGCCGTCAGGCTGGATGTATTTTCAGCATTGGGGGAGCGAGAACAAACTGTGCCGGAGATTGCGCAGCAGGTGGGGGCGGATACGAGAGCCTTGGAATTGCTGTTGAACGCCTTGGTGGCGATGAAGGTGCTGACCAAGGAAGGAGTGCGGTACGCGAATACGGGTACGGCGCGGACGCACTTGGTCAAGACCTCGCCGAGCTATGTCGGCCACTTGCTGCTCCTGCACGACGCCGAATGGAATAACTGGGGGAGGCTGGAGGAGGCCATCAAGACCGGCCGCTCGCCGGTCAGCCGGCATGTCTTTGAAACCAATCCGGAACTGGGGGCCAACGTTCTGACCGTCTTGGACCGGATCGGACAGCAAAGCGGCCCCGGTTTGGCCAAGCGGCTGGGACTGGAGAAGGCAAAGACATTGCTGGACCTTGGCGGAGGCGCCGGCACCAACGCCATCGCCTTCTGCACGGTCTATCCGAACTTGACGGCGACGGTCTTTGATCTGCCGCAGACGCTGGCGGTCACCGAGCGCGTGGTCAAGGAGGCCGGCCTCGAAGGGCGGATCAGCCTCAAACCAGGAGACTTTAACGCAGATCCTCTTGGCGGCCCCTACGATGCCATTCTGATGTCAGACATCCTGCATTATCAGGGACCGGAGGCGAATGCGGCTGTGGTCAGGAAGACCTTCGCCCATTTGTCCCCAGGCGGCACGTTGATCATCAAGGACCGGTTCCTGGAGGAGTCGAGGACGGGCCCCGCCTGGGTGACGGCTTTCGCGGTGCACATTCTGGTGAATACGGAACAAGGCCGTTGCTATACGGCGGCCGAAGCGATGGATTGGATGAAGGCGGCCGGGTTCGCGTCGATCGTCGAGTTGGAGCGGACCGCGGTGGTACAAGGGATCAAACAAGGATAACCACGACGATGTTAGAGTGGCTGAAACAGCCGGGATTCTTCGGGACCCATGCGACGTTGGGCGCGGACATCAGCCAGCTCATGGCGACCTTGTTCACCGGCCTCTTTGTGATCGGATGGGTGCAGGCGAAGCGCCGCCAGGCCGATGCGCACCATTGGCTGATGTTGGGCGGGATGGTGACGATGCTGGTGTTCTTCACGAACTACTACCTCTTCCGGCAGCTCGGCGTGCTGGCGGTGGAAGGAAAGGAAGGATTCGGCGGCTCGCAGGACCTGTACGACCACGTGTTCATTCCGCTGCTGACCCTGCATATCCTGCTCGTCATCATCGGACTGGTGATGGCGGTCTATATGATCGTGTTGGGATTTCGGGCGCAGGCCTTTGACCAGGGGAAGCGCATGCTCAAGGACGTCACCCTCCTGACCTCGTGGGGCAAGGTCGGCAAGATCTTCGGCGGCATCACGGCGGTCATCCTGTTGTTGTTTGCCGCCCGTGTGGCCAGCGCCGGATTCTCTGCCCGCAAGCTGATGGTCTATGCGGGGTTGCTCGTGCTGATCGCGATCGTGTTCTCGGTGGAGATCACCATTCAACGGATCTGGCCGAACGCGGAACGGCGCCATCGGGTGCTCGGGCGGTTCACGATGATCGTCTATTGCGTGTTGTTCGTGACCGGCAGCGTGACCTATACGATGTTGTATATCCTGTATCCGGGGAAAATCGGATAATCCTATGCTGGTCTGCGGCTGCGGACGTTGGATGCACACGCAGGGGGTGGATGAGGCGTTCGATGACGAGCCGCACCGCGCGTGGCTCGTCCGGTCCGAATGTGTGGGTTGCGGGCTGGCCGTCGGTTGCGAGGGTTCCCCCGAAGAAACGCTGGCTCTGGTGGATCGGCTTGTGTGGAGCGACGATGCCCGCCACGCGCTGGAGCGGATGCCTCCCTATGTGGCGCCGCTGGTCAAGCCGGAGGTCGAAGACTATGTCCGGTCCAAGGGGCAGAAAGTCGTCACGATGGCCTTGATGGCTCAGGCCCGGCAGGGAGGGGCCGTCGCGTGGGAGCCGGAAGCAGAGCAGCGGTTGGTGAACGTGCCGGGTGCGGTGAGAGCCATGGCGAGGCTGGAGTTGGAGCGAACCGCCGTTGAACGCGGCCTCGCTCGAGTCACAGTGGCCCTGATGGAAGAAGTGAAAGCCCGATATTTCGGGATGGCCGCTGGGAAATGATGAACGCGGAATGCTGAACGATGAACGGCAGAGCAAAGAGGAAGCATGAAACGTTCTCAGCTCTTCGTTCATCACTCAGCCTTCATCGTTCAGCGTTGAGGAAGTGATGTTGCACCGGCTGACGTTGCGCGTGTTGCCCCGTTTGACCTTGGCGGTGACCGAGGACTCAGTCCGCAGGCGCAAGCGGTTGGTGATGCTGGTGCCGGGGCTGGTGGCCTTTGCCATCTATCGAATTGTGAAGCGGGCAGACCCGCTGACCGATCCGTTCTTGTTGCTCTTCGTGAGCGGCCTGATTGCGGCGATGACGGCTTTGCTGGCCTATAGGGTTGGCCGTCGAACCGGGTTCGCCGCTTTGTGGGAGGAAGACGGAGGACGGCGGCTCGGTTGGGTGACGGGCTGGATCGGATTCTGTTACGGGGTGCAGCTCTCGCTGATGGTGCTGGCTCTGCTGAAGATCCTTGCCGGGTACGACTATCTCCTCCATCCGGACGGGCCGGCCATGATGGCCATCATCATTGCCTGCACCTCGGTGGCACGGGATGCGTTCGAAATCGGACATGTGCGGCGATTGCAACGTGACGGCCAACCGATCCTGACCTTCCCCGACGGTGGTGCCTTGCGCGCCCTCGTTCGAGAACAGCCGGGGATCTTGGCCGGGTGGACGCTGCTGGCCGGTTTGGGCGGAGCGCTGTTGGCGGTCGGACTGTCCGGCCTGGGCAAGGGAGATGACGCGTTGGCCGTCCAGTTCGCCTTGATCAGCCTGCTGGCCGGCTCTGTCGCGCTGCCCGCCTATCTATCGGGCCAACAACGGTCTGGGGGATGGGTGGCGGCCTTCGGCTTGCTGGGCTGGCCTGAACTCTTTCGATTCTGGTGGTGGCCGGGCTTGGCCTTTGCCGCGACGTACTATTTGGTATTGGCCGGGGCGGTGGCGTTCCTGGTGCGACCGGATCCTATCCCCGGCTCCATCCATGGGCTGATCGGCCTGCTGGTGACGGGTATCATGGCCCTCTATTGCTACTATCTTGGGTACCGGCGGGCGTTGGAGGATCGCATCCAGCAGCAGGTGCCCACTTCCTTGTTGCGTTGTCCGTTCGTCTTTGGCATTCTGTCGAAAACACAAGCTGTGCCGACCGACGGGGTGGTCCCGCCGGCCGGGGTTGCTCTCGGAGAGAGCGGGAGGCAAGGTTAAGTGCAACGGGCTGTGTGGTGCCGGGGGATACCCTCCGTCATGGCGATGGTCACACCAACTGGCGTGCGGCTGCTTGCGTTCGTCGTCCTGCTTTCCTGTGTGACGGTACCGGCGGTGTTTGCGCAGAGCGTCGTCGATTCAACCCCGTCCGGCGTCGCGCGGGACATTTATTACAAGACCGACGGTGTGCCGACCGGGCCGCCCGCTCCGGCTTCGGACGAAACGCGCTACCCGCGCTACGGCTCGTTCGACAACCGGACGTTTGTGTGGTTCGTGACCCAACAGCATACCTACTTCGGCGGGTTCGTGTTGGCCCTGCCGATCTTTTGCGTGATCATCGAATTGATCGGCCTGTTCACGCGCGATAAAACGGTGGCGGCCCGGTACGATTGTCTGGCGCGCGATTTCTTGCGCGTGTCGCTGCTGGCCTTGTCTTTGACGGCCGTCGTGGGGAGTTTGATGCTGGGCATGTTTCTCTGGCTCTATCCCAGCTTCATGCGTTACATGGGCGGGACCTTCAAGGCGATGATGCCGGTGTATGCGTTCATCTTTGTGGCGCAATCGGTCTGCCTCATCGCCTATTACTACAGCTGGGACCGCATGGCCGGGCCCTCCTTGAAATGGCTGCACGTCTCCCTCGGGGTGGTCGTGAACAGTCTCGGCGGGGTGCTCCTCCTGTTGGCCAATGCCTGGGCGGCGTTCATGATGGCGCCGGCCGGTGT
Organism: Nitrospirota bacterium; assembly: GCA_028876065.1. Classification (GTDB taxonomy): domain Bacteria; phylum Nitrospirota; class Nitrospiria; order Nitrospirales; family Nitrospiraceae; genus SYGV01. The sequence goes on from JAGWTI010000022.1 coordinate 17,273, forward strand.
GGACGCGCAGGGGCGCTACCTCGGCAATGTGGCGCACCTGCTCCATTCGGCTTTGTGGAATCCGCTCAATGTGCACCGGTTCCTGGCGGACATCATGTCCGGCGGCGCGGTGGTCATCGCCTACGCGTCCTATCGCTTTTTGACCAGCAAGACGGACGAGGAGCGGGCCTACTACGACTGGGTCGGATATGTGTTTCTCTTCGTCACGGTCTGCGCGTTGTTACCCATGCCCTTTGCCGGCTATTGGCTCATGCGGTCGGTCTATGCATTCCGGCAGAGCATGGGCGTGACGATGATGGGCGGGTTGCTCACCTGGTTGTTCGTCGTCCAGGCGCTGCTCGTCGGGGTCCTGTTCCTGGGGATCAACTATTATCTCTGGCAGAGCATGGGACGCATGCGGGGCGGCGATCGGTACCAGCCGTACTTCCAATACTTGGTGTGGGCCCTGATGGGCTGCCTGTTCGTCTGGCTGACCCCGCACACGGTGGTCATGGCCCCCAGCGAGGTCAAGGCCATGGGCGGGGCGCAGCATCCGGTGATCGGCAACTACGGGGTCATGTCGTCCAAGAACGGGGCGATCAATGTGATGATCTGTCTGACGGCTCTCAGTTATATCTTTTTCCGGCGGGCCAACCGCGCCATCACGGTCCCGTGGGTCCGGATGGGGAATATCGTGCTGGCGACGCTCTTTGTGACGGGCATCGCGAATATCATCTGGCTCTCGGTCTACGGGTTCTATCTGCCCGCCAGCGTGCGGGTGGGGCTGTCCAGCCCGCAGGCGTGGACGACGTTGACGGTGCTGGTGGTCGGGCTGCTGATCAACCGGAGCATGATGCGGGGCGCGAAGGTGCACGGGCCGATCGAATGGGGCAAGATCTCCGTGCGCGGCATGGTTGCGCTGTTTGGGCTTGCGGCGACGTTTACGTGGGTGATGGGATTGATGGGCTACATCCGATCCTCCGGACGGCTCTCCTGGCATGTGAACGAACTGATGTCGGATGTGTCCCCCTGGGCCTATACCCCGTCGTTGGGTTTTGCGGCGAAAATGGTGACGCTCAACATGGTGGTGTTCTGGCTGACGGTTCTGCTGCTGTTTTGGATCAGCAGTCGGGATCGCCGGACCGTTCCGGTAACGGGATTGATCCCGCACGATCGTGCGCCGATGCTCCCCGGGGCTCGCGAGGCCCAGCCGTCATGATGCGGTTCGTCTTGGCCGTCTTGGTCGGTGCGACTTGTCTCTTCGCATCGGGCGCAGGGCTGGACGCTCAGCCTGCCGGTCAGGCGGTGCTGGAAGATTTCACCACGAAAGACTCCGACGGTTTTCCGAAAGAATGGAAAGCCCAGCATGGGGAGGGTAAAGCCAGGCAGAGCTATGCGGTGCAGGCCGAGGGCGCACAGTCGTTCTTAGCCGTGCGCAAGGCGGACCAGCGGATTTACAAACGGAAGATTTCCTGGGACCCGAAGGCCCAACCGGTGCTGACCTGGCGCTGGCGGGTCAAGGTTGCACCGGCCGGGGCAGAGCCCATCGCCGCTGTCTTTGTCTCGTTGGATACGGATTTGATGGTGATCCCCGTGTCCAATAAATACGTCTGGAGCTCGACCAAGGCCAAGGGGACGGTGACGGAGGGCGGCATGTTCGGCGCGTCCGAAATCGTCCTTCGGTCAGGGCCGCAGCCGCTCGGAGAGTGGATCGAAGAGCGGGTGGACGTTTACGAAGACTTCAAGCGCATTCATCAGCACGAGCCGGCCGACAAAGCCTGGGGGATTTCCCTGCAAGGCGGCCCGGGCGTCGAAGTGGATTTTGGCCCCCTGACGGTGTCGTCTCGCTAGCGATGGCTCTGAGGAACATGTGAGCTCCGCCGATACGACATCTCAAGCCTCTTCCCGCAAGATCCTCGATATGCTCTTCGGTGCGTTGGTCATGGGCACCGTGGGCACGTTGTTGGGCCTGCTCATGGGTGGCCGGGTGCTGCCGATTGCCGTCGGAATCGGGTTGGTCATGGGCACGGTGGTCGGCCTCTTTGGGGGGCGCCGATTTTTGGTGAGCATCCTGATCGGGACGCTCCTGGGCGGGATCTTGGCGTGGCTGCTGGCCGGAGCGGAAAAAATCTCCGTCGGTGCTGGGGCCGGGGCGGCGATGGGAGGGTTTCTGGGCGTGCAGTACTCCATGTTGATGGACATGTGGGCCGAGCGTAAGCGGGCTGCGGCGGATGCGCAGGTCCCGCCAGGCGAGAACCGGGAGGCTCCTTGAGGAACTATGGAAAATAGAGGCGTCTTGATCGGGTCCATCATCTTTGTGTTTGCGTCTTTTATCTTGATGATCGTGGGACTGGTCTACGAATCGTATCGCGCCAAGCAACAACGGTTGCTGGCCGAGTCCATTGTCGTAGAAAACAAGCCGGTGGCCACGGTGGCGCCGCGGGATTATTCGATTTACAAGACCATCGTGGGCGACGATGGGCGTGAAATGGTGCAGATCCCCGAGGGGCCGTTTACGATGGGGAGCAAGGACGGGGACCCGGACGAGGCGCCCGAGCACCAAGTCTATCTGCGCACCTATTACATGGATAAGAAGGAAGTGACCCAAGCGGAGTACGAGCGCTTTGTGAAGATGACCAAGCGCGGGAAACCGTTCATTCCGGTGTTCGAGGACGACCAGGCGAAGATTCTCAAGCCCGAGCTGCCGGCCATGGGGATGTCGTGGGCTGATGCGGAAGCCTATTGCAAGTGGGCCGGTAAGCGTCTGCCGACCGAGGCGGAATGGGAAAAGGCCGGTCGCGGCGAGGGGAAGCGACGGTACCCGTGGGGTGACGACTTCGGTTCCGGCCACGCCAATGTGGACGGCGACGAGGATGGGTTTAAGTACTTGTCCCCGCCAGGGTCGTTCGAGTCGGGGCGAAGCTTGTATGGGTTGTATGACATGACGGGGAACGTGGCCGAGTGGGTGGCGGATACATACAGCGAGCAGTATTATCAAAAGACGCCCTATCGCGATCCTCTTGGCCCCGAAGATGGGCAGCACAAAGTGATTCGCGGAGGGTCATGGCGGGAAACGCATCACAATGCGCGGCTCTCGAAGCGGTTTCAGGCCAAAATGTGGAGGACCGACACGACGATCGGGATTCGATGCGCCAAGGACGCAGACGAGCCGTCTGCCGAGGCGCGGAAGAGCAAAGGCTAGGCTCGCTGCCGGTTCGATGCCGGCCGCCTGAGGCGCATATCTGAGCCATGCTGGAACCCAAATTCAAAATTGCCTTCCTGTTGGTGGTCCTCGCCTTTATCAGCTTTCCGGTCATGGGAATTTTGCGGGGCACCACCCCGCCCCCTGAAGCTCCTCCTGCTCCGGGAGAAAGCTCGACACCTGCCTCCACTGCATCCAGCCAACCGGGTCCAAGCGAGGTGCCCGTTCCTGAGGAGATGGTGTCGATTCCCGCCGGTCCCTTCCTACGGGGCACGAAGAGCGGCGGCTATGATGAGCAGCCGGAGCGGACTATCTACGTCGATGCCTTTTCCATTGACCGATACGAAGTCACCAACGCGCAGTATCAAGCCTTTGTCGCTGCGACAGGTCACCGCAAGGCCGCGCCCCCGTCTCGTTATGCCAAGAACCTCAGTCGCATGAAAGGCGTCAACCAGCCCGTAGCCTATGTGTCGTGGGAGGACGCCGATGCCTATTGCCGGTGGGCCGGCAAGCGCTTGCCCACTGAAGCGGAATGGGAAAAGGCCATGCGCGGGGTGGACGGCCGACTCTGGCCGTGGGGCAATGAGCCGGACCAATTAGCGTTCAACGGAGGCTCGTCGCGCGACGGATTTGAAGCGACGGCGCCGGTGGGTTCGTTCAAACGCGACATCAGCCCCTTTGGCGTGGCGGATGGAACGGGGAACGTTATGGAATGGGTGGCCGACTGGTACGGGGAAGAGGCCTATCGAGACCCAGCCGACCGCAATCCCACCGGCCCCGAACATGGCGTGTTTCGGGTGATGCGGGGCGGCGGCTATACGAGCCAAGGATCGGATGTGCGGATCACCAGTCGGAGCAAGATGGTGCCCGACTTTCGCGACGAGACGATCGGTTTTCGTTGTGCGGTTTCTAAGGCAGGAGAGACGGGCGGAGCCCAGTCGTCGGCCAGTCAAAAATCATAGGAAATCAAAGTAATAGAGGATCAAAAACACGGCCAAAATTATATTGACAACCATTCCGGCCAAAACTATAATGTCGAACACTTTTGAGTTTTTGCTCATCCTTTGTCCTCTTCAGTAAAAACGACGAAGAGAGCAATAACATAGACTTAGCGCACTGTCAAGGCGACGAAATAGGTACTGCAGAGTTAAGCGGACGCGGACCATCAACCTAAGGTTGTAGCTGAGGAGAAGGGACATGGGAGAAGCAGTCGCAAGCGCACCAGACAAGCCGGATAGCGAACTGAAGGTCAAGATCGGCAAGATGATTTTCTACATCACTTGCGCGGTGAGTCTCTGGTTCTTTTATTGGTTTGCAGGCATTCAGTGTCCCTGCTAAGCAATGGTTCTTAATGTGTTCCGGTATGCCGCGTGGGCGAAGGGGCGTGGCAGGAGGAGAGGGGAGCAATGAGCGCGCTGAACAATCCCGTAATTGCTGTGATCGTATCCGTGATTATCGCCGTGAGCTACTTCACGCTGGTGGATCATTTCCTGATGGACATGCAGGGGCTGGATTATTGGTATCTGTTCCGCAAGTAACCGACGTCATCATGGCGCACCGAGCCGACGTAGGGCGAGAGCGTCGGGATTCGGGCGCAGGAATGTTTTGTAACCATCTCGTGTCAGTTATTGTTTAAGGAGGAAGCCATGGGCAGTTTGACCAGAAAGAAGACGCTGGCGGTCATGGCGTTAAGCGCGATGATTGGCCTCCTTCTCCTGCCAATCGTGGTCTCGGTTCCTGCGCTTGCGAGCGGAGGCGGGGCTCCGGCTGGTGGGCCTCCCCCTGACGTGGTCAAGAAAGAAGGGGGTGAGGGGGATAAGGACAAGAAGGTCGAGAAGGCTCGCGATGTCTACTACAAGACCGAAGGGATCGTATCCGGGCTTCCGGCTCCCAAAACCGGGGACAACGCAAAGGACTATCCGCGCTACAACTTCGAGAGCCGGGTGCTCCTCTGGTTCGCCAATCAGCAGCACCTTTACTATGGCAGCTTCGTCCTGGCGGTGCCCATCTTTTGTATGGTCATCGAATTCATGGGGGTGATGACAAAGGATAAGGCGATGGCCAAGAAATATGACCAGCTCGCCTATGACTTCATCAAGATCAGTTTAACGGCGTACTCCTTGACCGCGATTCTTGGCGGTATCCTGATCTTCACCTTCCTGACACTCTATCCTGCCTTCTTCGGGTATCTCTCGAGCATCTTCCGTCCGGTCATGCATATCTACGCGTTGATGTTCGTGGCCGAGAGCGGCACCCTCTACATCTACTACTACGGCTGGGATAAGATGAAAGAGGGGTTCTTGAAGTGGATTCACCTCAGCATGTCGGTGATTCTGAACGTGATCGGGACGGTGCTGATGTTCCTGGCCAACTCCTGGATCGGGTTCATGATGTCCCCGGCCGGTGTGGATGAGCAGGGGCGCTTTCTCGGAAACATCTGGCATGTGATCCATACGGCGCTTTGGAATCCGTTGAACGTGCACCGGATCCTGGGCAATATGGCCTTCGGTGGCGGCGTGGTCGCGGCCTATGCGGCGTATCGGTTCCTGTCCTCGAAGACCGACGAAGAGCGGGCCCACTATGACTGGATGGGCTACATCGCCATGTCGTTGGGCGTGGCCTTCTTGATCCCGCTGCCCTTTGCCGGTTACTGGCTGATGCGTGAAGTGTATGCCTATCGGCAGCAGATGGGTATCACGCTGATGGGCGGTCTGTTGGCTTGGCTGTTCATCATTCAGGCGACCATGATCGGCATCCTCTTCCTGAGCACCAATTACTATCTCTGGCAGGCTCTGGGGCGGATGCGCGGCGCCGAGCGGTTTCAGCGCTGGATCAAGTATTTCGTGTTCCTCCTGGTGTGCGGCTTCCTGGTGTTCATCACGCCACACACGATGGTGATGACCCCGGCTGAACTAAAGGCTATGGGCGGGCAGCAGCATCCAGTGTTGGGGAACTATGGAGTCATGTCCGCGAAGAACGGCGGGATCAACGTGATTATCACGACCACCGTGCTGACTTTCATCTGGTATCAGCGCGGGAATCGGGTGCCGAGCGTATCCTGGTCCAAGTTCGGTAATATCTTCATGGGCGTGTTCTTTTTCTTCGCCTACGTGAATATTATCTGGCTGGCCATCTACGGCTATTTCATTCCGGCTAACGTCCGGGTGGGATTGTCCGTGCCGCAGGTGGCGACCACGCTCTCCTGCCTGTTCTTTATGACCGCGCTGAACCTCTCCATGTTGAAGGGGGCCAAGCAGATCGGGCCGATCGAATGGGGCAAGATATCGGTGCGTTCCCAGTACGCATTGATCATGCTCGCGACGGCTTTCACCTGGATGATGGGCTTGATGGGCTACATCCGCTCCTCGGTGCGGTTGTTCTGGCACGTCAATGAGATCATGCGCGACAACTCTCCCTGGGCCTATACGCATACGGTGGGGTTCGCCGCCAATATGATTTCCTTCAACGTGTTGTTCTTCTGGATTAGCATTATGTTCGTATTCTGGCTCGGCACGCTGGCGGCGAAGAAAGCGCCGGTGGAAGCGAAAGCGCCGGTTCCTGGGCAAGCGCCCCAGCCGGCGGTTGGACACTAACGTTCTTCGGCCTTTCAAGACTTGCAGGGTGTCCTCCCCGGGCTAACCCGGGGAGGAATCCCAGGAGGGTTGTCACGTGGTCGAGTTAATTCAGGCAGCGTTGGACATGGGGTGGCCGATACTGGCCTTTCTCGTCTGCTTGCTTGTCTATTTCCAGGTGAGCATCAGCGACCCTGCGAAGAAGAAGCAAGCGACATTCAAGACATTCATCGGCATGATCGCGGCATTCATGTTGCTGATGGCTATCGCCAATTACAAAATCAATTTCTTTGCCAATTCGAGGCTCCTGCCCGTCTCTCTGGCCATGATTACCGCGCTGGCCTTTATGATGGGCATCTATTTCACGAACATTGGCGCGCTCTTTAAGATCGGCGGGTTCATGTTCCTGGTGGCTGCGGGCCTCTCAGGATATGGGAACTGGCTGCCTCAGGTTGAGGGTGGATTCCCTCCGGCCGAAGTCAAGTTGGACTTCGGAAGCATGTCGGCTCAGCAGCTGGCCGACGAGGGAGAGAAGATCATTTTCGGTGGGATCGGGCAGAGCAAGGTGCAGGGCGCGATCGGCAAGGGCCAGTGTCCCCTCTGTCACGGGTTCAACGAGGGGTTCTTGAGCGAGCGGGCCCCCAACCTTTGGGGTGTTCCTGATCGGGCGAAGACAAGGCTGGATGATCCCCGCTACCATAAAGGGAAGCCGGGTGATCGCGATACGGAGCAGAAAGAGGCATTCCCTGGGTCCGGTACGGCGGAGACCGGTCAGGAATATATTGCTGAGTCCCATTCCTGCCCGAGCTGCTTTGTCGTCGCCGGATTCGGAGTGAAGGGGACGAACGATAAGCAAAGCCCGATGCCGGCGATTCACAAGCCGCCCATCTCCCTCTCTTTGGGTGAGCTGGCCGCCGTGGATACCTGGATGTATGTGCGCGAAGGCAAGGAAGCTCCGTCTTTCGAGGAAATTACCAAAGCCTACGAGAAGTTCATCCCGGAGGCGGACCGGCCCAAGCAAACGGAAGACAAGCCGGGGGCGGCCGGCGGTGGTGGCGTGTTGGCGACCGGCGAGGAGCCTGTGGATCAGATTTTCCAGAAGGCGACTTGCGTGGCTTGCCATACGATCCCCGGCATTGCCGGAGCGGTCGGGACCATCGGTCCCAAGCTGGTGGAGGGCACCAATGCCCCGACTCGGATCAAGGATCCGGCTTACAAGGGCACGGCCAAGTCGACGCGCGAGTACATTACGGAATCGGTCATCAATCCGAGCGCGTTCGTGGTAAAAGGCTTCCCGGACAATACGATGCCGAAAGAGTTCGGGAAGAAGCTCAGTGCCGGTGCGCTGAACAAGATTGTGGATTATCTCTCCCAGCTGCAAGAAGGCAAGGAGCCTCCCAAAATTTCTTAATCTAAAAATGGTTGGACCTGAATTAGGAACGGGAGCGTAAGAAGGAGAGCCGGACGATGAAGGTATTAATCGGATCAGTGCTTGGAGGGTTGGTGGTGGTGCTTATTGCACTTCTGGCCTTCGGTGTCCTTCCAGCCACGTCCCTCAAGCTGGTGGAAGGCTATATGCCGATGCAGATGTTGTTTGAGCTGGGTGCCAGCGTGGCCATCTTTGCCGTGATGAGCTACCTGCTCGGCCAAGGCGGCGTCCAGCTGTCTCGGTTTTGGCAAGGGATTTTATTTTGGGCATACGTCCTCCTGTACCTCAAGTTCAGGGTGTATCCGCCCATTCCTTTCAGCGTTCGGGCCATGTATGGCACGGTGACGCTGATTGCCGTGTTCATGTGGGTGTCCAGCAACGAAGAAGACTGGAAGAAGTTCAAGCAGCCGATCATGAATGTGCTGGATGCCAACACCGGTTTCCATAAAGCGCTTCGCACGGTCTATCTGATCGCGTTGCCCATTCTTCTCTGGGGCTTCTCCTACAGTTCCTTCCTGCCCAATCTGGACGAGCCGGTCGAGCTGCGCACGGTGCACCCGGCGCCGCCGGCCAGCACCAAGGTGCACGGAAAGACCTTTGTGCTCCAGACGTCGCAAAATCCCTATCGGGTCAATCCGGAAGGGAAGTATGACCAGGAATATACCAATGCCCGAATCGTTGAACAGGCGATGGGGCGTCTGATGAAGCCCGATGCCAATCCCTGGGACGAGAAGGCTGAGGGGTACCTCAAGTACGTGCGCGAGGGTGGGGAAATTTTCTTCCAGAACTGTCACTTCTGCCACGGCGACAACCTAAACGGCCGCGGCTTGCACGCCTTTGCCTTTAACCCGATCCCGGCCAACTTTACGGACCCGGGCACGATTGCCCAGTTGCAGGAGACGTTCATCTTCTGGCGCGTCTCGAAGGGTGGAATCGGGTTGCCGAACGAAGGATTCCCCTGGGCATCGGTAATGCCGCCCTGGGAGCAGCACCTGACGACGGACGAGATTTGGAAAGTCATTTTGTTCGAATACTGGCACACAGGCTATTATCCGAGAACTTGGGATTAATCCCACACATCTTTCGGTGAAGGGGTATAGCTATGAGGCATGTGAAGAGTAAGGTGCTGTTAGTCGCGCTCGCGGCCCTGGGGATCACGATGGTCTCCGGCAGCGCAGGGGTCTCGATCTTCGCGCAAGAAGGGGGCGGGCTCCCCGAAGGTTTTAAGAAGGGTGAACTGGCGCCGCTTCCCTCTGCGGAGATGATCGAAGCGGGCAAGCGGGTCTACTTTACGAAGTGCGTCTGGTGCCATGGGGTGGACGGGGCCGGCGATGGTCCTGCCGCCGACCGCCTCTGGCCTCGTCCTCGCAACTTCAACCAGGGGACCTTCAAAATTCGACGGACGGCCAGCGGCGAACTGCCGTTGTTCGACTCCAAGAAGCCGGTCGAGGCCGAGAACGACTTGTTTGCAACCGTGACCCACGGGCTTCCCGGATCCGCCATGCCGTCCTGGGAAGGCATTCTGACCGAGGAACAGCGGTTGCAGGTCTTGTCGTTCGTCACGACCCAGCTCATCAAGGACCGCAAGTTCGACGACAAGGCGACGGAAACACAGACTGTACTGCAGTTGGACGAAATCAAGCCGATTCCTGTTAGCAAGGAGAGCCTGGAAAAGGGCGCCCAGTTGATCGTGGACAAGAAGTGCATCGAGTGCCACGGGGTCACCGGGCGGGGGGACGGCAACGCGTTCAACCTGAAGGATGACTGGGGTTTTCCGATTCAGCCGGCCAACTGGCACAAGTGCTGGAACTTCCGAGGGAGCCGCCAGGATCCGTACAACATCAAGAACATTTTCCGGACCTTCTCCACGGGGGTGAGCGGCACGCCGATGCCCTCCTTCGCGGACAACACGACGGTCGAAGAGCGGTGGCACATCGCCAACTTCGTGAACTCGCTCTGCGAGCGGGACCCAGAAGGGAACCCGCTGCCGATCGATCCGCTGACCGACAAGCCGAAGGTGAACTTCGTGATCCGGTCCGGTCCGGTGCTGGAAGGGGAGATCTCCGACGATCCGGAGAACGAGATGTGGCAGAAGCGTGAGCGCCGGATCGTGTTGTTCGGCGGGCAGATCACACACAAGCCGCGGAATTTCGTCAACCGGATCGACGACGTCTGGGTCAAGTCTCTGTACAACGATAAGAACATCGTGTTCCTGTTTCAGTGGGATGACCGATCCAAGAGCGTGGCAGAAGGGAAGCTGCCATGGCAGCCCACCGAAGTGAACGTGGAGAACTACGGGGTCAAGGAACAGGCACCGAAGACCGGCGAAGGTGATTCGATTGCCGCCCAACAGAGCAAGTATCCGGTCTACAACGACGCCTTTGCGTTCCAGTTTCCGGTCAAGTGGCAGGAACTGCCGGCCCCGATCAAGCCGCGCTACCTCTGGGGAGACCAGAAGTATCCGGTGGACATCGTGAAGTGGGAAGCCAACGGGACCATCAAGGCGTTTACGGGAACCGGCTGGGACCAGGACTTCCAGGATCGGGACGATTATACCGAGAAGCTCAAGGTCCTGAAACAGGAGTGGAAGGATGGTCGCTGGACCTTGATGGTCAGCCGGCCCATCAAGGAAGACTACGACGAAGACACCTACTTCGAGATGGGCAAGTACATCCCGACGGTGTTCTTCGCGTGGGATGGGCACAACGGGGATGCAGGCCGCAAGATGGCCGTGTCCGCCTTCTACTACACGGTCTTGGAGCCGCCCATTCCAAGGGAGACTTACATCTATCCGACTCTGATCGCGATCGGTGTCGTGATCTTGGAAGGGTGGGTGTTGACCCGTCGGGCTAACAAGAAGAAGGGCAAAGTCTAACCCGTAAGGGTAGACAAGGTTCGGAAAGGGGGTGGGGTGGCCCACCCCCTTTTTTTTTAGCGTCATGCCGATGGGCATAGGGATATGGGGGCCACGATCGGACAGATGACCGGCCTCTTGTTGGCCGGCGGCAAGAGCCGCCGGATGGGCCGGGATAAGCGGTTTCTCGAGCTCGGGGGAAGGACTTTGCTGGAGCGATCCCTGAGCGTGCTGGACAGTCTGTTTGCGGAAGTGATTGTATCTGTGGCTGAGCCCCTTCCCGAGTTGAGAGAACTGCGAGCCAGAGTCGTGACCGATATAATTCCCGATTGTGCGACGCTGGGCGGGCTGTATACGGGCCTCTTCAGCTCCAGCTATCCGCGCGTCTTTGCGGCTGCCTGCGACATGCCCTTTCTGGCGGTGCCATTGATCCAGCGGATGATTGATCTGGGGCGGGATGCCGACGTGGTGATGGTTCGTCTGACGAACGGGCTCCAGCCCATGCACGCGATTTATTCCAAGGCCTGTCTGCCGCACTTGGAGCAGATGCTCCGCGTTAAAAATCTGAGAGTGCAGGAGTTGCTCTCCGCCTCGGGTCTCTCCGTGAAGATTCTCTCAGAGGACGACGTGAGGGATGCAGACCCACAGTTGCTCAGCTTCCTCAATGTGAACCAGCCGGCCGATTTGGAGTTTGCTCGAAAACTGCTAGCCGGGAAACAGGAGACGGCAGGCAATGGCGAATGAAGACGCGCAACGAACCGTCCTGGTCATCCACCCCGGGGCTCTAGGCGATGTATTGTTGGCCCTCCCTGCGATCCGCAGGGTACGCGCTGCTTTTCCAGGACGGGCTTGCGGGCTGATGGCAGGGGAGCCAGTCGGCCGCCTGCTAAGCGCCTGCCGAGAGGTGGATCGGCTGTTCCCATTGGAGCAAGGCAGCCTGGCCGGTCTGCTCGCTGGGGCCGAAGCAATAGATTGGCATCTGCGTTCTTGGCTGGACAGGGCAGATCTGGTGATTGGGTGGATGAAGGATCCTGAAGGGAGCCTTGCCAAGACCATAGGCGCTCTCGGGGCAAACAGAACCGTCATTCGTAGTCCCTTTGACTCCGATTGCACAAGCCTGCACCAGACAGACCGATACCTTGAAATAGTTGGTCTAGGACTGTGCGGGGAGCGATCAGCAAGGCCATTACAGCTGTCGGAAGCCATTTTGCACGAGGCGTGGGCCTCTTTGGCGGAGGCGGGAATTAGAAGAGAACAACTGCTCGTCGGGATACATCCAGGCAGCGGAAGCCCTCATAAATGTTGCACGCCAGGAGTGTTGGTCAAACTGATCGAGCAGTTGCGGGCAAAGGGCACTGTGCCTATTGTGTTGGCTGGCCCGGCCGATACCGATCAGCTCCGGGCGATCCTGCAATCCAGTCCTCACCCGTTGACCGTGTTCGACAGGCTGTCCCTGAACGCGATGGCTGGACTGCTGGCCCATATGGGCCTGTACGTCGGGCACGATTCAGGACTGACCCATATGGCGGCCTGCCTGGGCGTGGAGACCATTGCGCTTTTTGGGCCAACCGACCCAAGCCGATGGGCGCCACGGGGCAGTCATGTCGAGGTGTTGAGCGGGGCTCCTTGTACCTGCGGCAACTGGCCGCAGGTGCAGGCTTGTTCTGAAAAACCGTGCTTGCCTCGGCAGGTTGAACAAGTGGTCGAGCGCTGCTTGAAGAAGATGCAGGATAGGAAGAAGCGTCTGCCTGGCATCCGGAGGCACGGCACATTGCCTTGTCATGTCTGAGAGGTTGTGTTAGATTCACCAGTTGGTTTTTTGTTAGACAAAAGAAGAGGTTCGGACGGGTTGTGTCTCACGATATCGTGCAAGAAAAAGTCATCACCGCACTCCAGGGGGCCTTGCAGGAAGCCAAGCGCAAGGGGCAATTGAAAGTGGAATCGGTTCCGACTCTGACGTTGGATCTTCCCAAGCGACCGGAATGGGGCGACTTGGCTTCGACGGTAGCCATGAGCCTTGCGCCGTCCGAGCAGCGGGCTCCCTATGATGTTGCCCAGATTATTCTCGAGAATATCGCCCAGCGCGAGATGTTGTTTGATCGGGTGGAGATCGTCAGGCCAGGTTTTTTGAACCTGACCGTCAAACGGAATCTCTGGCTGGAGGTGTTGGCGGAGATCGAGGCGCAAGGGCCTTCCTATGGACGGACGACGATGGGGCAGGGGCGCCGCGTCCTGGTGGAATACGTCAGCGCCAACCCGACCGGGCCGCTCCACGTCGGGCATGGGCGAGGGGCCGCAGTCGGCCAGGCAATCGCCAAGCTCCTCCTGGCGGCCGGCTATGACGTGGTGCAGGAATACTATATCAATGACGCCGGTCGCCAGATGAAGCTGCTCGGCGCGTCCGTTTATGCTCGCTATCAAGAATTACTGGGCCAGGCTGCCACGTTCCCAGAGGACGGCTATCGGGGTGCCTATATCGAGGCGGTGGCGGCGCAGGTGCGCGAGCGGGAGGGAACGTCACTGCTCAACCTGCCGGCCGAGCAGGCAGAGCAACGGTGCCGGGAGTTGGCGTACAAGGATTTGCTCGAAAAGATCGGGCAGGATCTCCGATCCTTTGGCATCGAGTTCGATGCCTGGTTCAGCGAAGCCTCCTTGCTGGCGTCCGGCGGGGTGGAGCAGGTGTTGGCCGATCTTCGCGCGCGCGATTTGCTGTTCGAGCAGGACGGAGCCTGGTGGTTTCGCTCTTCGTCGTTCGGCGACGAGAAGGATCGTGTGGTGCGGAAGCAGGAAGGGGACTATACCTATCTGGCCTCGGACATCGCCTACCATCGGGATAAGCTCCAGCGTGGCTATGACCTGCTGATCGATGTCTGGGGCGCCGACCATCATGGATACATACCCAGAATGGAAGCGGTGGTGCAGGCCTATGGCTATCCCAAGGAGCGGCTGCGAGTGGTGCTCGTCCAGATGGTCAATTTGCTGCGCGGAGGGCGGAAAGTGGAAATGTCCAAGCGCGCCGGCGAGTTCATCACGATGCGGGAAGTGATGGACGAGGTGGGCGCGGATGCAGCCAAGTTTTTCTTCCTCATGCGCCGATCGGACACGCACCTGGATTTTGATCTGGAACTCGCCAAACAACAGTCGGCGGAAAATCCCGTCTACTACGTTCAGTATGCACATGCGCGGATCGCCAGCCTGTTTCGGGTGGCAGGCGAGCGTGGGCTGGCCGTTCCCAAGCCGACGGAGGCGGACCTGTCGTTGCTATGCGATCCGGATGAATTTGGACTGATTCGGAAGCTCTCAGCCTATCCGTCTGTCATCCAGGCCAGTGCGGCGGCGCTGGAGCCTCATCGGGTGACCTTCTATCTGCAGGAACTGGCCAGCTTGCTGCATACCTTCTATTTCAAGCACCGCATCATGCCCTCCGCCGTGGATCAGGATGTGGCTGAGGCCGCGGCCTTTGTCAAAGATGCGCACGCCACGACCACGCAACGGGAGCACGTCAGTCCCGGATTGACGGGAGCGAGGCTGGCGTTGATGTATGCGGTGCGACAGGTGCTCCGCAACGGGCTGGGGGTTCTTGGGATTTCCGCCCCGGAGCGGATGTAAGGATGGTTCTCGGCGATGTTTGAGTTCACCCTGCGGCGGACGGATGCGAACGGAGGGGCGCGTCTGGGGACACTCACGACGGCCCATGGAACGATCGAGACGCCTGCGTTTATGCCGGTCGGTTCCCTCGGGGCCGTCAAAGGGATTGGGCCAGAGGACCTCGAGAGGCTCGGATTCGGACTGATCCTGAACAACGCCTACCATCTTTATCTGCGTCCGGGACATCGGGTCGTTGAGGAGCTGGGGGGATTGCACGCGTTCACGGGATGGTCCGGGGCTATCCTGACCGATAGCGGCGGGTTTCAAGTGTTCAGCCTGGCGAAGCTCTGCCGTGTGACGGACGAAGGGGTGACGTTCCAGTCTCACGTGGACGGCTCTTCTCACCATATTACGCCGGAGCGCGCGATCGAGATTCAGGAAGCCTTGGGCGCAGACATCATCATGGCGTTCGACGAATGCGTCGCGCTTCCCTCCTCCCGCGAGCGGGTGCATGAGGCGATGCAGCGCACGAGCGCCTGGGCACGCCGCTGCCAGGCGGCTCGGCGTCGGCCCGACCAGGCACTGTTCGGAATCGTCCAGGGTGGACATGATCCGGCTCTGCGCGTCGAGTCTGCTCGGGACTTGGTTTCGCTGGGGTTCGACGGCTATGCCATCGGCGGGCTTTCCGTCGGGGAAGCGAAGCCGGTCATGTACTCGATGCTGGAGGCGACCGTTCCCGAATTGCCGGCCGGCCGGCCTCGTTATTTAATGGGAGTCGGGATGCCCGAGGATCTTGTCGAAGGAGTGGCCAGAGGCATTGATTTGTTCGACTGCGTGGTGCCGACCAGGCACGGACGTACCGGCTGGTTGTTCACCTCCACCGGTCGGGTGCTGATCAAGCAAGCTCGCTACGCGAAGGATGAAGGGCCGATTGATCCTGCCTGCCGATGTCCGGTCTGCCAGAAGCATTCGCGGGCGTACTTGCACCACTTGTTCGGTGTGAAAGAGATGTTGGGAGTGCGCCTCAATACCTTGCACAACTTGTATTATTTTGCCGACTTGATGCGGCAGGTTCGCGCGGCGATTGCCGCCGGCTCGTTTGCGGCGTTTCGCCGAGAGTTTCATGCCAAGCGGGAGGCGGCGGACGCTCCGGGTGTGGAAGAGACGGGTGATGGCCAGAGGCTCGAAGAGTCGGTAACGGCGCAGGAGGGGGGGCGGTAAGCATGATGGCATCGGTGGCGTGGGCGCAAGGGGCACAGGGCGGCGGCGCAGGCGCAGGAGCGTCGTTGCTGTCGCTGGTGCCGTTCGTCTTGATTTTCATCGTCTTCTATTTTTTGTTGATCCTGCCCCAACAGAAGCGACAAAAGAAACTGAAGGCGATGTTGGAGGCGCTGAAAAAGGGCGATAAAGTCGTGACCTCCGGCGGCATCTGGGGCACGGTCACCAATTTGGGCAAAGAGACGGTGACGCTGCAGATCTCTGACAATACCAAAATCAAAGTGCAACGGGAATCCATCTCCAGACTTCGGGCGGATGAAGAAGAATAGCGAGGCCTCCGTCATGCGGGGCCGCTTCAACGATTGAGGGACGAATGAAGAAGGTCGGCGGGCGATTTGCATTGCTGGGCATCGTGCTGGTGCTCTCGGTGGCGTTTTTCCTTCCCTCCTATCCTCGGCTGTACCAGGCCCTGCCTGACTGGTCGAAGAAGGTCCTTCCAACCAAGGGCATTACCCTGGGGCTGGACCTGCAGGGGGGGATTCATCTGGTGTTGGAGGTCGAGGAGGAGCGGGCCGTGGAGATCGCCGTGGACCGGTCCGTCACGGCCATGCAGGATCAATTGGTCGACAAGAAGATCCCTGTCGAGTCAGTCAAGCGCAGCGGGCCTTCACAAGTCACGCTGTTCTTTCAGAATGCGGACCTGAAGGCGCAGATCCAGAAGGTCCTGGAGGATTTCCCATCCTTCTACGAGCTGGAGCAAAAGAGCACCGGCGGCAGCCTGGTCTACGAATTGCGCGAGGGAGAGATCAAGCGAATCAAGGACTCCGCCATCAACCAGGCCTTGGAGACGATTCGAAACCGGATCGATCAGTTCGGCGTGGCCGAACCTCTGATCCAGCGGCAGGGCTTGAAACAGATCGTGGTCCAACTCCCGGGCATCACCGAACCAAAGCGGGCCAAGGATCTGATCAAGGAAACGGCGCTGCTCGAATTCAAGCTGTTGGATGAGTCCAGCAAGCTGGCGATGGAACTCCCGCAGCGGATTCCCAAGGGCAAGGAAGAGGAGGTGCTCAAGCAGGTTCAGGGGCAGCTGCCGGAAGGCGATCAAATCCTCTTTGAAAAGTCGATCGAGAAAGACACGGGCCGGGAATTCCGCACGCCCTATCTGGTCAAAAAGCGCGTGATGCTGGCCGGGGACGTGTTGAGCGATGCGCGCGTCTCGATCGGGCAGTTCAACGAGCCCTATGTGTCGGTGACGTTCGATGCCAAGGGCGCTCGGGAGTTCGAGCGCATCACGTCGGAGAACGTCAAAAAACGCATGGCGATCGTGCTGGACAATACCATCTACTCCGCTCCCGTCATTCAGGAACGGATCAGCGGGGGGCGAGCCCAGATCAGCGGCACCTTCACGATGCAGGAAGCCAACGACCTCGCCATCGTGCTCCGGGCCGGCGCCTTGCCCGCTCCGCTGAAAATCATCCAAGACTTGACCGTCGGCCCATCCCTGGGGCGCGACTCGATCGAGAAGGGCGTTCGCGCCACTTTATTTGCCGGCGCCATGGTCGTTCTCTTCATGATGGTCTATTACCGGCTGTCGGGCGTGATTGCTGATTTCGCCCTGGCGTTGAATCTGATCTGCCTGATCGGATCGCTGGCCGGGTTGAACGCGACGCTCACGTTGCCCGGCATTGCGGGGATCATCCTGACCATCGGCATGGGGGTGGATTCCAACGTTCTGATCTTCGAGCGCATCCGTGAAGAGTTACGGCAAGGCAAGCCGGTGCGTTTGGCGATCGATGGGGGGTATGACAAGGCGTTGCTGACGATCATCGACTCTCACGTGACGACCCTGATCACAGGTTTGGCGCTGTTCTTGTTCGGAACCGGCCCGATCAAGGGGTTTGCCGTCACGCTCTGTTTGGGAATCGCGATCAACCTGTTCACCGCGTTGGTGGGCACGAAAGTGGTTTTCGACACGCTGAACCAGCGCCGCAAAGTCGAGCAATTGAGCATTTAGCGCTTTCGAGCGATCCTTTAAGAGAGGCAGGCATGTTCGAGATTTTGGGAAAAACCAATATTGATTTCATGGGCAAGCGGAAGATCGCGTTTGTCTTTTCGGGTGTGCTGGTGCTGCTGGGGATTGTAGCGGTGATCCAGATTGCCAGAGGAGCGGCTAATCTGGGGATCGATTTTGCCGGGGGGACTGCCGTCCAGTTGAAGTTCGACCAGCCCATCCGTATCGACGAAGCCCGCAAGGCCTTAGAGTCCAATGGGTTATCCAATGCGGATTTGCAGGAGTTCGTCGAGGCCAATAAACTGCTGGTTCGCATCAAGACCTCGACCACGATCGAGGAGAAGGTCGCGGATCGTGTCGTCGCGGTCTTCAGTAAGGAATTTCCGAACAACAAATTCGTGGTGGATTCCTCGACCGAAATCGGCCCCACGATCGGGCAGAAGCTGCAACAGGATGCCCTGATCGCCGTCCTGGTGTCCTTTTTCGGGATCATCCTGTACATCGCCGCCCGGTTCGAATTTCGCTTCGGCGTGGCTGCGGCGCTCTCCACCTTTCATGACGTGCTGGCCGTGCTGGGGGCGTTTTATATCCTGGACAAGGAAATCACGTTGTTGGTCGTGACGGCCCTGCTGACTCTGGCGGGATATTCACTGACGGATACGGTTGTCGTATTCGACCGGATCCGTGAAAATCTTCGTGTGCGCCGCCGGGATAATATGGAGACCGTGATCAACAATGGGATCAACCAGGTGTTGAGCCGGACGATCGTGACCAGCCTCACAGTCGTGCTGGTGTTGATTCCCTTGACTCTCGCCGGGGGCGAAGTCCTGCACGATTTTTCCTTGGCGCTCCTGTGGGGCGTCATTTTTGGGACCTATTCCTCGATCTTCGTGGCCAGCCCCTTGCTGCTGATTTGGCCGGGCGGGGGAGGGCACCTGCTCAAACGGGGATAGGTTTCGCGTTACCTTTACTTGACATTCGAGGGAGGCCGAATGAAAATAAGCACTTAGAAAGGACCTTGTGTTACCTTCATGACAGCCTGGAGCCAATCGCACAGCCTCCAGCGTAAGATCATTACGGCCATTGTGATGGTCGGTCTCCTGCCTCTGAGCGTGTCTCTCTTCCTGACCTACGTCGAAGAACGCCGAGCCCTCCGCGAAAGTGTTGGCGCCAACTTTAAAGAATCGGCGGTGGAAGCCGCGCGTCGGGTTGAAATGCAGGTGACCCGCGGGCTGAGCGAGGCTCAACAACTGGCCGCAACCCCGTTTCTCCGGACGGCCGTAACCGAAGCCAACCGCGGCTATGCGAATAAAGACGAAGCCAGCATCCAGGCCATGATTAAAGACTGGCAGCAACAGTGGCGTCACCGCGAGCGCCGCAACGAATTCCCCCTGTTCATCAACCGCATCGTCACGAACTATCTCATTCGTTGGCATGACATCCGGCGCTCGGACTACGTCGGCATTTTCGTGACCGATGCACGCGGCGCGTTGGTGGTCAGCTCGATCCCGCAAGTCGAGTATTACTATGGCAAGAGCGCCTGGTGGCGGGCCGTATACAACGACGGGGCCGGGCAGCTCTACGTCGGCGAGATCTACTTTGATCCCTCGTTCGGGACCCGTGTGCTCAATGTGTCGGTGCCGATTCTGGACGAGGACCAGCAGACTGCGATTGGGGCCGTGACGGTCTTGTTGCGCCGAGATTCGCTGTTCCAGGCGGTGGCCGAGGTGACGGTGGGCCAGACGGGCCACGCGATGCTCTTGGCTTCGGACGGGACGCCCTTGATCTGCCCGGTGCTGCCCCCCGAGGAGCATTCGGTGACGCCGGCCTTGCTCGAATCCGTTGCGGGTTCTCAGGCCGGATGGGTCGTCGCTACCGACGACATGCACGGGGGGCGTGATGCCATCGTTGGATTTTCCCCTGTCCGGCTGGGAAGCAAACTCGCTCCGGGCAGCCTCGACGGCAAGCGGTGGCTGACCGTCGTCCGGCAGAACCCGGAAGAGACCTATGCCCCGTTGAATCAGCTGGTGGTCAAGGTCGCTGCCTACGGGGCCTTGGTCTTTGCCGCGCTGTGGGGCACGGGTGTGTTGGCGGCTCGACGAATCGTCCGCCCGGTCCAGGTTCTTCATGAAGGGGTTCAGCGGATCGGAAGCGGCAGTCTGGATCACCAGCTGTCGCTGAAGACCGGCGATGAGATCGAACAGCTCGCCGACGCATTCAATAAAATGGCGGCCAACCTCAAGGCTTCGTTTGCCCAGCTGGAGCAGAGGATGGCGGACATCCGCAGGCTGGAGGAACGCTATCGGGACCTGATCGAGAACTCGCCGGAAATGATCCATCAGATCAACAAGGGCGGGCAGTTTGTCCATGTCAATCAGACCGAACTGGACAAGCTGGGGTACAGCTTAGAGGACATGTTGGGGATGCGCCTGTGGGACATCGTGCCGCGCGGGCGGGAGCCGGAGATTTTGGCCTACCTCGAACAGATGGTGTCGAAGGGGCGGACCACGATCGAAACCGTGTTCCTGACCAAGAACGGCAAGCCGATCGACGTCGAAATTCATTCCACGGCGCTGTTCGACGTCGAGGGCGGGGGGCTCATCTACTCCCGCGCGTTCGTGCGGGACATTACCCAACGCAAGGCCCTGGAACAGAAAGTCCAACGCTACACGACCCAGTTGGAACAGGAAGTGGCCGAACGGACCCAGCAATTATCACTCTCGCAGAAGCGGTATAAGGCGCTCTTCGACCTGGCGGCCGACCCGGTATTTATGGTGGAGGCGGACGGCCGCATCATGGCGGTTAACCAGCGCGAAGAGCGGGTACTGGGCTACGCAGAGGCCGAATTGATCGGGCGTCCGCTGCTCGACGTGGTCGCCCCAAGTCATCAAACCCGCACGCGTGCCCTCATCGAGAAAATCGTCCGTGGTGAACAGCAAGTGCCCACAGAGGAAATCGAAGTGACGGGTCGTGGCGGGAGCCCCATGCTGGTTGAAATGGACCTGATTCGGATCGAGGATGGCCCTACGGTTTCCGTCATGGCGCAACTGCGCGATATTACGCAACGTAAACGGCTGGAGCAGCAGCTGCATGAATATAGTGTGGAGCTCGAAGCCAAGGTCAAGGCCAGGACGAGGGAGATCGAGGAGACGAAGACCTATTTGGAAAATCTTCTCGAGAACGCCAACGACGTGATCTATACCCTGGATACGGAGCAGCGGTTCACCTACGTGAACAATAAAGTGGCTGCCTGGGGGTATCGCAAGGAAGATTTGATCGGCCGCCCCTACCTTTCGCTGCTCTCCAAGCGGCACCGCGGACGCCGCTTGAAGAGCACGTTGGATATCGGCGCGAAGCAGGTTTACGAAGTCGAGGTGATGAGCCGTTCGGGGGACATGCGGACGGTCATGGTGAGCGTATCCCCCCTTCACGATCCGGACGGTCATATCCAGGGGGTGCTGGGCATTGCACGGGATATCACCGACACGAAGAAGTTGGAGCAGCAGATTTTGAATACCGAGAAGCTGGCGTCCGTCGGGAAACTGGCGGCCGGCGTGGCGCACGAGATCAACAATCCGTTGGGGGGGATTTTGAACTGTCTATATAACCTGCGGAAAGGGACTCTGTCGCCGGCCAGGCAGGAAGAATACGTAGTCTCGATGGAAGATGGGCTTCGACGGGTTCAGAAGATCGTCCGGCAGTTACTGGACTTTTCCCAGCAGCACGAACCGGAACTCTCCGCCACGGACATCAATATGGTCGTCGAACGTGTGTTGGTGCTTACCGAGCACGCCTTTGTCGCCGGCCAGATCCGTTTGGACAAGCAGCTCCAGACCGGTCTGCCGGTCCTCATGGTGGACCGCCATATGCTGGAGCAGGTGTTGATGAACCTGGTCCTGAACGCGATCCAAGCGATCAAGGGCGGGGGAACGGTCACCATCCGAACCCGGATCGTCGACGAGGCCTGCGCCATCGATGTGCAAGACACGGGGTGCGGGATCCAGCCCCATGTATTGTCGCGCATCTTTGATCCTTTCTTTACGACCAAGGGCGTGGGCGAGGGGACCGGCCTGGGCCTCTCCGTCAGTCTGGGCATCGTGGAGCGACATGGCGGCCGGATTCTGGTCGAAAGCGAGGTGGGTAAGGGATCGTTGTTCACCGTCTCCCTCCCGCTTGCACGGGAGGGGGTGGCGGCGGGGAGGGGTGAGTGAAAGCTCCATCGATCTTGATCGTTGACGACGAGCCGTTGATGCGGCTCTCGATGCTCGACGCGTTGAAGGCCGTCGGCTATGAGGTCCGGGCGGCGGCCACGGGACAGGAGGGGCATGCCATCCTCTCCTCGGAGACGTTCGACATCGTGATCACCGACCTGCGTCTGCCCGGATCGGACGGGTTGTCGTTGCTGCAGGCGTGCAAACAACGGTCGCCGCGGTCGGAAGTGATTCTGATTACGGCGCACGGCTCGGTGGAGACGGCGGTCGAGGCGATGAAGTTGGGCGCTTACGATTACGTCACCAAGCCCTTTGCGATGGACGAACTGCTGCTGGTTGTGGACCGGGTGACGAAAGTCCTGGCGCTGCGCCAGGAAAACCTGCAGCTCCGGGAGGAGCTGGAGGGGCGGTTCAGCTTCGAGGGCATTCTCGGGAAGAACGACCGGATGCGGGAGGTGTTGGAGAAGATCCAGTTGGTTGCCGCGACGGACTCGACGGTGCTGATTGTCGGGGAGAGCGGAACCGGCAAAGAATTGGTGGCCAATGCGCTGCACCGCAGCAGCCCGCGTCGCGATCACGCGCTGATTAAAGTCAGTTGCGCGGCCTTGCCGGAATCTCTGTTGGAGGCGGAACTGTTCGGACACGAAAAGGGAGCGTTCACGGGCGCGCTCAAGCAGCGGCGAGGCCGGTTCGAATTGGCCCACAAGGGGACGCTGTTCCTGGACGAGATCGGGGAAATTTCCCCGGTGGTGCAGGTGAAGCTGCTGCGGGTCTTGCAGGAACGGCAATTCGAGCGGGTGGGAGGGAACGAAACCGTCGAGGTGGACGTGCGGCTCGTGTGTGCGACGCAAAAGGATCTCAAGAAAGAGGTGCAACAGGGGCGGTTTCGGGAAGATCTCTATTATCGCCTGAACGTCGTGCCGGTGGTCTTGCCCCCGCTGCGCGAGCGCCGGGAGGATGTGTTGCTGATCGGCGAGCACATACTGCAGGCCCGTGCGGCGAAAATCAATAAGCCGCTGAAAGGGTTTTCCCATCGAGCCCAAGAGCTCTTGCTCCGCTATTCGTTCCCCGGCAATGTGCGCGAGCTTGAAAATATGATCGAGCGGGCGGTCGCGCTGGGGCGCTCCGGCGAGGAGGTCCAGCCCTGGGACTTGTGCGGATTCTCCGTCTGTCCGTACTTGGGCGGGACGCATCAAGATGCCTGCGGGTTCTGTAGCGAAGGGCTGACCGGCAAGCGGGCCACCAGCGCCGCGTTGGACTCCCTGTCGTCGGCCAGAGAACAGTTCGAGAAGGACTATATCGTCACCGTCCTGGAACGGGTCGGCGGAAGCCGGACCGATGCGTCGCGGTTGCTGGGACTCTCCCGAAAAGCTTTGTGGGAAAAGTGTAAGCGCTACGGCATCCCCTCCTCGCGCGGCGAGGCGGAAGAAGCGGACGAGTAGGCGGCCGTAGCGGGGCAGTCCGCATCCGTGCTCGCAGTTTCTAATTTAGCGGGAGTTCCCCACCTGTCAGGGTGGGGGTGAGAGCTGGGAGCCGTCTGTTGCTCGCCCTGGTGCTATGATGGGCGCCAATGAAGCTCCATCGACAGGCCCATGTC
>JAGWTI010000023.1 GCA_028876065.1 Nitrospirota bacterium
TGGTGGATTTGGAAAAGATCGCCTATGACTTCGAGTACGAGATCGATCACAAAGTCTCCCCGGGGCTTTACGAAGAGTTGACCCAGTTGGTTCGTGACTGGCGGCAGCGGCATGCCTCCGCAGACAAGCCGTTTCTCTACTACTCCAAGTCCCTCAGTTACGTGACCGTCTACGATGGGAGGCCGAGCGACAGGCCGATGCGGATGCGCTACGACTGGCCGGCTTCTTCCATCATCGAGCAGTGCAACGAGGCCCCCAAATCCAAGGAGCAAATCCAGGCTGGCTTGAAGGAGACGGGACGGGGAGAAGTCCCCGATCCCGCCTCGGTGGAAAACCTGCTTGCGGCTTTGGTCGCTCGGCGCATCCTCTACGCCGAGCGCGGCAAATACTTCACGCTGGCGCTTCCCACCAACGCGACGTTCTAGTCCGGCGGCTGCCGACTCGCTCCCCTCCGGGTGATGCCCGTGCGGAGTCGGAAGGGGAGGCGGCAATAAGGCTTGGTGCATAGCCGGCCTTTGCCACGGAGATAAGCTGGGGCTCAAGTCTTGAGGCGGGCACCTTGCAGGTATCACAATACTTGACATCATGTAATGGATCGTGGTACATGGCGGACCGTTATGGGAGAAAAGAGCAAAGCGGAACCGGCCAGTAATATCGAGAACCGGCTGCGCGCCTTGCGTACCGCCAAGGGTCTCTCGCAAGGAACGCTGGCCGGGATGGCCGGGGTCACCCGGCAGGCCATTTACGCGATCGAGGCCAACCAGTACCTGCCCACGACGGCGGTGGCGCTGCGCCTGGCCGGGGCGCTCGATTGCCGGGTGGAGGATTTGTTCAGCCTCATTGCCGGAGGGGAGATCGTCGAAGGGGAATTGGTCGGCTCGCTTCCGGCCGATCCGGCCCAGGCCCGCGTCAAAGTGGCGAGGGTTGGGAGCCGCCTGTTGGTCAGGCCGGTTGCAGGGTTGGGGGAAGTGTTGAACTTTACCGTCCCGGCCGACGGGCTGCTCGTGGGGGCGGCCACCGCGTCACGTCGGACCGTGCGGGAGGGGGATCGCGTGCGGGTCCGGCTCCTGAGAGATCGCCGGATCGTGGACGAGGAGATTGTCGTGGCCGGGTGCGATCCCGCCATCTTTCTGGCCGGAGACTATCTTCGCCGCCGGCAGGGCCAGACCACGGTCGTCGAATGGTCCATGGGGAGTTCTGCCGCCATGGACGCGCTCAAGCGTGGAGAGGTGCATGTGGCCGGTCTCCACATCGTGGACCCCAAGTCGGGCGAATCGAACCTGCCCTATCTGCGTCGTCATTGGAAGGGACCGGAGGTGCAAGTGGTGACCTTTGCCTCCTGGGAGCAGGGCTTGATGGTCAGGCACGGCAATCCGAAGGGCATCAGCGGGGTGGGCGATCTGGCGCGCAAGGATCTGGTCTTGATCAATCGCGAGGCAGGGGCCGGCGCGCGGCTGTTGCTGGACCAGAAGCTGGCGGCGGCCGGTATCAAGGGCGACCAGGTCAAGGGGTATCAGCGAAGCGCAGGCTCTCACCTGGAGGTGGCGCGGTTGATCGCCGAAGGACAGGCGGATGTCGGAATGGGTGTGCGGTCTGCCGCACGCTTATTGGGGCTGGAATTTCTGCCGTTGCAGGAGGAACGGTACGACCTGGTCATTCCTGCGCGATATTTCTCCGACCATCCGGGATTGGAACAGTTGCTGGACATCTTGGTCAGCCGCCCCTTCCGCACCGAAGTCGAAGCATTGGGCGGATATGATATGCGTGAGGCCGGAAAGATTCGGCAATGGCAGGCAAGGTAACAGCCCTGAGTTGCGTCCGAAAGAGGAGGGTGGAGAAATGATCAGCCATCGGGTACGGCAACTGGCAGCTATTGCGCTCGTCTTTACCGTGGCATTTGGCATATTCGATGCCTCTATGGCGATTGCCGAAGAGTCATTGGTGATCCTGGCCTCGCCGAGTTTGAAAGCGCCCCTGGAGGCCCTGGGACACGGATTCGAGGCGACACACCCACACGTCAAGGTGCAGATTCACTATGACTCGGGCCTGGGGCTGCGCCAGATGATCGCGACCATGCAAAACTCCGGACGGCACTTTATCGGATCGGGACCGGTCCACATCATTGCGCCGGCAGGCCTGGAGTTGCTCGAGCGGTTGGAACAACGATATTATGTGTTGCCTGGGACTCGGAAAGCCTATGCGGCGGTGCCATTGGTCTTGGTGGTGCCTGAGTCTCTTGCGGACGCGCATACGTCATTCGAAGCGTTCGCGCACGATCCGAGCAAGCGGTTGTCCGTCGCCGACCCGCAACGCACGGAACTGGGGCTGCGAACGGAGGCCTTCCTTCAAGGCATCGGTGTCGTGGATGCGTTGAAGGGGCGGCTGGATGAAGCCCACGACGCTCGTGGCGTGATAGATCATGTGCTGAACGGAGAAGCCGATGCCGGCATCGTGTTCGGGTCTGATGCGGTTCGAGAGCGGGAGCGGGTCCGCGTTGTCGCGACGTCAACGGAAGAGACGCACCGCCCCATTGTCTATTGGATGGCTATGGAACGGTTTTGTCCGAATCGTGCGCTCTGTGAAGCGTTCCTCGATTTTACCCAGTCTCAAGAGGCGCAGGCCATTTTGACTCGTCTGGGATATGGCTCGCCCGCCAACGTTGCTACCGCCCAAAATCCGCAATAAGAAAGCTTGCCCCCTCGTCGGTTGTCGGTATTGAGATCCGGACACGTGATACGGCTTTCGGTTCCCTCTGTAGGGTGTTGAATTTTCCCTCTGTTCTCCTCCCTCCGTCTGTCGCCGCATATCCGCTACGTCGCATCCTGACATGTTGATCATCGTCTAGCAGGGCGTTCCTTCTCGCGTGGAGCTTGTCTTGCCGAAGAGGGCGATTTATTTGCGGATGACAATTATACTTGACAATATAGACAGTATTATGAAATATATCGCGCGTCCAATTCGAGCCAATCGGTGTACGCGATGAACAAGGATGAGGAGGCTGTTATGCGAATCATGCGGAACAGGCGGACCGGACGATGGAGGATCCTGGCGGCAGTCATTCTTCTGTTCGTTGACCTGGCCGGGATGGAAGGCTGCGCGCGTTTGCCCATCACGACCAAGGTCGTTCGAGAAGATGCGCGCGTGGTGGTGAAGCTCCAACAGGAGGTGGATCGGACCACCTATTCCCACCCGGTCACGCTAGGCCAGCAGGATATTGCCGCCATCTTGAAGGGCTTTTCGCTTCGTGAAGACCGAGGTCCGCTGCTGCGGTGGTATCAGGAAGATATCCCCCCCATTCCGGTCTTTCGCGACGATGAAATAGAGGCATTGGTGCCGGCGCTCGTCGAGGCGTTGCAAGGGGCCAAGGTCAATGAGCGAGTTGCCTTTGAAGTGCGAGCGCCCGGCAATGATCCCCGAGAGGAACGCGAAGTAACCGCAGGGTGGCTGGCGATCAGGGACCCGTACTTCCATCTCACAGTCGAGTTCCACCACGCACAACTCCCCACGCGCAAGTCGATGACCTATGAGCGCTATTACCCCACGCCGCCGCCTGCACCGAAGAGCTTCAGTTTGTACTTCGAGCCGGGAAGATTTTGGGTGTTGGACAAAACGTTTGGCGAACGCGTGGTGGACTTTCGAGGCTTTCTGCAATCTGCGCCGGTTCCGCGAAAGAACTGACGCAGCCGATCGCATTGTCGCCTTTTTGATGTGGGCTTCTATGTCGGTAAAGGAGGGCTCATGGTGCGCTGCGGAATACAGGACAAGGTGGATAAGATTCCCACGGGGCTCGCTCGGTATGTGATAGCTCTCGCTGCCCTAGTTGGCGCCGTGATCACTGTCGATGTTGCCGAAGCAGTGGACTCAGGCAAATTAATCGAGAAAGACGGTCAGCATGTGTTTGTGGAGAGCCAAGACCCGGCCGTCAAACTCTTGCTCGAACGGTCGTTGAATAAGGGGCTCATTACGCAGGATGAATATGACCGGGTTCTCAAGGAATCGGAAACCCATGCCTATCTGAATAAACCGTCTTTTAACGCCTGGTATGACCGCGGCTTTAACATTTCGACGAACGACAATGCGTTTTTGCTCAAGATTCGTGGATTGGTGCAGATGCGATCCACCCAGCGGTTTCGCAATAATGCCTGGCGCACGGACGGCGACGGCGCCAACTTCCCAGAACTGCTGGGCGTCTTCGGAGACTACCGCGCCAACCGGGCCCAGAGCGATTCGACGGGGTTTAATTTGCGGCGGGTCCGGCTGGCTTTCATGGGGCATCTGTTCAGTCCTGATTTTCAATACATGGTCCAACTCCGTGCGGAGACCGCAGAGAATGCCCAGTCTCCCGGCAGTGCCCAATTGGCCGATTACTATGTGACCAGCCGCCACCTCCCCTGGGCGAACCTGCAGGTGGGGCAGTACAAAGTATATTTCAACCGAGCCCAGATCAACTCCACCGCCTCGATGCAGTTTCCCGAGCGGGCCTTGGTCATGGATGCATTCACCGCCAGCGGTCTGGACCGACGGGATATGGGAATCACGTTCCTAAACGATGAAGAGCTCTACCCGGTCAACTATTACTTCGGCGTCTTCAACGGGGCCGGCCCAAGCTTTAACCGCATCGGCGCGTTTACGAGCGAGGAGCCGACCAACAATTGCCCCGGCGGTGCCGTCAGTGGGAATCCGTATCCCTCTCCGCAAAATTGTCCGAGCAGCCAGCGCGATCTTAATGCGAATCTCAGGACCAATATCAACCAACTCATGTATACGGCTCGCTTGATGTGGAACGTTATGGGCAGGCCCGGCTACGGAGAAGGGGATATCGCCTATTCCGAAATGCCTCAAATGGCCATCGGCGGGGGCTACTCCTATAACCCTGCCATCAACGCCAATTCCAATCAGGGCTACGTCGGCATTGACTTAGCCAATCTTACCTTTCGACGCCAGTTGGCTGCCTTCGGCAACGCCCGGCAACTGGGATGGGGCGTGTTGGATTTTTCGACCTGGAACCTCGATTACGTGTTCAAATATCGAGGGTTTTCTCTGCAAGCCGAGTATTATTTTAAGAACGTGACGCGTCATGACAAGGGCCTGCCTTGCATGGTCGGAGGCACAACGGGATCTCCGACATGCACTGCGCGTGCCCCTGGACTGTTGGGGAATGCCACCGGCTGGTATGTGCAGAGCGGGTATTATCTGATTCCGCGAAAGGTAGAAGCGGCCGCTCGCTTCGCGTACTGGGACCCGGACACGCACTCCGGCGGAGACTTGGTCAAGGAGGTAGACGTTTCACTCAACTGGTTCTTAAACGATACCTATGACCATTCCATCATGTTGGAATACTACAACGTTCAGATGGGCACGGGAGGGTATCTTCTCGGGCGGAGCAACCCCCTCCCAAGTGTATCCGGGGCGGTGGCACTTGATAGCAGGGGCCCCTTGTTGATCGAGAACGGAATCCGGCTCCAGTATCAAATCTTTTTCTGAGCCAATTGTGGGTGGCCTGCGGGATTGGCGACGGTGGTGTGTCGGTTATGCCGCAACAATAAGGAGGCAGTATGCTCCGGCCAGAGAGTGTCAACGGGCGGGATCAGCAAAACAACGAGGAGCCTCAGAGCCCGACGACTGATGGAGGGCAGGCGATGCTCACATGGAACACCGTACCCGGAATGGTCGAGTCCGTCCATCAGGGGCTGACCAGAACGGGGATTCACGTAAGAATCGGGCGACATGCGACGGTCCGTTTTCGACTGCCGTCCGACATCGGTGTATTTTATGACATCCGGGTTGGCCAGATGGTCACCGTCAAAATTCCCGCTGCCGCTGTATTGTTGGCCGTGCCGGGCACATGGCCGGGTATGGATCGGTGGAATCGGTGGACCGGTCGCATCGTTCTCGTAGGGCCGGGGACGGCATCCCCTCTGATCACGGTGAAGGTGCAGGGCGAGCAGTGGACGCTCAAGAGCTGTGGGCCCGTGCTAGGATCGGACCGACAGCCGCGCACATGGGAGCATGTGAATATCGTCGTCGATCCGGCGCGGGTGAAATTTCGTCGTTCACCGCCTGGCGGCAGTGCGCAAATGCCTACGCCCGCAACCGTTCGCTCCCAAGGTCTCATCGGGGGACGGGTGTGGTTGAAGGGGGTGGTGCAAGCCATCCGACAGGTTCCGACCGGATGGCTTCTATCGCTCGACGTCGGCGGGGCCCATGTCTCGGCTTTGGTATGCACAGAAGCCGGACTGCCCTGGCAATTGATGCCGGGTGCGCAAGTGGAGGTTCACATCGGCCAGTGGGAAGCCTGGATCAAACCTTGCGGGATAGACAGGGAACCTGTTCAGTGTCGGTTGCTGTATCAGGACTTAGAGCCGAGCGGTGGCAGTAGGTATAGTCGAAGTCCAACGATGATGAGGTCTATCGAATAGGCAACATTGGCAACGTGTCGAGCTGGGCGGGGTACGACACTCGGCACGACCTGCTCACGACGACTGAATTCAGAGGATCGCAGGTATCTTCCTCTCCTCTGAATTCCCGGGAGGGCTCCCTTGCTGTGCCGCAAGGCGGCCCTCCTCGCTCTGCCGAGTCAGCGCCTTGCGTGCCGCACGAGCAATCAGTATAGTGCTGCGCTAGGCTTGCACCGTGACAACCGTAGGATTGGAGAAAGCGCCATGTTCCCAATGAACGTCGTTCCGCTCTCGTCGGTGATCCGATACATCTGCGTCGCGCTCGCGGTCGGACTCGTTGCGCTGGGAGGGATGCAACCATCGGTTGCCGCAGGCAACGACCTGACCATCGCTGCCGCGTCCGACTTGAGTTTTGCGTTTAAAGACCTGGTCGCGGAGTTCGAAAAGGCCAGTGGCACGCACGTCAAGCTTTCCTTGGGCTCGTCGGGTAACTTCTTTTCGCAGATCCAGCATGGGGCTCCCTACGATCTCTATTTTTCTGCTGATGTTCGGTATCCACAAAAACTGGAACAGACCGGTTATGCGGTGCCAGGGACCCTGTACAAGTATGCAGTTGGGCGGATCGTGGTCTGGACGCCCAAGAGTTCCCCGCTGGATGTGGAGAAGCTTGGCATGGAAGCGTTGCTGGCTCCATCTATCAAGAAGATCGCCGTTGCCAACCCGAAGCATGCCCCATACGGCCGCGCGGCGATTGCAGCGATGGAGCATTTCAAGATTCACGACCGGGTCAAGGATAAGCTTGTGCTGGGAGAGAATATCTCCCAGGCGGCCCAGTTCGTCGAGTCGGGCGCGGCCGACATCGGAATCATCGCGTTGTCACTGGCGTTGGCTCCGGCGATGAAAGAAGCAGGCCAGTATTGGGAAGTTCCTGCGGATGCGCATCCCCCCTTGGAGCAAGGGACTGTCATCCTGACGAGCGCCAAGAATCCTCCAGCCGCGAAGGCCTTCCTGGATTTTCTGAAAGGGCCCCAGGGGCGGGAAATCATGCAGCGCTACGGTTTTGTTTCCCCCAGTTAATCTCTGCGCTCTTCATGATGCGTTGCTTACGAATTGTCCTGCCGGTTGTGTATCTGTTGGGCGCGGGGTGTGCCGATGGAGCGAAGTTGACGCGGACGACGGAAACGGGAGGGATCGTGACCTACCCTCTCAAGAAAGACAGGGAAAGTATTTATTCTTCTCCGTTTCGAGCGGATGCGCTGAAGCTGATCGAGGGGCATTGCAAGGGATCGTACCGTATCGTTCGGGAGGGGGAAACCCAGGGACAAAGTATCATGTCCGGGGTAGAGGGGGAGGACAGGGTGACGACGAGACGATTCTGGGCGCTGCAGTTTCAGTGCAAATAGCCTCAGCGTCGAGTTCCATGGGACAGGAATGATATGATCCGGCTGGCGCTGGCTTCATTTCCGGGTGCGTTGTTGATTCTGGGTAGCCTCTTATCGGTGCAACCCCAGGGCCATGCTCAGCCGTTGCACCCTCCGGGGCATGCGGGGGACGCGGAGCCGATGAAATCGGACGCGTCTTGTGCGGCCAGATTGCTTGCCGCGTCGGATCGGCCGACGGGTGAGTTGTCGTCTGCAAGCTCCGAGGTTTTGGATAGCGTACAGATCGAGACGTCCGACCTTCGGCTCTTTGAGACGTTCCTCGGCGAAGTCCTGAAAGCGCGGCTGGTCGAACGTCGAGACCACCTGGGCAAGGACAGCATTCGCGGATATTGCTATCGCGGAATCCTGGTCGTCGTTCGCAAGAACCACGAAAGTCCTCGTCCGACCGGGTGGGTGCAGCTCAACTTCGCCGTGCCTGACGTGGAGATCGTGCAGCGCGAGTTGGAGACAACGCTCGCGGAACCACGTCTCGCTTCCTTGAGTCAGGCGGAGCGGGAGCGAGTCGTACGCATCAGGCTCAAGCCGGATGTGCGCCGGGGCAATCGCAAGGCGATTAGACTTGAAGTGCTTGGCCCGGAGGGCTTTGTCGTCGGATTCAACCAATACAAGTCGTAGTGCCGTGATTGTGCCGCGAGAAGGTTACTACCACCATTTACCCAGGAGGCTTCCATGAAGCTCAGCGCAAGGAATCAATTTCAGGGCACAGTGACGCACATCACACAAGGGCAAGCGATGGCTGAGGTGATCATCAAAGTCGGCAATCTGGAGTTTGTGGCCGCCATCACGGAAGGCTCCGTCAAAAATATGGGGCTCAAAGTGAATGATGCGGTGACGGTTGCGGTCAAAGCGACCGAGGTCATGGTCGGAAAATAACCGGAGACGTCACGCTGGCGGGGTTCTGGAGCTGGATGTCCACGTTCAGTGCGTGATGGCGCTCGACAGAGGCAGGCATGAATTGGGTGGCAATAGGGGTCACGCTCAAATTGGCCATGCTGACGTCTCTGATCCTGGTCGTGATCGGGTTGCCGTTGGCCTACTGGCTGAGCTTTTCCCGCTGGCGTTGGAAATTCCTGGCCGAGTCGGTGGTGGCGCTTCCCTTGGTGCTGCCGCCGACCGTCCTGGGGTTCTACATTCTTGTCGCGATCGGGCCCCGCAGCCTGTTTGGGCAGTTCTATACGACCCTCGTCGGACATCCCTTGCCGTTCACCTTCGAAGGGCTCCTGCTTGCGTCAGTGCTCTATAGTTTCCCGTTCGCCGTGCAACCCTTTGCCGCCGCCTTCGAGCAAGTGGATCGTCGCCTCATCGAGGCCTCGTGGACGTTGGGCGTATCCAGATGGACTACTTTCTTCAAACTGATCGTTCCGATGTCCACGGCGGGGATCGTCACCGGCGCCGTGTTGAGCTTCGCGCATACGCTTGGCGAGTTTGGCGTGGTCCTGATGGTCGGCGGCAACATCGAAGGCGTGACGAGGACGGTCTCGATTGACATCTACGACGAGGTCCAGGCGCTCAATTATGCGGGAGCCGCCAAAACCGCCTTGTTCCTGCTGGTCGTGTCCTACGGGGTCTTGCTGGGTGTCTATGCCATGAACCGGAAGGTCTGGGCCGTATGGCCGCAGAAGTAACCGTCGATATTGCCAAGGCCTTTCCCGGTCGCCTGACGGTCCGTGCGTCCTTCCGCATGGCCTGCGGGCTTCCCGAAGTTCTGGTGCTGTTCGGGCCGTCCGGTTCCGGAAAGACCACCATCCTGCGCTGCCTTGCCGGGCTCGAATGGCCGGACCAGGGAAGCATTCGATTCGGCGACGACGTCTGGGTCGATACGGCCTTGGGCGTCTCGCGTCCCCCTCAAGCACGGCAACTGGGCTACATGTCCCAGGACTATGCCCTCTTTCCGACCTATTCCGTATCGGGAAACATCGCCTATGGACTGGGCGCTTTGTCGGAGTGCGAGCGGCAGCAGCGCATCAACGACATGGTGATGTTGCTCCAATTGCAGGGGACGGAGGATGCACGGCCGGCTCAATTGTCTGGGGGGCAGCAGCAACGAGTGGCGCTCGCCAGGGTGCTGGCGAGACGGCCCCGCTTATTATTGCTCGATGAGCCGTTGTCGGCGCTCGATCTTCCGACGCGATCGAAATTGCGGGGCGAGCTTCGATCGTTGCTGAAGCAGTTGGCCATCCCCTCGATTGTCGTGACGCATGATTGGGAAGAGGCGCTGGCGCTGGGCGATCGGATGGTCGTCCTTCGAGAGGGACGGGTCTTGCAGGAAGGCACTCCGCAGCAGGTGTTCAATCGTCCGTTGGATGCGGAGGTGGCCAAGATCGTCGGCATCGAGACGGTCATGCCGGGCCGGATTGTCGAGGCGGCTCAGGGACTCGTCACGGTTGAGGTGGCCAACCAGAAGCTGGTAGCGATCGGCAGCGAGGAGGTTGGGCCGGACGTCTTTGTGTGCATCCGCGCCGAGGACATCCTGTTGGAAACGGTCTTGATCGGCACGACGAGCGCAAGGAATCGGCTCGCCGGAACCGTGCGTGAGGTTCAGCCGATGGGGGCGCTCGTGCGCGTCGGGATCGACTGCGGTTTCTCACTCTCAGCCATGGTCACCCGCTCAGCCGTTGCGGATCTGCATCTCTCCCCCGGCGCGTCCGTCGTGGCCGCGATCAAGGCCGGCGCCGTACACCTTGTGCCGCGACACAACAATGCCTGACCGGTGACAGATATCCGCGCAGTTCCTTTCGGCCGTCGGCCACAGTCATCCACGCTTCAGCGCGGCACAGTCTTCATCGGCGATGACGATCGCTCCAATGCCTGACATGTATCAGGCCCTCGCGTGCGGCCGATTTGGTCCTGCAGGTTGATATTGGTCAATGGT
This sequence comes from Nitrospirota bacterium, assembly GCA_028876065.1. Lineage (GTDB taxonomy): Bacteria > Nitrospirota > Nitrospiria > Nitrospirales > Nitrospiraceae > SYGV01. The sequence goes on from JAGWTI010000023.1 coordinate 10,713, forward strand.
TCAGCGACAACACCTCATTTGTTTTCCCCCGCCTGAGCACACAGGCGGAATTTCTCTTCACGTTCGGTCTGCACGCTTCCGACTCGTGGATCACGATCTCGATGGATCCGTAGCGGATCTTGCTTAGCGCATGCAGCATCGCCTTGACTGTCGTTGGGTTTGGGCCTGTTCGTCGGCGTTCACAATAGCATGACTTTCTGCCTTGTTGGTACGTGTATGTCTGGAGAGACGACGCACGTCATCGCATAATGACTTGCTTCCCCTGATTCCAGTACCACTGAATCGCGAAGTTTGGATAGAACGCATCAGGGCTGTTTTGGCCGGCGACGGTGTAGAGGACGCCGAAGGCACCTACCCAGGCATCGGAAAATCGCCATTGAAGGGCCGGTTCGATGCCGATGACGGTTGAACCGCTAGGCGCCCCACGATTGAGAGCATGGCCATCGGCACGCCAGGCCAGACTGTGGTAGGTGGCGAATTCGATGTTGTAGGCCAGCCCCCGTTTGTCGTCGAGGAAGTGTTCGAACGCCAGTCGAGTGTTAACGATATCGCCGACGTATGTGGTTTGGCCTGCATCGCTTCCCGGCGCGGAATAAGTATAGTATACGCCGCCGCTGATACGGTAGGGCTCGCTGTTCTTTCTCATGGTGAGACCTTCCGTAAAGCCCAGTTCCCCGAACCGAGTGGCGGGAAGGCGCCCCAGCGGTGCAAATCCGCCTGGGGGGCGCTCGGTCCCGGCCCAACGACTTGTAGGCAGGATAATCTGGTTGTAGAGGGTCACGGAGGGTTGAGAGCTGTCGGGGTCTTGGACGATCGGCCGGTACTTCAGGACTAACGAGAGATCGCCGAGGCCTGAATTCGTGGTCATGGGGCCGCCCTGTCCTTTGTTGAAGCCCTCGGAGTCTTGTGCCCAAAAGGTGTTCCAAGAGGTTGCCGCCCCAAATTCCAGATGGTTCGTGAGACCGTAGGTCACGGTTACAAGCGGCGCAACGGAGTAGAGGTGAACGGGGCCGTTGCGAGTGTTATTCGGGGTCGTGAGTTGGTTGCCATAGCTCTTTTCGGAGATTTGGGAAAACAAAAACGGACGGACGGAGAGCTGGCCCTGGGGGTGAATATCTACGGATTGAATCAGGAGCGGGCCTTCAGAAAATGGGTTCCAGCTTTTTCGATATTTGGCGATTTCCTCATCAGACGGGGTCCAGTCGAGCGCCCATGCTTGCTGCGATTGAACCGGAATGAAAAGAAGAGCCACCGTGAGGATGATTGCTATGTTGATAGGGATCATGGCCTTGCGAAATATTTTTTATATCCGATCGAATTAATGTATTTAAATTAGTATTAGTTTAATTAATTTGTCAACAATATTTTTATTTTAATACTAGCAAATTATAAGTTCATGAAATGTCATTTTTTTAACGGGATGAATACGGGTTCGAATGAAAACGGAATGGTGGCTTAGCGGAACCCAATCTTACAGGACGGACAGCGTGTCGGGTTCAGTCCTAGCCAATGCTTCCCGAGAGGACGGCTATTGCAGTTTGGGCAACGGTAGGTTGCGTAAGCGATGAGCAAGGTCGCGAACAGTGCCAGAAAGCAGATGATCAGCCGATCACGAACGCTGATTCCCCATGCTACTTCCGGAGGGGCAAGATAGATTTTCCATAGGTGATAGGCCGTGAGCGCAAGGGAAACAAAAAGCCAGCCCAATACGATGGCTTGCCGTCTCCGGAACCGGGCGATGATGACCCGTGAATAGATCCCATGAGGGACCGGCATAGTATATTAACCTACCATCTGCGGTATGCCGTTTTTGTGATCTTGCGTCACTTGTGAGACGGCGGTGTATACCCTGGCCGATTTGGACAGGATATCCGGCACCCGCTTTTTCATAAGATAGCATGCACCACGAGGCGGAGCAATTGAATGGCGACAACCATTTTTCATGAGATTACGGGGAAAGGATGCTGTAAGGATTGAACACGCCGATTGACTCATGTATAGGCTTAGTCCGCAAACTATCTGTTAATCGATCAGAGACAGGGGTTTCAGCCTTTGATGAAAATTTCTCGAAGGAGTCGTTCTGGCGGCCTCTTGATTGCAGATGCAAGGATATCCGTGTTACGGCGGGCTGTGGTTGAGCACCCGGTCACGTGCGGGAACGAGAATTTTCCATGACCAGTCAAATTGTGCAGAAATGCTATGCGTCGGGCGCAGTCCGGGCTCTATGTATGGCAAGGCTCGGAGCTCGTGGGTTTCCAGCGACATGGATGTGCACCATTGTCTTTGTGTGCGTCTGTGCGGTTTTGGTTCGACCGGCCCCTACGGCTGCCTTGGAAAAGTACGGCCGTCCGTTACCTTTTCATTTAATGCGGCATAATTTTACGGAGGACGTTTTGAGCTGCTTTTTTGGGTACATCGAACGCATACCGAAGCTGTATCGCTACGTACTGTTGGACCAACCCTCCTCGATCCAACGGTCGATCCTGCTCTCGATAAATACTCAGTTCATAGTCGTTCCAGCGGACAGCCAATCCAATGATCCAATCGAGTTCAGAAGGTCGAATCTGACTCGATGCCGTTCGGTCCGTGAACATGTTCATGTCGCCGTACACAATGAACCGGTTTTCGTAGAGATCTAAATCAAAATGACCGACATACCGATACTGAGCCAACCCTGTATTGTCGGGGCGGGCAAAATAGTTCTTGTTGAAGAATAGCCACCCGGGCCCAGCGTAGGCCGTGAGATTTTGCTTGGGGAACGTTTTGTTCCACCATTCCCAATCCCCGGTCGCTTCAAAACGATAGGTCACGAGCGTGTCCGCATAGATCTGTTGCAAACCACTTTGGTCGAGCGGCTTATCCCGTTCGTATTGCACCCGCCAGCCCCAATGATCCAGAATTCCTGTCAACGCATACGTGTCATCCCACTCACTCAGCTTAATCCAGCCCGTCTTCCGATCAGAGAAAAAGTTCTGGTCGGTATAGAAGGTGAGATATTGTTTGTACAGGTCCGTTTCGAGGTGCACCATGTGACGCATGCCAACTAAGCCGGTATTGTTCGGGCGAGCAGCGAACGTAGGGTTATCAACGAATGGCGCCGTCAGCAAATAGCCCCCGACCAACGTTTCTTCTTCCGGCCGAGTGTCGGGTCCATTCTCATCTTTGCTCTGTTCCATTGAGGGCAGGGGACGCCCATATTTTTCTAGGGCATACACCGACGCCGTTCCCATTCCTAGCGCCATGCAGGTGATAGCTTGGATTGCAACGGATTTGACAGACTTAAAGATAACGAATTGCCGAATGGCCAAGGCCCAAAGCCGCTTGGTCATCAACTCTTCTCTGATCTGGACAATTAAGAACCGCACAGGGCACCTCTCCGTTCGGCTTGGACGAAGAGGCGCAGGGGAGGGATGGACAGACGCCATTAATGCGTCATAGTCCCACCTGGCTCAATTCCAAGCAGAGGACAGACAGAAGGCTGTTCGCTTACAACTACCGCTCGGGTCCATACGACATTCCTCAATTGGAGAGATCAGCATGTCGATTGATCGGATGCAGCCGTCGGCGCTTATACGCTTGGGCATCATTCCTGTCAAGCCCAATTATCTTGCAAGGCAACAAACGTCTGCTTTGCATTTTGGATCATTAACAGAAAGCGGCCCCGTGTCCCTCGTGCTAGATTACGGTGCAATACAATTCCTGAAAATTTCGTCACAGTGCTCTTCATCTTCATAAGACGAGGGAACCGAATCGTACTGAACACCTTCAACGCGATCGCTCTTTAAGACGAGCGATGCCCAGCATCCATGGTGAATGCGCGGAATGCTACTCTTTGATCCTGAAAATGATTCTTCCAGGATCGATGCTTCCTTGTAGTATCGCAGGATCGTGAGATCATCTTTCGCGCTGACCTCAGGCTGAACAAGGGTACATGCCCTGAGTTCTTGCCTTGTTTTCCCAATCAGTGCTTTCTGTATAGGAGATGAAGGTGTGATGTCTCGAGTAGGTGTTGTACATCCACTAAACCCCACCAAGATTGTCAGAAGCAGCATGCCAAGCGTGCATGCCTTACTCGCCAGCGAGGCAGGTTCAGCGTTCATGAAAATCATAAGATCGCCCTCTCCACGGTGAACGATATAGCATACTTCAGTATGTTACGTGTACTGCCCCGCTTCGTTTCTGGACTGCTTAGTTTCCCCAGTTAAACTGTGCGCAAACACGCAACTCAGGCAAAACCTGAAGGGGATATCGTGCAGTAGGGGAGGCTATAAATCGCGGAAAGTATTGGTGGCGGTGGAGGGTATCGAACCCCCGACCCGCGGCTTATGAGTCCGCTGCTCTACCAACTGAGCTACACCGCCACGCGGGGAGTATGTACCAAGGCGTGCGCTTGACGTCAAGACCATTTGCTGTCAGGCGCGCGAGACGGACCTGAATGAACTTAGCCGACGAGGTCTGGGTTGAGGCGGTCCAACGGTTGAATAGAATTGGCCTTGATCTCGTTGAAGACGATCGTACGGCCAGCCTGCCTGAGCCGGTTGAAGATGCCTTCCACGATGACCTGCTCTCCTTCATGGATTTCCACTTTTCCCAATGCGACCACCTTGAGCGTGCCCCGATCGCCGGTGAGCAAAAATCCATAAGCCGGTTGTCCTTGTCGGTTCGTGGCGATCTGCAGATTGGACACCTTCCCGGTGACCATCACGGCCTGCCGATCATATTGTTCCGGATGGGCCAGAAGTTCGGTAATGTCCTGCATACCGGTCGCATGACTCGCATCGGGAACCGAAAGCCATGCGCAGGAAAGGAGGGCAAGCATCAATGGGGCTTTTCTTGTCAAGAGCATAGGGTATCGACCTCCCGCTTAGCGGCGTCCTTGAAGGTCCGGATGACTTTCGCCCATGAAGCTGCGGAGCACGTGTTCTCCCATCTCGCTGAGTTGGGGCTCTGCTGGAGAGGCTTCAGCCTGCGCGTCCGGCGATGCCTTGGAAGCCGGGCTGACTCGGGCGAGCAGGTCGGCTTCCAGCGCGTCCGCCGACATATCCATGTCATCCAGGATTGCCAGGAGACGTTGGAGCGCAAACAGCGAGACGGCCTTTGAACCGTATTCGGCTTGATGCCGAGAATCTTGAATCAAGGACAGCCAAAACCGGCTTTCAAGCTCTTCCGGGAATGCTCCGGCTGCGAATACTGTGAGTTTTTCGATCAGGGCGCCTTCGGTTCGCTCCAACCCGTCGTAGGTGGCCGCGGATCGTTCCACCGGTGAACGGGACAGCACGGCCAACGTTTCCTGCCAGAGGTCCACAGGAGGTGTGTTGGCCGGAAGGGTTGACGGCGCTGCGCCGAGCCTGGATTGGAGGCCCTGCAGATATTGGGTCAAGTATTTGGCCTTCCGGGCAGATAGGCTGCCTGCTGGAATCCCCCAGATCTGGCCGATCTCGTGGTCTTGGAGCGGCGACGTATTTGCCGCATCAAACTCTCGTTTGGCTTGCGCCAAGCGCTTGCGATCGGACTCGACGCGGCGCAGGAGGCGTTGCAGTTCAAGGCCGATCCGTTCTTTGCGATAGTCCTCTTCCGAGATTTCGTTGAGGTCCCATTTCCGATCCAATTCGCGGAGCACCGGCTTGGGAACGGCGGTTCGTGACAGGGTTCGCACTTCCGTGACCGCTTCCGGGGTCATGGCAAAGCGGGTAGTCAGCAACGTCGTAGCAAGTTCGATGAGCGCCTCGCTCCTGGCCAACATCCGTTCGAGACAATCGACTTGCAGTTTGAGGCGCTCCCGTTTCTGGCGTGCCAGAGAGCGGTAATGTGCGACTCGATTCGCGATGCCTTGCAGGGTTTCCTGGGAGATATAGGGTATGATCGGTTTGCCGCCCGACTGAAAACGAGGGTCGGGCCGGTCCGTCGCCATATACTCGATATCCTCGGGCGTGACGTCCAGGTACCGGAGCAGCAGCAAACGGAGCATGATGCGGCCCTGAATCGGCAGGGCATCGACCGCGGCGACGATGTGGTCCTTCGTCAGCACCGTGCTCACATTACGCTCCATTCGAACGCCGAATAGTCTTGGTCATGTCGAACCGTCTGTTTGAGACTCCAGGTAAGTGGCCACATACTCGCGGATTTGTTGCACGGTTCCGTTGGCATACAAGTCGCGGGGAATATCGATCCGTACCAGTTTGGCCGGATCGGCCCCCCGCTCGACCGCATAGGCTTCGTCGACATAGAGACTGACCGAACCGTCCGGATGTCTAATGGCGCAGAGGGCCGTGGAGTCTTCCATGCAATGGTCTCGTTGCAGCCCGGATGTGCGTATGTTGGCCGTACAGCGGGGTAACTGTCTGATAACACAACGGTTGGCACCCTGTCAAAGGCTCTCGGATGCCGGTGGTCGCGAGGCAAAGCAGGAGGAGCGCCAGAACACGTAGGCCGTGAACGCCGTGAGCGTCACCAAAAAGACCGTACGGACTCGCCCATAGCCGAAACAGGCAAAATTCGCCGAGGCATTCAACAATCCAAACGCCGCATAGACGGCATAAAGCAGAAGCCCCCATCGGCGGAGCCGCAGGAACCCATACCCGATCAGTATGTGTAATGTAGGCGATTGGGCTTTCGCCAGTACTCCCCAGAGTCCTGTCGGTTTGGCGCAGAACAGGGTCAAGGCATAGGATGGATTCGCCACGATGATGTAGAAATCCGTCGCCGCCGTCAGCAAGAAGAGCAAGCCGAGATAGCGGATGTCATGGGCCCGTGTCCAAACACGCCGCCATGTTTGCGTGAAGTCCCAACTGTTGATGGGGGTCGGAGCCAGCCAGGCATCGTAGCTCTGAAATGCCCACCAGGGCAGGCCCACCAGCATGAAACCAAGGACTCCTGATCCGGTCCCGCCGATCGTCCCGATTCCCCAGGCACCGGCCAGCAGCAATCCTGTAAGCGTAAGAATCAGAAGTGATCGGCCCGGTTGACGCGTGTAGGCTTGTCCCAACCCGGGAACGACCAGGGATAGGCCGGCGGCTTGTCGTCGACGTCGATCAGGTATGAATGAGTCCGCTGCCATCAGCTGAAGATCGGGCAGGAACTGGAAACGCGACCTAGCGTGCTCGTGTAGGACGTTTGTGGCGCCCAGCCGTCCGGGGTTCGCCGGCGCCGGACGGTGAGCCGGCCATGGCCGCCGATCGTGCGTCGGGTTGGGCGTCGTGCCGGTTCTGGGCGATGGTTTGATCGAGCCGGAGCCCGCATTGGATACAGCGCCACCCGTGGAACCGGCCGCTGTGTTCCTGAATTTCCTCTTGGATCAACAGGCCGGCACACTTCGGACAATTCATCGAATGCTCTCCTCTCGTCCCTGAGTTCATGCGGGATATGAAACCGTCGGCCGGCCATGTGCGCGGGCGGCATGCCGGGTCTGCAGCGCGAACGCCGCTTATCCACCCAGCGTGTCGAGCATTTCTTTCAGGCTTTTCATGATGCAGCTGAAAATGGGCGTGTCGCGTTCCGTATAGCGGCTGGCTTCGGCTAAGCGCAGTTCCATCACCAAGTCCAGGAAGTCTTCCGGCTTGTCCGACTCGAACGCCACGACGAATTCCTGATCGTCCAGCCCGAACGAATAGGTCGTGTTCAATTTGACCGACGGGTACCGGTGCCCGATCTCGATATGCTCGTCCATCATGCCTTGGCGGGCCGCCTTGGTCAGCAGATACCACTCGCGCGTTTTGACGAACGGGTAGACAAAAATGTATTTGCTCTTGCCGGGAATGACCTGCAGCCGCTTGCTTTCCTGCCCTTCATGGACGTGGTGATCCACGTAGATCGACCGTTTGGTCATGGAGAGGTAGGAATAGGGGGTGCTCATGTACTTGCCCACCCCGGTAGTCAGCAGCTTGGACATCATCTCCTGGAACAGCTCCAACTCGTAGCCGATGCGCCAGAGCATGAAGTCGCAATCGCCCCGAATTCCGACTAGGGTGTAGGGAATCACAATGACTTTGCCGGCATATTCCTCCACCACACGGGCGAACTCTTGCTTGCCCCTGGTGCGCTCCTCTTCCGGAAGCCGGCGCCAGGCCGGGTCCATTTTATGGAAACTAAAATTGACGAATTGCCGTTTGGCTGTCTGTTCAGGGCTCGCCATCCCACTCCTCCTTACACGACAAGGACTTAACAATGCATAGGAAAGAAAATTTCTAACACTTCGTGCGCTGGTTTGTCAACCGAAGGGTAACCAGCGGAGACGCGCCCAAACCTGCCGGAAGGCAGAACAATGGAGAGCCATGACCAGGGAGAAGAGCAGGGCAGACGCGACGGACTCGCATGGCTCCCGACGCCCGGGTTTGGATCATGCCGGTTGGAACGGGCCTCGTTGACAGGCCTGCGGCAATCTGTTATCGGCTGGCCTGGAGAAAGGGCAGATGATGCGACGCGGAGAAATCATTGCCATCGGATCGGAACTCCTGCTCGGCGGGAGGCTGGACACCAATTCCATCTTCTTGAGCGAAGGTTTGGCTTCCAATGGGGTCGAAGTGCGGTTCAAAACCATCGTGGGGGATACGGAAGCGGACATCGTGGCCGCTCTGCGGACCGCCGTGCGCCGAGCTGACGTCGTTCTGCTCACCGGCGGGCTCGGCCCAACCTCCGACGATCGTACGAGAAAAGCTGTAGCGCGAGCAACCGGCAGGCCGTTACGACGCCGCGCAGAGGCGATCGAGGGGATGAGGAGGCGTTTGGCCGCCTGGGGCCGAACTCCCTCGGCGGCCCAACAACGCCAGGGATTGATTCCGACGGGAGCCGAGGTCCTGGCCAACCCTGTCGGGTCCGCCCCGGGCTTTGTCCTGCGCTGGCAGGGGGCGCTGATCGCCGCCTTGCCCGGTGTGCCGGTAGAGGCGGAACGGATGTTTACAAAGGCGGTTCTGCCTCGCCTGCGCGAAGGGGGCGTAGCCGGGCATATCGAACGAAAGGTGCTGCACACGACCGGTCTGCCGGAATCCGACGTCGAACAACGGATCGGTGATCTGTTGCCCTCCGACGGCGGCATTCGCCTCGGCTTGTTGGCTTCACCGTTGGGCGTGATCGTGTCGCTGACGTTGCCGGTGCCTGATGGAGCGGCGGGGGGCATACGAGGGGGGAGAGGTCGGAGCGCCCGAGTTCGACTGGAGAAGACGTTCCGTGCGGTCAGGCGGAAGCTCGGCCGTCATGTCTATGCCGAGGGAACCGACACGATGGAGCAAGTCGTGGGTCGCTATCTGGCCAAACGTGGACTGATTCTGGCCCTGGCCGAGTCCTGCACCGGAGGATTGATCGGCCATCGCTTAACCCAAGTCCCTGGCAGTTCCGCCTATTTGGATCGGGGCGTGGTCTGCTACAGCAACCGCGCGAAGACCGAACTGTTGGGCGTGCCGGCAGGGCTGATCGCCAGGCACGGTGCCGTCAGCGCACCGGTGGCGGCGGCCATGGCCAAGGGGATCCGTGTCACAAGCAAGGCGTCGGTGGGATTGAGCGTGACCGGCATTGCCGGGCCAGGCGGAGGAACAGCCACCAAACCGGTGGGCTTGGTCTATGTCGGACTGGATACGATGTCACAGGGAACAGGCAAGGTCAGCAAGACGCAGGCCTTTCGGTTCCACGGCACGCGCGAGACGATTAAACTGCGGGCCTCCCAGGCGGCCTTGAACCTTCTTCGGGAATGGCTGTTGGGACCGGCTCCGTTGATCGACCATGATTCGAGCTTTCCTCGCCGTTGAACTGCCGGTTGAGATCAGGCAGGCCCTGGCTCTGGTCCAGACCGACGTGAAGAATCGGATCTCGCGGGAGCTATCCCCTCGGATGCGTCTGCAATGGGTTCGGCCGGAGTCGGTCCACCTGACGGTGAAGTTCCTCGGCGATATCCAAGAAACTCAGGTCCACGACCTTCAGTCCGTTGTTGGGGAAGCGCTCCGCTCCGTGGCTCCTTTCTCTATCGAAGTCGCTGGACTTGGCGTCTTTCCGGACATGCATGCGCCGCGCGTTCTGTGGGTAGGGCTTGTCGGTAGGGCTGGGATAGGTGGTCCGCCGACGGCCTTGTTGCAGCTGGTCAACATGGTCGAAACGAGTGTGGAACCTCTGGGTTATCCGCCTGAGACCAGGCCGTTCAATCCGCATCTGACTCTGGCGAGGATCAAGGAAGGCTCCAAAGAGGTGGGGAGGGCAATAGCGCGGATCGGCTTGCTGGAGCGAGAAGTGCCGTTGGGCCAACTCGAGGTCTCCAGGGTGGCTCTCATGCGGAGCGAGCTGAAACCGTCGGGTTCCGTGTACACCACACTCTGGGAAATCCCACTCGGTGCAGCGTGACCTGGAGGGCAGCGCCGATCATCGCATTTGTGATCGCCTCCAAGGCTATGTTTCTCTTAATGACTTGGGTATAATGGTTTCTCTTTCATTGGTACTTGAACAGGAGGCCTCCATGGCAGAGCGAACCGCCGAAAAAGACGAGAAAAAGCGCGCATTGGACCTGGCGCTTTCCCAGATCGAAAAACAGTATGGCAAGGGGGCCATCATGAAGCTGGGCGGGGCCGAGGTGCCGGCGGATGTCCCGGCCATCTCGACCGGCTCTCTGACCTTGGATTTGGCGCTCGGGGTCGGAGGGTTTCCAAGGGGACGTGTGATCGAGATTTTCGGCCCGGAGTCTTCGGGCAAGACCACCCTCTCGCTCCATGCCATTGCCGAGGCCCAGAAAGCCGGCGGGGTGGCGGCTTTCGTTGACGCGGAGCATGCCCTGGACCTGGGCTACGCGAAGAAGTTGGGCGTGAATGCCGACGAGTTGTTGGTCTCCCAGCCTGATACGGGAGAGCAGGCCTTGGAAATCGCGGAAACGCTGGTCCGCAGCGGCGCCATCGACCTCATCGTGGTGGACTCGGTGGCCGCCTTGGTGCCCCGCGCCGAGATCGAGGGGGAAATGGGCGACGCCCACATGGGACTGCAGGCCCGCCTCATGTCTCAAGCCTTACGGAAACTGACCGCCGCGATCTCCAAATCTCAGACCACGGTCATTTTCATTAATCAGATCCGGATGAAGCTGGGCGTGATGTTCGGAAACCCGGAGACGACGACGGGCGGCAACGCGCTCAAGTTCTATTCTTCCGTGCGACTGGATATCCGACGGATCGAGTCCATCAAGGAAGGACAGGACGTCATCGGGAGCCGTGTGCGGGTCAAGGTGGTCAAGAACAAGATGGCGCCGCCGTTCAAGCAGGCGGAATTCGACGTCATGTTTGCGGAAGGCATTTCGAAAACCGGGGAACTGGTGGACCTGGGGACCGAGAAACGGATCATCGAAAAGTCCGGGGCCTGGTATTCCTACAAAGGAGAGCGTCTCGGCCAGGGTCGCGACGCGGTCCGCGACTTTTTAAAGACGAATCCGGCGATTGCCAAGGAGATCGAAGCCCGCTTGCGCGAAGCCACCGGCCCGGCAGCCAAGGCGGTCGAAAAGAAACCAGAAGGCCGAGCGACGGAGGGCAAGGTGGATGAAAAGCGAGCCCATGCCGGACGCGTCTCCTGACGGAGCAAGCGGTAGGGGAGCATGAAGCCTCTCCCTTCGCCATCTCGTTCTGCTGCGCCGCCCGATCACGCTGCGGAGCGGTTGGAGCAGGCGGCTCTGCGCTACCTCACACGGCGCGATCGAACCGAAGCCCAGGTGCGGGCTTATCTGGAGCGGGCCGGTGCGGCGCCGACCGTGATCGCCACCCTCCTTGGACAGTTTCGGCGGCGCGGTTACGTCAACGATGCGGCGTATGCCGGACGTTGGGTGGAAGCCAGACTGACGCAGCGTCCGATGGGGCGCGATCGGCTTGAAGCCGAGTTGATGGCTCAAGGGTTCGAACCGCCGACGATTGAGGCGGCCTTGGCGCGGGCCTATGCGGGGCGCACCGAAGAGGAGCTGGCACAGGCTTTGTTGCGGCAGCGGAGCCGCCTCCAGACTGCCGCGAAGCAAGCCACGTTGTTGAGACGACATGGGTTTAGCGACGACATCATCCAGCATTGCGTAGGAGACCAGGATTCATGAAGATTCAGGCTGCGGATGACTTACGGCAAGGATTCATCCGCTATTTTGCGTCGCACGGGCACCATGCGGTGCCCAGTTCCCCGCTGATTCCGCAGGCGGATCCCACCATCCTCTTTACCAATGCAGGGATGAACCAGTTCAAACGGGTCTTTCTCGGCGAAGAAGTCAGGACCTATCGTCGCGCTGTGACCGTCCAGAAGTGCATGCGGGCCGGCGGAAAGCACAACGACCTGGAGAACGTCGGCTACACGGGCCGGCACCACACCTTCTTCGAGATGCTCGGGAATTTTTCGTTCGGGGACTACTTCAAGGAAGAGGCGGTCCGATTCGGGTGGGATTTTTTGACCAACGTGGTTGGGCTACCGAAGGACCGGCTCTGGGTCACGGTATTCCGCGACGACGACGAGGCCTATCGGCTGTGGGAAAAGATCGGCGTGCCGACTTCCCGCATCGTCCGGTGCGGGGAGAAGGATAATTTCTGGCAGATGGCGGACACCGGCCCCTGTGGGCCCTGCTCCGAAATCCATTATGACCAGGGTCCGGCTGTGCCGGGGGATGCCGAGCCGAACGGCGAAGGGGATCGGGTCCTCGAAATCTGGAACCTCGTCTTCATGCAATACGATCGCGACTCGACCGGGACGTTGAAGCCGCTGCCCAAGCCCAGCATCGACACGGGAATGGGCTTGGAGCGGTTGGCGGCGGTGGCGCAGGGGGTTCACAGCAACTACGAGTGCGATCTTTTCCGCCCGTTGTTGGGGGCGATAGGCGACAAAACCAGCCGACGCTACGGCGAGCAGGCGGCCCACGACCGGTCCATGCGCGTCATCGCGGATCACTTGCGGGCCATCGCATTCCTTGTGGCGGACGGCGTGGTGCCTTCCAATGAAGGACGCGGCTATGTGCTGCGTCGCATTCTCCGTCGAGCCGCCAGACATGGCCGTCTGCTGGGGGCGAGGGAGCCGTTCCTGCACGAATTGACCGGGGCCGTGGTTGCGCAGATGGGCCGGTGGTATCCGGAACTGAAGGGCGCGGCCGAGACGATTGCCCAGGCTACACAGGGGGAAGAAGAGCGCTTCATCGCGACCCTGGATCAAGGGTTGCCGATCTTGAACGAGCTCGTGGAGAAGGCCAAGGGCGCCGGCCGGTCTCTGCTGCCCGGCGAACAGGTCTTTAAACTCTACGATACCTACGGATTTCCCCTCGACCTCATTACCGAGGCCTGTAAAGAACAGCAGATGCAGTTGGACGACGCCGGATTCCAGCGGGCGCTGGACGAGCAACGGGAGCGTGCCAGGAAGACCGCCGGCTTTGAAGCGGTCTCGGCCAAGCCGATCGTCATGGACGTGGCCGGCCGAGTCAGTGGCACGACCTTTGTCGGGTATGAAGGGCTGCGGGCGACCGCGGTGATTCAAGCGATCGTCAAGGGCGATCGGCTGGTGAAGGAAGCCGTGGAGGGGGATGAGATCGAACTGGTTTTGGATGTGACGCCGTTCTATGCAGAGGGCGGCGGTCAAGCGGGGGATCAAGGGGTGCTGACAGGACCGGACGGGCGAATCGACATTCAGGATACGACGAGGCCGGCCCCCACGGTCATCCTGCACAAAGGCAAGGTGAGCGCCGGGCGGATCAGGGAGGGCGAGCAGGTCGAGGCTGCCGTGAACTCCGTCACCAGACTGGATGCGGCCAGGAATCACACGGCCACCCACCTCGTCCACGCGGCCTTGCGCGAACTCTTGGGGCCTCACGTGCGCCAATACGGGTCCCTGGTGGCGCCGAACCGGTTGCGATTCGACTTTGCGCATTTCAAACCGCTCTCGTCGCGTGACATCGACGACATCGAAACCCTGGTCAACGACCACATCCGCCGCAACGAACCGGTGCAGACGAATGTGATGGGGGTGCAGGAGGCCGTGGCGTCCGGCGCAATGGCGTTCTTTGGCGATAAGTACGGCGAACAAGTCCGGGTCGTCAGCGTGGATACGTTCAGCAAGGAGCTCTGTGGCGGAACGCATTGTCGTCAGACCGGCGACATCGGCCTGTTCCGGATCGTCACGGAAACCGGAGTCGCGGCCGGGGTCCGGCGGATCGAGGCCGTGACGGGCGCCGGCGCCATGGCCCAACTCAAGCGGCTTGAAGCAGAGGTGCGCGAACTGACCGAACTGCTGAAGGTCGGGCCGTCCGAGTTGGCCGCCAAGACTCGAAAGTTGATGGCGCAGTTGAAGGACAAAGAACGGGAACTGGAGCAGGTCAAGCTCAAGCTGGCCAGCGGTTCGGGCAGCGAGGCGCGGGTGCGCACGGTGCACGGCGTCGTGGTGCACGCGCAACGGGCCGACGGGATGGAGGGGGGCGAGTTGCGCACGTTGGCCGACCGGCTTCGCGACAAGCTGGGCAGCGGCGTGATTGCCCTGGGCTCGGCCAAAGAAGGCAAGGCGTCGTTGCTGGTCGTCGTGACAAAAGACCTCACCGCCCGATTGCGGGCCGGCGATCTGATCCGTGAGATGGCGGCGGCCATCGGTGGGACCGGGGGCGGTCGCCCGGAAATGGCGCAGGCCGGCGGCAAAAATCCTGAAGGATTGGATACGGCCTTGGAGAAGGTCTTTGGGTTGGTGGAGCACGCGGTTGGGAAGTAGAGGAGCGGCTGTGCATCGTGGTGATGAGGCGAGAGTAGACCTATGACCGGCACGCGTATTCTCGCCTTAGACCCGGGCACCAAGCGTATCGGGGTGGCCCTGAGCGATGAACTGGGGTGGACCGCGCAACCGCTGGAAACCTACGAACGACGAGGCATCGTGGCGGACGTGGCGCATATCCAGCACCTGGTGCTGGAACATCAGGTCAGCCGGATTGTCATGGGTTTCCCCGTTCGGCTGGACGGCACCATTGGACCGGCGGCCCTACAGGTCCAAGAGTTCATTCGTCAACTGGAGCAATCCGTGACGGTTCCCATCGTGACCTGGGATGAGCGCATGACGAGCAAGGCGGCGGAAGAGTTGTTGATTTACGCCAACCTCGGCCGAAAGAAGCGCAAGGGCACCGTCGATCGGGTGGCTGCCGCGATCCTGCTACAGAGCTATTTGGAGAGCCAAGGCACCGGTGGAAGCGCCGACGGTCATGAGGCCGATCAGACGGATCCCGTTGCTACGGAAGGGACATGAAACGGGGTCGGACGCTGGTGGCGATGGGGGTGGGGCTCTGTGCGGTCGTGGCTTGGTTCTTGTTGTCGGTGACCACGACCACGGTCGACCAACCAGGCCAGGGCGTAGTCAAAACCATCGAAATTCCTGACGGAGCGACATTGCGGCAGGTTGCGATCCTGTTGCAGCGGGAGCGTCTGCTGCGGAACCAATGGGGGTTGCTGCTCCTGGGGAAATTGACGTCATCAGAGCGCCGGATCGTGGCCGGGGAATATGCGCTCCGATCCGACATGACGCCGAAGGATCTGTTGGCCGAGCTGCGAAACGGCCACGTGGTATTGCATCAAGTGACGATTCCGGAGGGATATACCGCAGCCCAGATCGCCGACTTGTTCGACCAAAAGGCCATTGTAGACGGCAAGGAATTTCTGCAACTGGTACATGACCGGGCCTTCATCCGAACCCTCAACCTTGAAACGGACAGCCTCGAAGGGTATTTGTTCCCGAGTACCTACCGGTTGCCCAGGCACGCCAAAAGCAAGGACGTGATTGCGGTCATGGTCGGCAGCCTCCGGCAAGTGTTGACGCCGGAGCTTCAGGCCCGCGCGAAGGATGTCGGCATGAGCCTGCACGACGTGCTGACGTTGGCCTCGGTGATCGAAAAAGAATCGGGAGTCGAAACCGAACGCGGACTGGTGTCGGCGGTGTTTCATAACCGGCTGCGTCGGAACATTCCGCTCCAGAGCGATCCGACCGTTATTTACGGCATCCGAAATTTTAACGGCAACCTGACAAAACAGGACCTGGCCGCATCCAGTCCGTACAACACCTATCGCATGACCGGCCTGCCTCCCGGGCCGATCGCGAATCCAGGGGCAGGGTCCATCCGGGCCGCACTCTACCCGGTGCCGGCCAGCTATCTGTATTTTGTGTCCCGCAACGACGGCACTCACCAGTTCTCCTCCACGCTGGCGGAACACAACCGGGCCGTGGAACAGTACCAGCGCCGTCCGTTTCGACGCACCGCCAAGCACGTATCGTAAATCGGAGGCATATCCCGGCATGGCCCTCGAGCGGAATCAGAATCTGGCAGCCAAAATCGACCATACCGTGCTCCGTCCCGATGCGACGCAGGCTGATATTCTGCGGATCTGCGAAGAGGCGGTGCAGTTCGGATTCACGGTCATTTTTGTGCCGCCCTGTTATGCCGAGCAGGCCGTGAAGGCCCTGGCGGGGCGGCCTGTCCGCGTCGGCATCCCCATTGGGTTTCCGCACGGCTTGCATACGACCAGCGCCAAAGTCGGCGAAGCGATCGAAGCCGTCGGTGTGGGCGTCACGGTGCTGGACATGGTCATGAACGTCAGCCGTCTGAAGTCGGGGGATACGAAGGCGGTCCGAGACGATATCGCCGCCGTCGTGCAAGCCACGCCTGGGGCGGAGCACAAGGTCATCCTTGAAACCGGCTACCTGACGCAGGAAGAAAAGCGTCTGGCCTGCCAGTTGGTCATCGAGGCGGGGGCCGATTATGTGAAAACGTCGACGGGGTTCGGTCCGGGAGGGGCGACCGTCGAGGATGTGCGGTTGATGGCCCACACGGTGGCGGGCCGAGCCAAAGTCAAGGCGTCCGGCGGGATCCGTACCCTGGCTGCCGCGCAGGCGCTGCTTGACGCCGGAGCCGAGCGGATCGGGACCAGCGCCGGGGTGGCCATTATGCAGGAATGGTATGCGGTCACTGGTTCGCCCCGGTCTTGACTCCTGGGCGTGGCCGTTCGCATCTGCGTGTCCGGAAAAAGGTGTCTGACCATTGATCAATAGCCTGTGCAGACTGTTCCTGGCGTTTCATCGGCCGACTGTTCCCTCCGCCTCTCCGACACCGGTACAGGCCCGCCAGCCCGCGCTCATCAATTTTGACGCGTTTTCCAAAGGGATCGACAACGTCCATATCGATGTGCGGCTCAGTCCGAAATTCCAAGCAAAAGCGATCCGCATGATTGCCATTCTCCTCGATCAAGAGGCGGGCAGCGGACGGTGGGGGGGCAAGACCGGCGGGCCGAGCCGGCAGGAATGGGAAGAGTATCGGCTTAGCTATGTGCGGATGATCGAGGCCACCGTTCATCGTGCCAAAACCTCCGGGGGGATGCCGCTCGTCCAGTTGGTGCAGGTCGGCGCGATGAAGTTCGTGCTCGGGCGCGTCCAGGCTGACCTGGAGGTGCTGCGACAAACGATCCGGGCGACCATGACGTCCGGGGGGGAAGCGAACGACAGTCAGCGAATCGAGATGACCGAACGGTTGAGCTGGCTGGCTCGCAATCGGGCCCGGCTGCGATACAAGATCACGCAACAGCTCGTGGCGCCACTCCTGAAAGCCGAAGAAGGCACCTTGGGAGATTTGCGGCAGTCTGTGATCGGACAACGGTGGTCCCTTCCGGAGGAAGTCCTCGGCAATCCGTTGCTGCAGGCGGATAACCCGTTCGACGACGGAGTGTTGATGAAGCACTACGTGCTGTTGAGCCAGGGGCACGCGCAGGATGAAGAGGGGACCTATAGTTATGTCGCGCTGGACCGCCTCCTGCCGAACATCTTCCGCCCGGAAAAACCGGCCAATGAGCTGGAAGCCGCTCTGACCAATGCGGAGCAGGTGCATCGGGAACGGGCCGACCACGTGGCCGCGCTCAAGAAGAAGCAGCGACGCACCAAGAAGCCTGCGCAAGCGGAAGAGCTTGCCAAACAAGTGACGGACGCTGAAGCCAAGCTGAGCTTGGCCGTGAGCGATTTGGCTCATCACCAAGCGCGGTACTTGCAGGAACAGTATGCCTGGGCCGATGTTCCGGCCAACGTGGACTTGCTCTTTAATGCCGCCCTGACGCGCGATCGCATTGCCAGGGCCAAGCAGGCGAAAGACAAGAAGCAGGTGGCGGACCTCAAAGCCCAATTGCAGTTTCAGCGACGCCTCGTGGCGGTCGCCGAGCGCTATTTTCGGCGGACGCCGCTCTTGGCCAACGTCGTGGCGGCCTATGAGGTGGTGCCGTGCTACAAGGAGTATGCCGGTGTGTTGACGGCGGGCGAATTGCACCAGTTCGTCGCGGACAACCGGACCCGTAAGGCCCTGCTCGCGAAGATCAAAGACAAGAAGGTCAAAGGGCAGCCGGTATCGCCCAACGGGTTGACCCGGGCGGTCCAGCGGGTGGAAAAACTGTCCTGCGGAGAAGAGCGGGCCTATTTGGTCCGCTTCCTGAAAGATTTTCTGACGCTACGCCGTGACCTCGCGAACCTTCAATTCCTCCAGCACGCGATGGGCTATATCGAACTGCAGGAGGACCAGAAGAATATCCGGCTGTCGCGGGCCAACCGGACCCTCTTCGAGTTCCTGGGCACGGGCGAGGAAGGCACGGTCGCCCAAACCGTCCTGAATCACGTGATCCTGAAGGCGGACGTGCGCGGCTCGACGACGATGGTCGGCGAGCTGCGCAAGCGGGGGTTGAATCCGGCCTCGCATTTCAGCTTGAACTTTTTCGAGCCGCTGAATGAAGTCCTGGAAACGTACGGCGCCAACAAGGTTTTCATTGAGGGCGACGCCGTTATTTTGAGCCTGATGGAACATGCGGAGGCGGTCGAGCACCACTACAGCGTGGCCCGCATGTGCGGGATCGCCAAACGGCTTCTGGGCATGGTGCAGGCGCAAAACGCCGCGTGCCGGAAGGACGGGCTGCCCGAACTCGAATTGGGAATCGGAATCGTGTACAGCGAGGAGCCGCCGACGTTCCTATACGACGGCAACAATGAAATCATGATCTCCTCGGCCATCGGCAAGGCCGACCGGCTGTCCTCCTGTTCGTGGATGCTCCGGAAGGAGCGGGCCAAGCGCGACCGTATGTTGACCTGCGTGGACATCTACGAAATCCCCGAGGGCGACCCCCTGCGGGGCGAAAAAGGAGAAGTCCATTTGCGGTACAACCTCAATGGGATCGAATTGGACGAGGACGGGTTCTTCAAGCTTCAGACCGAGCTCACGATGCAGGAAGTGGAAATTCAGTTGCCGGGGGACGATACCACGACCTCGTTCTACGTCGGCCGCTACCCGGACCTGAAAGGCGCGTTGCATCGGGTGGTGGTCCGCCAGGGCCGCATCCGACTCTTGGACAAAGCGCACCCGCGGTTCGGCCTCCCGACGGCCGATGTGTTCTACGAAGTCGTCACGGATGAGGCGCTGTTGCAATTGGTCGTGCAGCCGACCACGCAGGACGAAAGTACGGTCGGATGAGCGAACGTACGATACAACGAGTCCTCCTGATCGTGCTGGACGGCCTGGGCGTGGGGGCTCTTCCGGATGCGCAAGCGTACGGGGACCTCGGCAGCAATACGCTGGCCCATGTGGCCGAGGCGGTTGGAGGGCTGCAACTGCCCAATTTGCAGAGGCTGGGCTTTGGACATATCGGAGAGTTTGCCGGCCTGGCTCGGGTCAGCGAACCGGATGCGTGCTTCGGCAAGATGGCGGAGTTGTCCAAGGGGAAGGACACGACGGTGGGCCACTGGGAATTGGCCGGTCTGGTGACGGAGCGGCCGTTCCCGACCTATCCGAATGGATTCCCTGCGGAACTGATCGGCGCGTTTGAGAAGGCCATCGGGCGCAAGACGCTGGGGAACCGGCCGGCATCCGGCACAGCCATCATCGCAGAACTGGGCGACGAACATGTCCGGTCCGGAGCCCCCATCGTCTATACCAGCGCCGACAGCGTGTTTCAGCTTGCGGCGCACGAAGACGTGGTGCCGGTCGAGGAATTGTACACCATGTGTCGGGAGGCACGGCGGCTGCTCCGCCCGCCGCATCAGGTCGCCCGTGTGATCGCCAGGCCTTTTTCCGGCGAACCCGGCCGATTCGTTCGAACCCCCAATCGGCGGGACTTTTCATTGGAACCGCCGAGTCCGACCTTGCTTGACCTGCTGAAAACCGCCGGCTATCCGGTGGTCGGGATCGGAAAAATCGAGGACATTTTCAGAGGGCGGGGGCTCACGCGCGCCATCCATGCCGCCACCAATCGTGAAGGGATGCTCGAAACCAGCCGCGTGCTCGAAACAGTGCCCCGTGGGTTGATCTTCGTCAATCTGGTGGAGTTCGACATGCTCTATGGCCACCGCAAAGACGCGCAGGGCTACGCCCAGGCGCTGACAGACTTCGATCACTGGCTGCCCGGTATGCTGGGCGCGTTGCGCCAGGGGGATCTGTTTTGTCTGACCGGAGACCATGGGAATGATCCGCTCATGCCCGGCACCGACCATTCGCGGGAGTATGTGCCCCTGCTGGCGTATGGCCCGAGGCTGGCGCGAGGAGTCAATCTGGGGGTACGGGAGAGCTTGGCCGACCTCGGGCAGACGGTTGCGGATGCCTTACAGGTCAAACGTTTGCCCTGGGGGGAAAGTTTCTTGGATTCGCTCACGCTGGGCTAGGAGGGATGTCATGGCGCCGTCCTATGAGGGCATGCTGAAGGAACTCGGCCTGGAATTGCCGTCGCCGCCCACGCCGGTGGCGACCTACGTGCCGGCGGTGTTGGCCGGGGATCTGTTGTTTGTCAGCGGGGTCCTGCCGGTGCGCGACGGAAGGCTAGTGCAAGCAGGCAAGCTGGGGCGGGAGGTGACGGTCGAGCAGGGCTATGAATCGGCTCGTCTGGCTGTGCTGAATGCGCTTGCGATCGTACGGCAGGAACTGGGGACGTTGGACCGAGTCCGCAGAGTCGTCCGTCTCGTGGGACACGTCGCGTCGGCCGAGGGGTTTGTGCAACAGCCGGCGGTGGTCAATGGTGCTTCGGATCTGCTCGTCAAGCTCTTCGGCGATGCTGGGCGGCATGCCCGTGTCGCGGTCGGAGCGGCCCAGCTCCCGCTGAATGCGCCGGTTGAATTGGAACTCATTCTCCAGGTAAGGTAATCCATCCGTCGGGTCGCCTTCCCCTTTTCGGCTTCTCGGGGAAGAACGGCGCTCCCGATGTCCTGCGCGTGAAGCACTTCCCAGTCCACAGGGGAGGGTTGGTTATGGGCAAGTCACGGCCGGTGTCAGTCGCAGCAATGACGCTCTGTCTGATCCTCGGAGGAGAGACGGCAAGAGCCGGTGAGGCGCCTCTGCAAGCGGGCGACAACCGATTCCTGGCCGAGGCCAAAACCGTTTCCATCGATGCCAAGACGACGACCTGGAGGGCCAGGGGGCAGGTGTCGTTTCCCCTGGCGGCAGAGATCAGGATGAAACTCCAGGCGGCCGGTCTGACCGTCGTGGAGGACGAGCCCGGCGACCTGGTCTTGGCGGTGGACTATCGCGAAGAACGTAGAGGGCAGTACCGTGTCGATTTGCACGGCACGGAGATCATCGCCGATATCGATCTGGCGCATCCGCGACAGGGATCGCTGCTTCATCTGACGATCCGGGCCTCTTCGAGACCCGATGCAGGCAGCCGGCCTTACTTGGACGCCGTGGAGCAATTTGAAGCCAACCCGTACTTTTATTTTCTCGGCGAGATCGTCAAAGACCGGATCGCGTCGCAGACGGATTTGTCCGGCACCCTGATCGCAGCCCTGGAACGGATGCCGGAGCAAGGCCGGACGGCCGACGATTCGTCGCTCATGCTGCCCTCCGAAACGCTGCATGTGACATGGGCACGGTACGATATCATCCAGGAATTGGGGCGACTCAAGGATCCCCGGGCGATTCCCGTCCTGACCAGGCTGTTGGGGCACGAGGACTGGCGTGTCCGCAGGGTGTCGGCGGAAGCCCTCGGCGCCATCGGCTCGCGGTCTGCCCGAACCGCGATCGAGCAGGCATCGCGACTCGACCGACATCGAGAGGTCCGGGAGGCTGCCACCGCGTCTCTTGCGCGTATGCCGTGAAGGGTGCGCGGTCGGTTGACAAGGAAAAAAGACGATTGTTATAGTGCCTTCAGTTCCCCGCCCGCGACGATTCTCCGTTCCGGTTCATGGGCATCCTCTCGCGGGGGAATCTGTTTGTCGCGCGAGAGGACGCATCCTTTCCGAACGAATGCAGGAGATCGAGCGCTATGATGCGGCTGGTTGTTGTCCTGACTCTTCTGCTTTGCGCGAGCGCTTGGGGGGCGCCTTCCGGGGCCGAAAGCGCCATCGCCCCGGATGCCGCACCGCCCGGGGCGACGGTCACCATTACCGGTAAAGGGTTTGGGTCATTTAAGTCCTCGCAGAACAATCAAGTCTTGTTCAATCGCGTGCCGGCCCTGGTGCAACGGTGGGAACCGGACTCGGTGTCGGTGAAGGTGCCGCTTCGGGCGACGACGGGACCGGTCGAGATCGTCAAGGGGACGAAGCGGACGCCCGTCGGCACCTTCACGGTTCTGCGCCCCACCATTACCGGCGTGACGCCGGGAGAAACGGAGCCGGGCGCCGTGCTGCAGATCAGCGGGGCGCACTTCGGCAATACGGCCGGCTCGAAAGATCCCAACACCATGTTTGGGGTCAATGATGTCCTGATCAGCGGCGTGCCGGCCAGGGTGCGGCGCTGGAGAGATGACCGGATCGAAGTGGACGTGCCCGCCAACGCTGGGTCCGGCGACGTGCTGGTCCGACTGGCCTCCTCGGACCCTCTGCCGGACGGGTCCTGCTGTGCGCCGGTCGAGTACAGTGTCAGCAATGCGGTGCCCCTCAGCGTCCTGCCTTCGATCCGCGTCGACCCGCTCAGCGGCCCGGTCGGCACGAAAGTGGTGCTGTTTGGGAAGGGACTCGGCGCCAGTAAAACTCCGGCCGATGCCGTGCTGTTTAACGGCCGCCCGGCCACCGTGTCCCAGTGGACCGATCAGGCCATTGTCGTGCACGTGCCGTTCAACGCGGCCAGCGGCCCGGTCGTCGTCCGGCAAGGACCCGTCGAGCGGACGGTCGGTCAGTTCGACGTGCGCACCCCGAAGGCGACCGGTCTGGTGCCAACCAGTGCGCCGATCGGCAGCCTCTTGCGGATCACCGGCGAGAATTTCGGCTTCTACTCGGAAAGCGGCGCGACGCCGTTCGCGTTCGCGGATTTCAACAAGGGCGACAACGGCGTGGAGATCGGCGGGGTGCCGGCCATTATCTATCGCTGGCATGACGACAAAATCGATGTCTGGGTGCCGTACAGCGTCAAAAGCGGGCCGGTCGTCGTCAAGCGGGGGGCGAATATCCCCAAGGCGGATGGGACCTGCTGTGCCGAGCGAGGGTTGGTGACGACCGAGGCGGGGATGTTTTCCCTTGTCGTTCCCAAAGTCGAATCCTTTGCTCCGACGTCCGCCGGTCTTGACGAGATCGTCACCATCAAAGGCTCTGGATTCGGGAATTTTCTGAAAACCACGGAAGCGACGCAGCCGGGATTGAACGAAGGCGGCCACGACGCGTCTCCGATCAGACTCGGCGAAAACGTCGCTCGCAGCGAAGTCCTCTTCAACGGGTTGGCCGGCATGGTCGTGTCTTGGACCGATACGGAAATCAAGGTTCGGGTGCCCCGACGGCAAATGTTCGGGATTGGCAAAATGAACGAGTTCGTGACCGATGCCACCTCCGGACCGCTGGTGGTGCGGCGCGGCTCGTGGGACCTGCTGCCGGACGGCAGTTGCTGCACTCAGAAACGGTGGGTGAGCGTGGAGGCGGGGTCCTTTACCATCCAGGCACGAGGACTTCCCGATCCAGGGTATTTCAACAGTCCTGAGCAGAAGGGCAGAGATTAAGCCGTGCCTACACGACCGCGGCCTCTCCGGAAGAGGTCTACCTGCTACGTCGCCATGGCCCTGGTTCTCTTCTGCTCAAACGCCTTCGTGAGGGCGGCGCCGATTGCCGCCATTCCTCAAAAGAGCGGGACTGATGCCACCTTGATGGGAATCTATTTCCGCGATGCCAAGAACGGCTGGGCCGTCGGAAACGGAGGGGTCATTGTTCGTACGACCGACGGAGGAAGGCATTGGAAGCAGGCGGCGGGGGGCACCACCGCGCAACTCAGCGGCGTGTTTTTTGCCGATGCGGCGCATGGCTGGGCCGTGGGCGCCAACGGGACGCTGCTGCATACCCGGGACGGCGGAGGCAAATGGGTGCCTCAGGCCAGTGGAACTCAGTCGCCTCTGTATGGGGTCTTCTTCCTCAGCCCAACGGTGGGGTGGGTGGTTGGCGGCGGCGGGACGATTCTGCACACCGCAGACGGCGGCCAACATTGGGCCGACCAAACGAGCGGCGCCAATGCCGTCTTATATGCCGTGCAATTCCTGGATTCACTGAGGGGCAAGGCTGTGGGGGCATTGGGGACGATTTTATCCACGGAAGACGGGGGGCTCACGTGGACCACGCAGACGACTCAAAGCTCGGCCACGTTTTTCGATGTGTTCTTCGCCGACCCTCTGAACGGCTGGGTGGTCGGCAACGCCGGAGCGATGTTTCAGACCCTCAACGGAGGGGATCAGTGGGTTGACCGTTCCCTGCCTTGTTCCGGTTCCTGCTCACGGCTGACCGACTTGCTCAGGGTTCGGTTTACCGATAGCAAGTCGGGCTGGGTTGTGGGGGAACGGGGCACGATTTTCAAGACGACCGATTCAGGCTTCAACTGGATGCCTCAGGAACACCCGACCAAAGCCGCCCTCTATGGCCTGACCTTCCCGACCGCCGCCCAGGGCTGGGCCGCAGGGGAGCGGGGGACCATCCTGCAGATCACCACGAAATAGCCGAACAGCGGTTTCACCCCAACTCGCCTAAACGGCTCTGAACGATGCTCACCGCGGCGGCCGCAGCGGTTTCTGCCCGGAGAATTCTTGGGCCAAGCGTGACCGGCCGGAATCCGTGCTGAATCGCCTGGTCGGTTTCCTCGTCCCGCCAGCCCCCTTCCGGCCCGACCGCAATGATAATGGTCTTCGTGGCCATGGCGGGCAGTGCGACGCTCTGCAAGCTGGCTCCCTCGCACCGTTCGGTGAGGATGAATTTCGTCGCCTGCGCAGGCTGGCCGGCAAAGAAGTCGCGGGCGTGGACCGGCGAGGTCACGGTCGGCACGTCCCATCGTTCGGATTGCTGCGCCGCTTCGAACGCGATCCGTTGCCACCGTTCCCGTTGTGCATCGGAACGGGAAGGGCGAGGCCGAACGATGCCCTGCTCGGCGACGAGTGGGACCAGCGTGGCGATGCCAAGTTCGGTGGTTTTCTGGATGATCCAGTCCATCCGATCGCCTTTGAGGATGGTTGCTGCGAGCGTAATCGGCGGGCTGCTCGCTGATGGGCCGGCACGTTCATCGAGGATGGAGCCCAGGATGGCCTGTTTGGTCACCTGGAGGGCTTTGACCAAGTACCGGCGGCGCTGTTCATCGCCCACCCAGAATTCTTCCCCGTCCGTGACCCTGAGGCTGCCTCGGAGATGATCGCACAGGGGGCCGGTAATCGTGACTTGTCCGTGAGTGATCTGGTTGGAACTGATGAAGAAGACCGGCATGTCGGCTGGAAGGGGGCCGTTATTCGAAGTATGTCTTCATCTTGTCGAAAAACCCGTCACCGTCGGTATCCATGGTCATGCCGCTTTCTTTCGCAAATTCCGTCAAGAGCGCTTTCTGTTTGGCGGTCAGCTTGGTAGGAATCTGGATTTTGACCTTCATGATCTGATCGCCGGTCTGCTGGCCCTTCAAGCTGGGCACGCCCAAACCCTTCAACCGAAACGCTTTGTCCTGTTGGGTCCCCGACGGCACTTTAATGACGGTCGTGCCCTTGAGCGTCGGCACCTCCACCTTGCCGCCGAGCGTGGCGGTGACGAAGCTCACGGGAATGTCGCAGACGATGTCGTTGCCCTTGCGGGTGAAGATCTCGTGGGGCTGCACGGTCACCGCCACGTAGAGGTCTCCAGGCGGTCCCCCGTTGTCTCCCGGCTCGCCTTCGTTCGCCAGCCGCAGGCGCATGCCCGACTCGATGCCCGCGGGGATGTTGACCGACAGCATCCGTTCGCGGCGGACACGGCGGCGCCCTCGACAGGTCCCGCAGGGGTCGGTGATGATCTGGCCGGCTCCTTCGCATTGATTGCAAGGCCGGCTGATGCTGAAGAAGCCCTGTTGGAAGCGGAGCTGGCCGGCTCCTTTGCAACTGGGACAGACTTTTACGGCGTCGGCCGTGCGGGCGCCGGTACCCTTGCAATCGGTGCACGGTTCGGCTCGAGGAATCTTCAGCGTCGCTTCCTTGCCGTAGACGGACTCCTCGAAAGACAGGTCCAAATTGTACTGGAGGTCGCTGCCACGTTCGGCCCGTTGGCCGCTTCGCCCGGCGCCAAAAAAGTCTTCGAAAATGTCGTTGAAGACGTCGCCGAATCCGCCGCGCCCGAAATCGAACCCTTCCGGACCGCCGCCGAAGCCTTGTTGCCCCCCGGCATGGCCAAACATGTCGTACCGGCGACGCTTTTCCTGGTCGCTCAGAACTTCGTAGGCTTCGTTGATTTCCTTGAACTTCTCTTCGGCGGTTTTTTTAGGCTGTTCCCCATGCTGCAGGTCCGGATGGTACTGGCGGGCCAGCTTGCGGAAGGCTTTCTTGATCTCATCGTCGGCCGCGTTGCGGTCGATGCCGAGTGTCTCGTAATAATCGCGTTTGGCCACAGAAGTTCTTGGGGATGAACATAATGAACCGGCTCACGCCAGAAGAGCGTGAGCCGGCTGGTTCGGACCTGTCTCGCGCTTACTTCTTGTCCTTGTCGACTTCCTCGAATTCGGCGTCGACCACTTTCTCATCGGTCTTGGCCGAGCCGCCGTCGCCCTGGCCGCCTGGCTGGGGTCCGTCTCCGGGTCCGGCCGATCCCGTCCCGGCCGAGGCTTTCTTGTACATCTCCTCGGCCAGCTTGTACGAGGCGCTCGTCAGGGCTTGCGTCGCCGACTCGATGGCGCCGGGATCATCGCCCTCCATGGCTTTGCGCAGCGCGGCAATGGCGTCCTTGATCCGCTGCTTGTCGTCTTCGCCGATCTTGTCCCCGTGTTCGGTCAGGTTCTTCTCCGTGCCGTAGATCAGGTTGTCGGCCTGGTTCCTGGCTTCGGCCACCCGCCGCCGCTTCTTGTCGTCGTCCGTGTGGGATTGGGCTTCTTTGACCATCTTCTCGATCTCGTCCTTGCTGAGCCCGCTGGAGGCGGTGATCTTGATGGACTGCTCTTTCTGCGTCCCCAAGTCCTTGGCCGCGACGTGCACGATGCCGTTGGCGTCGATGTCGAAGGCCACCTCGATCTGCGGCACCCCTCGAGGAGCGGGCGGGATGCCGACCAGGTCGAATTGGCCCAGCAACTTGTTGTCGTTCGCCATCTCGCGTTCGCCCTGGAAGACCCGGATCGTGACCGCACTTTGACTGTCGGCGGCCGTCGAGAAAATCTGGCTCTTCTTCGTCGGGATGGTCGTATTGCGTTCGATGAGGTGCGTGAAAATCCCCCCGAGCGTTTCGATGCCGAGCGTCAGGGGCGTGACGTCCAGCAACAGGACGTCCTTGACTTCGCCCTTGAGCACGCCGCCCTGGATGCCGGCCCCGATGGCCACCACCTCGTCCGGATTGACGCCTTTGTGCGGCTCTTTGCCGAAAAACTCCCGCACTTTTTCGATGACCTTGGGCATGCGGGTCATACCGCCGACCAACACCACTTCGTTGATGTCCCGTGCGGTCACGCCCGCATCGGCCAGCGCCTTCTTGCACGGCTCGATCGTGCGCAGGACCAAATCATCCACCAGCTGTTCCAGCTTGGCCCGCGTCAGCTTGATCACCAAGTGTTTGGGGCCGCTGGCATCGGCGGTGATGAAGGGGAGGTTGATCTCGCTTTCCTGTGAGGACGAGAGTTCGATCTTCGCCCGCTCGGCCGCTTCCTTCAGCCGCTGGAGGGCCATCCGGTCCTTCCGCAGATCGATGCCTTCCTGCTTCTTGAACTCGTCCACCAGCCAATCCATCACGCGCTGGTCGAAGTCGTCGCCCCCCAGGTAGGTGTCGCCGTTGGTGGATTTGACCTCGAAGACCCCTTCGCCGATTTCCAGGATGGAAATATCGAAGGTGCCGCCGCCCAGATCGTAGACGGCGATCCGCTCATCCTTCTTCTTGTCCAAGCCGTAGGCCAAGGAGGCGGCGGTCGGTTCGTTGATGATGCGGAGCACGTTGAGCCCCGCGATCTGTCCCGCGTCCTTGGTTGCCTGTCGCTGGCTGTCGTCGAAGTACGCCGGCACCGTGATGACGGCTTCGGTCACCTTTTCGCCAAGATAGTCCTCGGCGGTCTGCTTCATCTTCTGGAGGATCATCGCCGAGACCTCGGAGGGGCTGTAACGCTTGCCGCGAATTTCGACGTGGGCGTCTCCGTTGTTCGCCTCCACGACCTTGTACGGCAAGCGCTTCATGGCTTCCTGCACTTGGCGGCTGTTGAATTTCCGCCCCATCAGCCGTTTGACCGAGAAGATCGTGTTTTCCGGGTTGGTGATGGCTTGCCGCTTGGCGATCTGGCCGACGAGCCGCTCCCCCTTGTCCGTGATGCCCACGACCGACGGAGTGGTGCGGCTGCCTTCGGCGTTGGCGATCACCACCGGGTCTCCGCCGCTCATGATGGCCACGCACGAGTTCGTCGTCCCTAAGTCAATGCCGATGACCTTGCCCATGTGTGCTCTCCTTCCTCAAAAAACGGAATGCCGACCGGTCTCCAAGTTGCGGCGCGCCTACTGACTGACCGCGCATCTATGGCGTGCCGGTTGAAGAATGCTCCTGGTTCGTGGTTGGGGCGCTGGCCACCGTGACCATCGCGGCCCGCAACATTCGGTCGTGCAACAGATAGCCTTTCTGGAATTCCTCGACCACGGTGTTCTCCTGAGCGCCAGGCGATTCGACGCGGGCCACGGCTTGGTGCCGGGCCGGATCGAACGGCTCGCCCACGCTGACAATCTGGCGGACGCCGGACTTGGCCAACACATCGATGAATTGCTTGAGCGTCAGTTCGACGCCTTCGATCAGGCTGCCGCTCTTGGCGCCTTCCTTGGGAGCGTCTTTCGCCGCTTTGATCGCCCGCTCGAGGTTATCGACGATCGGCAACAGTTCCTTCAGCAAGCTCTCGTTGGCGAACCGCGCATAGTCGCGTTGGTCCTTCTGCGCCAACCGCTTGTAATTTTCGAATTCGGCGGCCAGCCGTAAATGTTTGTCCTGAAGAGCCTGAGCCTCCTCCGTTTTCGAAGCCAGGGCTTGGCGCAAATCAGCGCTTTCTTCCTGCTGGAGCCCCCCTCCATTATTCGGAGGCAAGTCGCCGACAGGATTAGACTCTAAGTTATTGATATGACGTTCTTTTTCTTTATCGTGGCTCAAGGCATACACCAACCCTCCCCGGAGATAG
>JAGWTI010000116.1 GCA_028876065.1 Nitrospirota bacterium
TATAACAGGATTTCGCCTGCTGTCTAGGGACGGCAGCAACTTTTTATACAACATTGACAGGCTGCGAACCGCTCGGCCACAATGACGGCCATGACGACCCATTCCTCACCCAGACCAGGCCAGGTCACAGCGCCGGATGCGGCGCTGGCCGCCATCCCGGACCGCAACTGCACCTGGTGCAAAGTGCCGATGGCCAAGCGTCTGGTCGGGGGCGGCGCCTACATCCACTACACCTGCCCCAAGTGCATCTTCCAGCACACGTCGAAGCGGGAAAAGAAGAGCGGCTGACGAACGGCGCGCTCCACGTTCGTTGGCGACACGATGCGTTTGTGCCAGTGGGCTTTTCGCGTCTGCTGGTTGGCCGCTCGCCTCATCGGATGAGAAGAGTCCGGCGACCGGCACCCTCCCCGCCCATCCGTTCCTGCCGTTAAAGAGAAGAGGGAATGGGTGACAGGTCGCTCGCAAACCTATCATCCGTAGGTCTGCAACAGCTTTCCATTTCCTCGGATATGCTTACCGCTCGAAGTCGCGGGGACGGCGGGGGAGAGGCGGGCGGTTCGGAGGGCCTTCCAGTTCCTGCAGCTTGTGCTGCACCTTTTCGATCAGGCGCTGATTCTCCGGCGTCGGCTTGACGGTCTTGAGGAACATCCGGAACTCCCTCGCCGCATCGTCGCGGCGGCCGTCGGCGAGCAAGGCCCGGCCGAGACCCGCGTGGGCCC
Source organism: Nitrospirota bacterium (assembly GCA_028876065.1). Taxonomy (GTDB): domain Bacteria; phylum Nitrospirota; class Nitrospiria; order Nitrospirales; family Nitrospiraceae; genus SYGV01. The sequence continues at coordinate 720 of JAGWTI010000116.1, forward strand.
TGGCAAGGTCCGGGTTGAGACGGAGCGTTTCGCGGAATTCGCGCGCAGCTCCTTTGAAGTTGCCCTCCTCCTGCAGAAGATACCCCAAGGTCAGATGGGCCCTGGCATTGACGGGATCCAAAACCAGAGCCCGCTGGAGCATCGCCTTCATGCTGGCTCGGTCTTGAGGGGGCGGGGCTCCTCCCTCTCCGAACTCGACTCGCTGGCCGACCGGCACTCTCCAGGCCTGCACAACCAGGTCGTGGGCATCGAGCTTCGCGAAGGCCTGTTCCCGTTCCTTCAAAAGAGGCGCCGCCCCGGTCTTGGATTTCAGGGCCGCCAACTCCTTGGTCTTGGTTTCAACTTCCTGTCTCAGCCGGTCTGCTTCCTCCCTGACATGCCGGAGTTCTTCCTGCGCATGTTCGTTCTTGCGCAGCGCGTCGATCTGCCGGGCCACCACCGCCGTGTCGATCTGCACCGTCACACCCACGCGCACGACCGTGGTTTCCCCCTCCATCTTGCTGCTGGTGGCTTGTTCCTTCACCTCCACAATACCCGCCGCATAGGTGCGAATTTCGTCGCGGGTGACTTGCAGATTCTTGACCTCGCTCACGCTTTCGAGATAGGTCCCCGCCTGTTCCAACGCCAGACGTTTGGCATCCATCAGGGCCAGCCGCTTGGCGTCGCTGCGGGTGTCGTTGTCGCCCATCCGGTATTCACCGGTGGCGGTGATCGTCCGCACGTCGGCCCAGGCGGACGACACAGTCATCAGGATCAGGGCTATCAGGCTTACGGACGTCAGCGGGAGAAACCGGCGAGGAGACATCATAGTGGCTCGCAGTGATGAGGTGGCCGGGAGAAGCCTATCGCCGCCCGATCGAAATGTCCAGCGACGGAACGGTTTGCCGCCCGACCCCGGACGCGCTAGTCGGTGACGCTGTCCAACTCCGGCGGACCGCCCTCCTGCGGCTCGACCTGAAAGCCGATGCGGCCGATGATGCGGCCGTCCGCTGTCTCGACGTCCACGCGCCAGTCGCCCGGCGCCAGCTTCTGTTTCCCCGTGTACCCCCGGTAGCCGCCCTCCCGTCCCCCTGAGATCGTCATGCCGATCCGATCGGTTTGGGCGAAGGCTCCATCGGGCTGCCGATACTGCCAGCGATGATAGATGGTGCCGTGCAGACGCACGGGCGCATAGACGGCGGTAAAACAATAGGCCGGGCCTTCGCCGTGGAAGGGGTTGTCGGAGCGCTTCCAGACCTGATACCAGGCCCCCGCTTCAAAGGTCAGGCGATAGAGGCCTTCCTCCTTCGTCACCTGGTGATAGATGCCGCCCCGTTTCATGGAGAGGGGCACGGGAGGAATCCAGTTGAGGAAGTAGAACCCCACCAAGACGGTCACCACCAGCACGGCCGGGGCCCCATGCCGCCAGACGTCCCGGTGCGACCAGCCCTCGGTCCCTCGATGGACCAGGTGCACCAATCCCACGGCGATCCCGGCGCTCACGCCCGCCCCGACCAAAAATACGGCGGTGTTCATGAGGCCCGTGACGACGGGAATGAAGAACGTCATGAAGCTGAAACAGACCAGCGCATAGAGACCGGCCAGCACGCGCAGGCTGTACACCCGCTCGAGGAGAAACTCGTTGGCCAGCAGCAGTGCGACCAGCACGATCAGAAACAAGGCCGTCGTGCTCCAGGAGGCGCTTCGGAGATAGAAAATGGACTGGGCGCTGAAGAGGCTCCCCAGAAAGAAATGGATCGCCATCGGATAGTAAGGACGCAGTCTTCCCGCCAGTCCGGCGCGTTCCGACCCGGCGGCCTCCTGCTGCGCCGCCATCCGCTCCGCCCGGAAGGTCAGCACGATCAGCACGCCCACCAACGTGAGATAGCCGATCAGGACCAGATCGTCCAGAAGGCTGTCGATCCGGGTCAGGGTCACACTGTCGACGGTCACGCCGGAAAAGAAGAAGGCCGCCGGCATGAAGGGATGGTCGATGAGGGAGCGAACCCGGGCGATCACCATGTCGCAGGCAAATCCATCGCTTACGGGAAGGGAGGGAGCGGCGCATAGGCCATCGGCAGCCCGATCAACGATTCCAGCCAGCCGGCCATGGCTTCCTCCGGCAAGGGAGCCCGGTTCAAACGGACTTCGATCTGGAACCCTCCTTCCATCCCGACCACGCCGACAATGGCCGAGGCATCCTCACCGCCCGGCTGCAAGGTTTGCGTCGAAAATTCGCAGAGGGTGGCGTACAAACGTCCCTCCGGGGCGATCGCCTGCAGAATTTCCGGCAGCTCGTCCAAGGGACAGTGGACCGAGCAACGATAGGCGCAGCGCGCCCCCCCTTCGACCGTCTGAAACTCGCGCAAGGCCTCTTCCGAAAAGCCCGTCAGGTAAGCGCGGACCGTGGCCGGCGCGCCGTTCCAGGTTGCCGCCAAGCGGCTGGCCGGAACGAGAAATTCGAAGGCATCGGAGGTGTTGTACTCGAATTGGCAGGGGCCGAAGGCGTCCGGCCAGGAACAGAGGAAGGGCACCTTCGGGTCGCGGGAGCGGAGGGCCACCGCCCGTTGCTCGACCGCCACGTCCACCGGCAAATCCAACAAGGCGATCGTATCGTCGAACATACGCTGCCGCTCCTCCAGCCACAGATTCCGCCGGGCATCCGCCCGCGTCTCGCCGGGTGGGACCACTTCCACCGTATGCAGCCGCACGCGGATGAAGGCATGGGCGTGACGGAACCCCAGCCAGAACATGGCACGCGGATAGTGCCGGCGAAGCGGACTATCCAGTCGAAACGGGTGGCTGACCGAGCAGTAGGTCCCGACTTCCTGATGCCGCTGGTAGACCGTGTGGTACGCGCCGGCCAACAGGAAAAAATCTCCCTGCCAGTCTTCGCGGACATGCACCAGCGTCACGTCCTCCGTCGCCCAGGGGTCCAGCTGATCCAACTCATCCGGCGCGGCGACGGTCCATTCTTCGACGTAGCCGATCACGTCCTTGGCCGGTCGCGCCGGCTCCAGTCCCAGCGCAGCCAACCGCTCTCCCAGCGCCAGCACGTCGCCGAAGGTCAAGTGGGCGGGCGACTCCCATCGCCGCTCACGCATCGGAATTCCTCAGATGGGCAAGAGTGTTCAGTGGTCTGTCCTCCGTTGTCGGTTCTGGAAACTGCGAACCGAAGACTGACAACCGACGACGCGCTCACGTCTCGTCACGACTTGAGCCGCCACGAACGCCCTTCCAGATACACGTTGTCCAGCAACCGGTTCAAGCTGTCCGTCAGCATGGCATTGACCAGGGCTTGCACGTCCTCCGGGTCGAACCAGAACACCGTTTTCGACCGGGCCCCCTCCAGAACGCGGCGAACCGTGCTCCCGTCGGCTTTGTTCCGCGCCAAAACCGTCACCTGGAACTTGGCGGAGATCTCGGTCGAGCCGAAGCGGCTCTTCGCGTGCACGGAAAGCTCCTGGACCTGGCCGGTGATCGTCACGTCGGCACTTCCCTGCGTCGCGGCGGGCGTGCCGGGGCGGTCCGGTTGGTTGACGACATTGATCGTGACCTGCCGCCCGGTCCTCGCCAAATACTCGCCGACCAGGCGGGCGACCGCGGCGCCGGGCACGCCGCCCGGCACGTCGAAATAGGTCACGCCGCCCCAGAGGTGGGTCCGCAGGCCGGTCTTGCCCTTCTCCGGCCGCAAGTCCTCGAACGCTTCGACCAACACCAGCTCAGGACTGTCCTTCGGAGCCGGCCCGTCGGTCCGCAGACCCGGCTGCAAGTCCAGCCAGACCGTCTCCCCCTTGCCGGCGCAACCGGCCATGACGACCAGGCTCACCACTCCCCATAGCCATAGACTGACGCTCCACCTATGATGCCGCATTGCTTCCTCCTTCTCTCAATACCGGCTGCCGACAGGTCTCCCGTTACGTCGTGCCGAGCCCGAGACCTCGCACCTCGATTTGCTCACGGTCCTTCCACCATTGGAACTGCGGGTGACATTGGGACAGCGCCGCCAACATGACCAGCACGATGAGCAGCAACAACGCCAGCCTGGTATTCCTCGGCAACCCGGCTTGATCGGCCGCGGGCACATCCCGTCCGCAGAAGCGGCAGAGGATCGCGGAGGCCTGGATCGGCTCCGCGCAAAACGGACAAGGCCGCCGCCGCCTCGGCAAGAGAAACAACAACAGGCCGGCCAGCGGTGTGAAGACCAAGGCCAGCAGGAACCAGCGGACCCCGGACCGGCCGAACTCCCTGGCGGCCAGGATTCCGACGGCCAGGGCCAACAACAGCCACAAGCCCGCACTCAGTTCGAATGACATTCATCGAGTGTAGCCGATGGCCGGGACTCAGTCCACCAGGGGACCTGGCCGCCGATGTGGTTACGGGGTGATGACCGGGAGCAGGGTCCGCCAGGTCTCCCGTCCGATGGCCGGCACCAGCCCGTCCCGGACCGCCGGATCGTCCAAGGGCAGGTAGCGTGCCAGCTTGAAGAAGCGCCGGCCGGAGAGGACGGCGGCCACCTCCGACTTGCGGTCATGGGTCAACGGCAGGGTCAGGCCTTCGCCCTGTTTCCATTCCCAGGGCGTCGGCGCCAGGCTGATCTGCAGATCCTTCCCCGCCACCTCATGATACCGGTTGATCAGGTTACGCTTGTACTGCAGGAGGTGCGGCCCTTCGAGGATCAACGCGAAGACAACGGCATGGCCCCACCAGAACAACGACCGGAACGTGAACGTTTCCCCTCCTGCAAAATGTTTGGGATAGTCCACATACTGGTAGGGGAACGATTCGAGGTGCTCGCCTTTGACCAATTGGAATTTCGCCGGATCGAACGTCGTTGGTGCCAGCAACTTGGCCCCGGCCAGATCGGCCTTCAGCCCGGCATGCACCGCTTCCAAGGTAGTCCGCACCTTGGCCATGATGCGGGCCTTGGCCGGAAAAAACTCACGGTCCGCCGCTAACGCCAGTTCGTCGGGTGTGAAGAGGAGGGGGTCACTCATGGGAACGATGCACGCACAACGCTGAATGATGAATGAAAGAGGACCGCCGCCTCTTCCGCCATTCATCATTCATCATTCCGCACTCTGCCTTGTCTCGTCAGCGCTGATGTGTTTCGAAGAGGGTGACGTCCATGTCGTAGACCAGACGGCAGTCCGCGCATCGCAGCCCGACGCGATCTTGCACCACATCCACAAGGTTCGGCGACAAGGCCGCCGGATGCTGGGCGAAACAGTCCGCAAACCGGGCCGAGCCGTCCCGCTCGACCAACTCCTCGCCCGGCCAGCCCTCGACCTGAGCGCATCGCACCGTGAGCGAGCGAATCGTCAGCCGGTGGAGCAAGTTGCAGGAGCTGCAGTTGAGGAGAATCTTGTCCGGAAGGCCGATTTTCTTCACGCTCAGGCACAGCCGATGAGCGGCAAAGCACTGCTGGACAAAGGCTCCGCTTTTGTAGAGAAGGGACATCCTACGCCCCGCGGCTTTCGCACCCGGTGCCGACGAACCAACCAGCGCCGCCGGGCCGGCCTGCCGAAGGGATCAAGAGGCAAGCCGGACGAGAGCCAACAGCGCGAGGGCCCCTACCCCATAGGGCAGGAGGCAAGAATAGAGCACGGCCTTGAGCGGGTGCATTGCCCATCGGTCCGTCGGCTTGGCCTTCCGTTCTTTGTACACGAACTCGTACGACAGAATCGCCACGGTCAGCGTCAAGGCCAGGGCCCGGCTTGTGCGCGGCCAGGTGTAGACGCCGCTCAGGAGAAAATCGGTGGTGAAGAACCCGCTCAGGAACAGGATCAGCGGCGCGATGACGAAGCGGACGCCTTCGACAAACCAGGTCTGCCAGGGAAGACTCTGCAGGATATGCGGCGCAGGGGAAGCGGAGCGGTCGTCTGCCGAACGGCTCATGTCCCGACCGTTTGCGGGGCCGAGCCCCCCACGGACGGCACCGTCCCGGAGGCCGAGGCTTGAGCTTCGCGGCAGGTCTTGCAAATGCGCGGGCGCTTTTTCAGGAAGGACACCTTGCCGCTGGCCAGACAGCTGTAGTGCACGAACTGATCGCAGACCGTGCAGCGCGACCAGCCGCCGCGGAAGAGGGTCATATCCCGGTACAAGCCCTTGCCGCACACCGCGCAGGCCCGGGGTTCGATCCCCAGCAACATCGGCTCCCAGTCGCCGCCGGCTTTACGAATACTCATGGGCGGGAGTATAGCGAAGCGCCGCCTCAGAAAACAAGGTATCGCGTCAAACTTCGGGAAAAGTCGGGGGGTAATGAACGTCAGGCAAGCTCTTTGAGCAGCTGGTCGAATCGCTCCCGCAACGGTTGTTGGAGCGCATCAGCGAATTGGTCAAGCCAGTGTCGCAGATAAACCAGGTCTGCGTGAGGCTGCTTTAAGAGAACGTTCTTCACATCTTCGATGTCGCGCGGACGCCCGGCCAGCATTTTGTGAACGATTAAGTCCTCGACTGAGGCGAAGCGAACCGGCGCCGCCCCCATGGCGACGATTCGTGACCGTGCAATCGCCTGCTGCTCATAGGGCGTGAATGAAAAGATAAAATCGACTCGGATGCCGGTTTGCGGCTCGCTGCAAGGCAGCACCATCGTCCGGCGCGTGAAGGTCTCGGTCTCCACAAGCGGCTGAAGGCGCAGCGCCGGGAGCAACGCGATCAGATCGCCCAGGCGATCGATATCCACCCCCAATGTGATATCGATATCCCGTGTGAGCCGCGGTTCACCATAGAGGAGCACCGCCTGGCCGCCGATGACCATGTAGGGCAGCCCTGCCCGATCCAGCGCAAGCGCAAGGCGCTCAAGCAGTTCGGCGAACATTCAGAGCGTGCGCCAGACGGAGATCGCCATCAAGCCCCTCGAGTGGATCGGCGGGAGGCCAGCTCCCCACACGCCGCGCATGTTCCCACAGGGCTTCAAACAGACGGAGATTGAGAAGATGATCGGGCGGGGTCCGACGAACATGGTCCCGCTCGAAGGCTTCGACCAGAGCAGGATCTTTGAGCATGGGCGGGTCCTCCCAGGAAAAACAGGACCAGGCAAATTATACCGGATCGCCGAACAGGACGCATGCTATTTTCTCTTGTATGAAGAACCACGGCCTGACAGCCGTGGTCTCTCTTGTTGCATGCTTCGCATGAGCCGCGTTGCGGCTCCTGGCTCTCCCCCCCACCCTTACAGGTGGGGAACTCCCGCTGGATTAGACCATTCGGACACAAACTTGGCGAGCTCACAGAAGCGGGTGTCCCATTTGCTCATGGGCTTAGCCCTAATAAAGAGGTTCATCCTCTCTCCCCAGATGCCCAACGTGCCGCTTCAGCCGCGGCGGCTCAAAGAAATGATAGGGTCAGGTCTTGATTTTGACATCTGCCCATGGCTCGACCCGGGCACGAAAGCGCTGGTCCTGGGCGAGCCGTTGCGCCATCGCGCTGACCCGCCGGCTGACAGCACTGCCCAAATAATGGGGACAGGCTACTTTTTGTGGGGCCTTGTGTCAACTTGCCAGGGCATGCCTGGGTTCAGAAGGGACTCACCGGAGGAGAGGGATGCTACTTATGGTTACGGGCAACAGGCTTGTGAGCGGCCTGTTGCCCGTTCTCATTCTTTTTTTTCGCGGCTGGAACGGATGCTTGGTGAGCGCAGCGCCATGGCGGGAAACTGCCCGATGGAAGCCGACTACGCGCCGCGAGCCGTTCCGTTGGTCCGATAA
>JAGWTI010000024.1 GCA_028876065.1 Nitrospirota bacterium
GCGATGCCTTAACGCTTGGAGAACTGGAACCGCTTCCTGGCTCCCTTCTGCCCGTACTTCTTCCGTTCCTTGACGCGCGAATCGCGGGTCAGGAGGCCTTCCTTCTTGAGGGGCTCCCGCAACGCCGGATTCATGGTGACCAGCGCTTTCGCAATGGCATGGCGCAACGCACCGGCTTGGCCGGTCGTGCCGCCGCCGCAGAGCGTGGCCTTGACGTCGCATTTGCCGGCGAGACCGGTCACTTCGAGCGGGAATTGGATCAGGCTCTGCAAGGACGGGCGGGGAAAATACTGCGCCAGCGGCCTGGTATTGACGACGATGGCGCCGTTGCCGGCGGACACCCACGCCCTCGCGATCGCATACTTACGTTTACCGGTTGCATACTGTGTTGCGGCCATTCGACGATGCCTCCTTCAGTCCGGCGTCAATGTCAGGGTTAGAGTGCGAGCACTTCCGGGCGTTGCGCATGGTGCGGATGTTCCGCCCCCGGATAGACCTTGAGCTTTCTGGCCATCTGCTTCCCCAAGGTGTTCTTCGGGAGCATGCCCTTGATCGCTCGGGCCAACAGCTCCGTGGGGTTCTTCGCGTGCAGGTGCTCGGCGGTCGTGGTCTTGAGGCCACCCGGATAGCCCGAATGGTTGATATACAACTTGGTGCGCATCTTGTCCCCGGTCAGATGCACCTTACCCGCATTGATCACCACGACATGGTCCCCTGTGTCGACATGGGGCGTGAACGTGGGCTTGTGTTTGCCGCGCAATACGGTGGCCACCCGGGCCGCCAAACGGCCCAGCGTCTTGCCGTTCGCATCCACCAAATACCATTTGCGCACGACATCCGCCGGCTTTTCAAGATAAGTTCCCATGATCCTCTTCCATCCTTCCTGTGACCGATGCTTGTTCCCGATAACGAGTTATTTGCCGAGGTTCTTTGTCCCGAACCGCTCCAGCCATGCATCCAGATTCGTGCCGCCCCGCTGCCGCAACACCTCTTGCGTCACGAAGATCGGACAGTTGGTGCGGAGCGCCAGGGCGATCGCGTCGCTGGGACGCGAATCCACCTGGTGTTCACCCGACTCGGTGACCAAGTGCACCTTGGCGAAATAGGTATTGTTCTTCACATCCGTGATGACGGCTTGAGAGACCTTGATGTTCAAATGCTCCGTGAAGCTCCGAATCAAGTCGTGGCTCATGGGGCGGGCCGCGACCGTTCCGTCCAGCGCCATTTTGATCGCGCCACCTTCCGCCGCGCCAACCCAGATCGGCAGCACATCCGCATGCTGTGCATCCCGAAGAATGACGATATACGTGTCGGTGTTCTGATCGGGCAAGACCCCGTGCACCGTCAGGCGAACCAGTTCACCAGTATCTATGTCGTCATCGGCTGCCATGGTCGTCCGTGGTCGCGTGTGATTGCGGTTGCACGAGGCCCGATCGGTCGGTCCCGGCCTCGCCCAATGCCCGGCGGTTAGGATTCAGACTTTCCGAAATCTTCCGGCTTGAGGTTCTCCAGCCACTGTCCTAATTCTTCCGTCGCCTGCTGGCGAATCACATCTTCTTTGGCGAAAATCGGCGCATCGGCCCGCAGCGCCAGCGCGATCGCGTCGCTGGGCCTGGCGTCGATGGAATATTCCGAATCTTCGCTCATTAAATGGACTCGTGCGTAGTAGGTGTTGTCCTTCAAATCCGTGACGACCACGCTGATCACTTTGGCGCCGGCTGCGTCCAAGACGGCCTTCATCAGATCATGGGTCATCGGCCTCGGCGCCGCCACTCCCTCCAACGCAAAACTGATCGCGCTGGCCTCCGATTTCCCGACCCAAATCGGCAACATATCGACGTTATGCTCGTCCCGCAGGATGACCACAAAGGTATTGCTGTAGGGGTCAAACGTCAGCCCCCGGACTTTCATCTGTGTAATCATAGAGTCTGGCTCTCTGGCACAACCGAGTCTCTATACCATCCGCCGATGGCACTTGTCAACGAAACCCCTCGCCAGTCTTGTCGGAAGGCTTCACAGCCGATCGGCAAAACCGAGCGCCTTTCCCGACAAGGCTGGCGTCGCCGATAACACGACGCGAAGCAGGGCCTGGGCCACTTCTGACGGAGCATGCAAGCGCCGCCGATCTTCATGTGGATAGGCTCGGGCCCGCATGGCGGTCTTCGTGCCTCCCGGGTTGAAGGTCGCCACGACGATCCCTTGCTCCCGTAGCTCATCGGCAAGAACCTGGCTCATGCCCTCCACTCCGAATTTCGAAACCGCATAGCCGCCCCAATTCGCACGCCCGGCCCGGCCCACCGAGGACGAGATCGTGACGATGCACCCGTGCCTCTGAGCAGACATCAGTTTCGCCGCCTCCTGGGTGACGACAAACGTCCCGGTCAGGTTCACACGCAGAACCTTGGCCCAATCACGCAAGGGGTAGGCCACGAGAGGCAGCAGCGGCCCCAGAATTCCGGCGTTATTGATAAGAATGTCCAGCCGGCCATACCGCTGCCGGGTCAGGGCCACCAGACTCCGTGCCTGCCTTGCCGACCCAATATCTGCCACCCGCGCGACCGCTTCCCCGCCGGCTTTGGTGATGGCCTGTCGCGTCGCCGCGAGCTGCCGTTTGGTTCTGGCACACAAGACCACCCGGGCGCCCGCTCGTGCAAACAGCTCGGCCGTAGCCCGTCCGATGCCGCGACCGGCACCGGTCACCAGCGCCACTCGGCCGGCAAGCGGACGGGACTCCAATTCCATACCGGCGTCCGTGACGGGCGAGAAGCGAGGGGAGGAGCCACGCGGTTGTCGGGGGAAGCGGTGTGATTTCAAGGCAAGACGACAATCATCGTGCCGTCGATTCTGCGTTACGACTGGGGCTTGAAATTTTGCTGCAGCTTGCTGGTGTCAACCGCCTCGCCGAGATTGAGAAAGGCCCGCATCTGTTTCTTGACGAGTTCTCGCCCGCTCTCCTCGCCGAGATTGACTTGGTACTCGTTAATGACCATCACCCTCATGCCTTCCCACTGTTTCCAGCAATCCTTACACACCTTGGCCTTGATTTCCGCTTCGAGCTTTCCCATGAAGAGCGTATCGGTGATCGCCTCGCCCTCTTTCGCGCACTTGACGCATTGCACAGCAGCCATCAGAACATCCTCCTTCGCCTTTCCACACGGACATGCATGCGATAGAACCCACCCCATAATTAAGTGAAGCAGGGACGGCATTCTAGCATTCACGCCGAGAGAAAGAAAAGGGGCGCGCCAGGTTGACGGCTCGCCGACATCATGTTAAAGAAGCGCCATTATTGTCGGCCCGGATGGCGGAACTGGCAGACGCGCGAGACTCAAAATCTCGTTCTCGCAAGAGAGTGGGAGTTCGATCCTCCCTCCGGGCACCATTTTTTTCACCATCACGAAACCCTGGTTCGGTGACAGATGGTCGAGGAACTCCACAGGACCGTACCACCCCAGGTAGTGGAATGGACGCCCGCTTGCCACAACCACCGGAATTTCTCTCTTGACAGACGAAGTTGAATACCCTAATATCCGCGCCTGTCTATCTATACAAGCGCCCATGAGCAGCGTACGTTACATTGGTTTTCTCGTTCATCATTCATAGTCTAACTCACAAGGAGGCAGGACATGCGTAACGCGTTAGCACTAGGAGCTGCGATGCTGTTGGCCGGCTCCGTTAGTGTCGCAGTGGCTCAGGAGCGGTTGCCGCAATCATCGGCCGGATCCGGCTTTGGAGTCGGAGCGGGCGTGGGAGATGTCTCTGGCAATTCCGGCCGTACCAGCGCCTTCGACAAGAGCGCGTTCCTGGAGCGGCTCTCGCAGAACGAGACGGTCTACGGGCGCGTGCTGGCCATCGACATTCCCGGCCGCAAGATGCACCTGGAGACCGGCGGCAGCTCGCACGACGAAGGTCGGGCGGGGACCGGGGCCATGTCCTCTCTGACCGTCTACATGGACGGCGAGACCAACATGGAGTTGATTAAGACGCTCAACGCCGGCGATGACGTGATCGTGATGGCCCGCGAAGAAACCTCGGCGTCCCAGCCGTTCGGCACGGGCCGGAAGTTGGTTCGTGACGTCAACGTCCTGCGCGGCAATGAAAAGTTGGCCGGTTTCGGCGGCCTCGGCCAGCGGCCGAACCCCAATACCGAGCGCGGCATTGAAACCAATTCCGGTTCCGGGACCGGCGGGCCGGTTGGGCAGGTTCTTCCCGGCGAGGTGACCGGCGCCAAGGGCTTCACCAGCCAGATCGGCGAAGTGACCGGCGCAGCGCCCTGCTGGAACTGCGATCCGCAGCCGGGCTGGGGCTACGGGAACAGCACCAAGAGCGACTACGGCAGCTCCGACAAGCCGTCCTACACCAAGGGGCTGCAATAAGTCTCGACTCGGTTCCGACAGCTAGAACGTGAAGGCGGTGGCGGCGACAAGCCGCCACCGCTGTTTTCAGCCCCTGCCATCCGGTGAAACAATGAGCCAGTCTTCACAACCAGTCCTCGACAATCCGCCAATCGATGCGGAGCTGGATTTGCGGGGGGTGATTTGTCCCTACAATTTCGTCAAAACCAAGTTGAAGCTGGAGAGCATGCAAGCGGGACAAGTCTTGGCAGTCCTTCTCGACGAAGGCGACCCCATCCGCAACGTGCCGCAAAGCGTGTCCGACGATGGACATACCGTACTGAAGCAGGAACCGATGGCGGGAGCCTATCGCGTCACGATCCGGAAACGCGCTTCCTAAGGCGCACGTGTGCTTTCCGAGTCAGTTCAGCCCTTCCCCGACACCCTTCAATCACCAGCGTAATGGATCCGTCAAGGGGCTCGTGGAGAACCTGGCTCAAGACCTCGCTAGCCTTGCCGCGGATGCACCGTTCCCCGGGCATCGTCAGGTCCTTCGCCACAGCAATATAGCGCTCTCCGAGGATTTTCCGAACAGCGTGGAGAGCCTTGCTCAGTCCGCCCGCAGACGCAAAGAGCACCAAGGTACGATGTTCCTTCCGCAAGGTCCGCAAGAGGCGATGCAAGGCCACGGATGTGCCGGGCAGGGAGCCCTGAAAAAGAAACCGATCTCCCGACAGACCGGAAACCGCCACGGCTGCCATGGTAGCGGACGGTCCCGGCACCGGAGCCACCCGGATACCAGCCTGGATGGCTTCGCGGATCAGAAACCGTCCGGGATCGGCGATCACCGGGGTTCCCGCATCTGAAACCAGGGCGATACTATCCCCCGCGCGGAGACGTGCGAGCAGAACCGCGGCCTTCTCTTCCTTGTTGTCGTTGTGATAACTCGTCAGCGGCGTCCCGATCTCATACCGTTCACTGAGCGCACGGGTCTGTTGCGGATCTTCCGAGGCGATCACGGCAACATCCCTCAGAACGCGTAGCGCCCGCAAGGTCACATCTTCGAGATCGCCGATTGGGGTACTGACAACGTACAACGTTCCCCAGCTCGCATTCGGCTTCACGTACCCCCCACATTTCGAGCCAACTTTGCCGGCCATCCTACTGATCCTTTTCGGAGAAAGTCCAGCCGCTCAAAGGAAACGCTGGCCGCAAATTAACTCCCGCGTGAAGCGGCCCTTCCTTGACCCTCTTCTACGCTTGCAGCTATAATGATGTTCTTTTAGAGAGGAATTTTCTCTGTGAAGTTGCGAGGATAGGTCGGATGCCGGCCACATTCTTTATCGCGACCCTTGTCTTCTACTTCATTGGCACGGGATTTTTCCTGGCCTACTTGTTGCGTCGCTCGGAGGCGCTGTCAAACGTCTCCCTCGGCGTGACGGCTGTCGGGTTCGTGACCCATACCCTCGCCCTGCTCACGCGCATGCTGGAGGCGGGGCAGGTTGCGCTGGCCAGTTTCCACGAAGCCATGTCGTTTTTTTCCTGGGCCTTGGTGCTGGTGTTCCTGTTCGTAGAGTTTCGTCATCGTATCCACGTTCTTGGCTCATTCATCCTCCCCCTGGCTTTAATTTCTTTGCTGTCCGCCGCAGCCCTGCCCAAGGAAGTCCCGACGCTGGAGCCGGTGCTCAAGACGGTATGGGTCCACGTCACGCTCAGCATGCTGGGCACGGTTGGGTTCGCCGTCGCGTTCGTGGCCGGCATCATGTACGTGATCCAGGATGGCTTGCTCAAATCCAAGCGCTTCAACGTCCTGTACAGCAAGTTGCCGCCGCTGGATTTCCTGGACCGGCTCAATCAACAGTCGATCGTAATGGGCTTCCCGCTTCTGACCTTGGGCATCATCGCCGGGGCTCTTTCCGCCGAATTTGCACGAGGCTCGTACCTCAGTTGGAACCCCGAGCAATTGTGGGCGTTGGTCACATGGCTGTTTTATTTCGTCGTGCTGATGGGGCGGTTGACCGTCGGGTGGAGGGCCAAACGCGCCGCCTACCTGACGATCATCGGATTTGCCGGGGTGGTTTTGACCTTCATCGGCGTGGTGATGAAAGCGCATGGAGCCGTCGCGTGAGCGCATCCGTGAGGCCCGGGTCATGAACGTCATCGCGGTCGGTTTGAGCCACAAGACGGCTCCCGTGGAAGTGCGCGAACGGTTGGCCGTGCCGGAGAGCCGACTGGGCGAAGCGCTGCACCGGCTCTGCGCCTACCAGGGGATCAAAGAGGGCGTCCTGCTTTCCACCTGCAACCGCGTCGAAGTCTACGCCGTCGTGGACGACGTCGACGCCGGATTTGCACGGGTGCAGGAATTCCTGGCCGACACGCACCTTTCTCTGTCTTCCGAACAGCTGACGCCGCACCTCTACTGGCACACCGACGGCCGCGCGATCAGCCATTTGTTCCGGGTGGCCGCCAGCCTGGACTCGATGGTCGTCGGCGAGCCGCAGATCCTGGGTCAGCTCAAAGACGCCTTCGAGGCATCGCTGACCCACAAGGCCAGCGGCGTGGTGCTCAACAAGCTGCTCCAAAAAGCGATCTCGGCGGCCAAGCGGGTCCGGACGGAAACCAAAATCGCCGAAACCGCGGTGTCCGTCAGCTATGCCGCCGTGGAACTCGCCAAAAAAATCTTCTCGAACCTCAACGAAAAGACGGTCTTGCTGGTCGGGGCCGGAGAGATGGCCAAACTGGCCGCCAAGCATCTGATCAACAACGGCGTGCAGCGGGTGATGATCACCACCCGCAACCCCCAGGGCGCGATCGAGCTGGCGCAACGCTTCAACGGAACCTCGATCCCGTTCGATGAGTTCCGTCGGGCCATGTCGGAGGCCGACATCGTCCTCTGTTCAACCGGCGCCGCCCACTACTTGATCGGAACCTCCGACGTGGAAGACGCCATCCGGCGGCGCATGAACCGCCCCATTTTCCTGATCGACATCTCCGTGCCGCGCAATATCGAGCCGGCCGTCAAGGACATCGACAACGCGTTTCTGTTCGACATCGACGACCTGGAAATGCGGGTCGAACAAAATCGGGAAGAGCGTCGGCGCGAAGCGGTGAAGGCGGAAGGGATGATCGAGGAAGAGGTTGCCGCCAGCCTCCAATGGCTCAAGTCGTTGGACGTGACGCCGACGATCGTGGCCCTGCGCAAGCGGGCTGAAGACATCAAGCAAGCCGAAATCGACAAAGCCATGGCCCGGCTCGGACACCTGTCGACGGAAGAACGCAGCGCGATCGAGGGATTGGCCTCCGCCATCGTCAACAAACTGCTGCACGGCCCGCTCGTTACGCTCAAAACCGAGGCCAATTCCGCCGGCAGTTCCATGTATGTCGAAGCCGCCAAGCGCTTCTTCGGCTTGGAGGCAGGGCCGGACGCGGCCGCGCTTCCGGCAAAACGTAGGCCGGCCAAGGACGAGGAGGGAACCGCCGCGCCAGGCCGAGCGCCGGTCGTGGCCATGCAACAGCGCGATCCAGGGGAACCGGAGCACAAACGGGCGTGACCGACCAAAGGCGAGGCGATGGCACAGGGCCCTCAACTGTTCACCTGCCCCAAGTGCCGGCATCGGTACCTCGGCCATGAACCGCTTCCCGACTGTCCCCGATGCGGATACGACTACCGGGAACGTGAGGGGTTTCGGTGGGACGTGTTGATGTACTTGTTGGCCATCATGGGGTTACTGAGCTTTTTGCTCGTGGCATCTTACTACCGAGGCAACTTGGGTGTGATGTCGCGAGAAACGGCCGCTGCGCCACAGGATGGGCTTGAAAAATTGCCCGGCGGATCTCCTCCGGCTGACTCGTCGGGAACGCTCTCCCCGAATCCTGATCGAAAACCGGGTCGGTGAACGCCGCCGGCGGGAAGGCTCAGACAGTACCAGGAACATGAAAACACGGACGACCACAACGCGTTCCTCATTGATCATCGGAACCAGGGGCAGCAAACTGGCCCTCTGGCAGGCCGAATGGGTCCAGGCCAGCCTGCAGGCGTTGGCCCCGGAACTCTCGGTCACGCTCCAGACCATCAAGACCTCCGGAGACAAGATTCTGGACGTGCCCCTGGCCGCGATCGGCGGGAAAGGCCTCTTTGTGAAAGAAATCGAAGAGGCGCTGCTGCGAGAGGATATCGACCTGGCCGTCCACAGCATGAAAGACGTGCCCACGCAACTTCCCGAAGGACTCGCGATTCTGTGTATCCCCGAACGGGAGGACCCGCGCGACGCGTTGATCAGCCGAAACGAACTCAAACTGGCTGACCTGCCGCCCGGAGCCCGCGTCGGCACGAGCAGCCTTCGCCGGCAAGCCCAACTCCTGCACCATCGGCCGGACCTCCGTATCCAGATGCTGCGCGGCAATCTGGACACCCGCCTGCGCAAGGTGCGCGACGGGGACTACGAGGCCATCGTGCTCGCGGCGGCGGGACTGTCCCGTTTAGGCTGGTCGGACCAAGTGTCGGAATATTTGCCGTACCAGGTCAGCTTGCCGGCCATCGGGCAGGGGGCGATCGGGATCGAGGGACGCCGCGACGACGCCTTTGTGCGCTCCCTCGTCCAACAACTTGATCACCAGGCGACTCATACGGCCGTGACCGCGGAACGGGCCCTGCTGGAGCGGCTGGAAGGAGGGTGCCAGGTCCCCATTGCCGCCCATGCGGTCCTCCGGGGAGACACCCTGCTCATGGACGGGCTTGTGGCCAGCGTCGATGGACAACAGGTGCTGCGCGAGACGATCGAGGGGCCGGCGACCGAGGCCGAACGTGTGGGACGCCGACTGGCGGAACAGCTGCTGGCCCGCGGCGGCCGCGCGATTTTGAGTCAGGTGTATGGGAACCGCTGACATGGCCAAGAAGAACGGCATGGTCTATTTAGTCGGGGCCGGGCCGGGCGACCCGATGCTCCTGACGCTGCGCGGCAAGGAATGCTTGCAGCAGGCCGACGTGGTCCTCTACGATTACCTGGCCAACCCGCTGCTCCTCGCTCACGTCGCACCTCATGCCGAGCGCATCTATGTGGGCCGACGGGGACGGGGACGGTACCAGGACCAGGAGGCCATTATCCGCCTCATGATCGAGCGCGCCCGAGCAGGCCGGATCGTCGTCAGGCTGAAAGGGGGAGACCCCTTCGTGTTCGGACGGGGCGGGGAGGAAGCGGAAGCTGTGGCGGCGGCCGGATTGCCGTTCGAAGTCGTGCCCGGCGTCACTTCCGCCGTGGCCGCGCCGGCCTATGCCGGCATTCCGGTGACCCACCGCACGTTGGCCTCGACCGTCACGTTCGTGACCGGACACGAAGACCCGGCGAAGGGAGCGGCCACTTTGGAATGGCCTCGCCTGGCGGCAAGCCAGGGCACGCTGGTCTTTCTGATGGGCATGAAAAACCTGCCGACCATCGTCGAACACCTCTTGGCTGAGGGAAAGCCGGGCGAGACGCCGGTCGCCTTGATCCGCTGGGGAACCAGGTCCGACCAACGAACGGTCGTGGGCACGTTGCACACGATCGTCTCCCACGCCCAAGCGGCGGCCTTGGAGCCTCCCACCATCATTGTGGTCGGCGAGGTGGTGCGGCTCCGCGAGCAATTGAATTGGTTTGAAACCAAGCCCCTGTTCGGCAAACGCATTCTCGTGACCAGGGCCAAGGAACAAGCGGGGGAACTGACCCAGCTGCTCAGAGCCTATGGGGCAGACCCGGTTGAATGCCCGACGATCGACATCGTCCCGCCCGAGTCCTGGGAAGAACTGGACGGGGCGGTGGCCAGACTGGCTCGCTATCAATGGCTGATCTTCACCAGCGTGAACGGCGTTCGGCCCTTCATGGAGCGACTGCACCGGCAGGGCCTGGACAGCCGTACCTTGTCCGGCCTGCGGATTGCCTGCATCGGGCCGCGGACGGCCCAGGAATTAGCCACCTACGGCCTGCGCGCCGACTTGCTCCCCTCGGAATTTCAAGCCGAAGGATTGGTGGAGGCCATGAAAGCCGCGGGGGTTGCCGGACAGCAGGTGCTGATCCCCCGCGCCGCCGTGGCGCGCGAGCTCCTTCCCGAACAGTTGCGCGCACTCGGGGCGGCCGTGTCGGTCGTCACGGCCTATCGGACGATCTGCCCGGCGGCGGACCGGGCCTGGGTCAAAGATCTCCTCCGGCGGGGTGCGATCCACGTCATCACCTTCGCCAGTTCCTCGACCGTCCGCAATTTTACACAGCTGTTCGACAGCCGGGATGAGATGAAGGCCCTGACCGCCGGCGCGGCCGTCGCCTGCATCGGCCCCATCACGGCCCAGACCGCCTCGGAGCTGGGCATGCCCGCAACCATCACGGCGGCCGAAAACACCATCCCGGCATTGGTGGAGGCGATCCTCCGACATGCCGCGAGTCCGGCCATGGCCACTTCTTGAACGCGAATCATCGCAATACGCACGAGGTCGATCTCTGTTATTAACCGCCATCATCACCAGCAAACGGAGGGCAGTATGGTTCCAGTGAAATCGTTCATGGTGCCGAAGGACAAATTCATTTCGGTGGACCGGGACACGGATGTCCGGAAGGCGGCCCAGGTCATGCGCGACCGCAACATCGGCAGCGTCTTCATCACGAGGGATAACGAGATCATCGGCATTCTCACCGATACCGACCTCGTGCGGCGCGTCGTCGCGGTGGGCGCCGATGCCGCCAAAACCCCCGTCGAGCAGATCATGTCGGCGCCGATCCTGACCATCGAGGAAAACAAGACCATCCTCGACGCCAACGACATGATGGCCGCTCACCATTTGCGCCATCTCGGGGTGACCAGGAACGGCGCCTTGGTGGGGATGATTTCGGTACGCGACCTGGTCGTGTTCCTGACCAATCTCCCGAGAAAGTAGGGACGAGCATGGCGTTTCCCTGTCAACGATTGAGGCGCTTGCGGCAGAGCGAGCCCCTGCGCCGGATGGTCAGAGAGACGCACCTCAGACCGGAGGACTTGATCTATCCCTTGTTTGTGGTGACCGGCCGAGACCAGCGGCAGCCGATTGCTTCCATGCCCGGTCAGTTCCGCCTGTCGATCGATCTGCTGGTCAAGGAGGCCGCCGACGCCAGGCAGCTCGGCATTCCGGCCGTGATTCTCTTCGGCATTCCCGACAAGAAGGACGAGCGGGGATCGGGCGCCTACGACCCGGACGGGATCGTTCAACGGGCCGTCAAGACCTTGAAGGAACAGGTGCCGGGGCTCGTCGTCATCACCGACGTCTGTATCGACGAGTACACATCCCACGGCCATTGCGGCCTCGTCCAAGACGGACGGATCCTGAACGACGAAACCTTGGAGTGTCTGCGGGCCATGGCCCTGACCCACGCCAAGGCCGGGGTGGACATGCTGGCGCCTTCCGACATGATGGATGGGCGCGTCGGCGCCATCCGCGAGGAACTGGACCGAGGAGGATTCAGCGAGCTGCCCATTATGGCCTATAGTGCCAAGTTCGCCTCCTGCTTCTACGCCCCCTTCCGCGAGGCGGCGGATTCCAGCCCCAAGTTCGGCGACCGCCAATCCTACCAGATGGACCCGGCCAACGCGCGCGAAGCGCTCAGGGAAATCGACTTGGATATCGAGGAGGGGGCGGACATTGTCATGGTCAAGCCTGCCTTGCCCTTCTTGGACATCATCGCCGCCGCGAGGGCCAGGACCAACCATCCCATCGCCGCCTACCAAGTCAGCGGGGAATACAGCATGATCAAAGCCGCGGCTCACGCCGGCTGGTTGGATGAGACCCGGGCCATGCTGGAATCGCTCGTGTCGATCAAGCGGGCCGGCGCCGATCTGATTCTGACCTATTTTGCGAAAGAAGCAGCCCGGCTGCTTCACGGCTGACCGGATGAAAATCACCAGAGGCCTGGCCGCACACACACTGTCTCCCTACCCCGTCCTGACGATCGGGAACTTCGACGGCCAGCACCGGGGCCATCAGGCCCTGCTTCGGACCGTCGTGCGGACCGCCGCCGAGGCCGGCGGCACTCCGATGGTGCTGACCTTCGACCCGCACCCCATCACCGTGCTGAGACCCGGCATTGACCTGCTGCTCCTGACCCCTCCTGAGGAGAAGCTCGCGCGCTTCCAAGAGGCCGGCATCAAGGAAGTCCTGTGCCTGACCTTTGACTCGGCTTTGGCGGCGTTGACGCCGGAAGCGTTCGTATTCCAGGTGTTGCGGGACGGGATCGGCGTCAAGGAGCTGTTCGTCGGCCAACACTTTGCATTCGGAAAAGGCCGGGCGGGGCGTATGGACGACCTGCTCCGCCTCAGCGCCCAAGCGGGATTTCGCGTTCATGCGGTCCCGCCCGTGCTGGTGGATGGGGAGGTGGTCAGTTCCACCAGAATCCGGCATCTGGTCCAAGCCGGGGAATTGCGCGCCGCCGCTCGCTGCCTGGGCCGTCCCTATGGATTCAACGGTTCCGTGATCATGGGAGCCCAGCGAGGCCAGGCCCTCGGCTGGCCGACCGCCAACCTTCGTCTCCCGCAGGGCCTTGCGCTTCCGCCCGACGGCGTATACGCCACGATCGCGCATTGGAAAGGGGAGAAACTCTCCTCTGCCTCTTACATCGGCTCGCGTCCGACGTTCGACGCCGGTGAGCGACTCTTGGAAGTGCACCTCCTGGACCACAAGGTCCATCTCTACGGAGAAGAGATTCGGGTCGAGTTTATCGAGCGAATCAGAGGAGACCTGAGGTTTGATTCCGCGCAGGAGCTATCCGCCCGTATTGAAGTGGACGTACGGCTGGCCAGAGAAGCGCTGGCGACCCTGCCGCAGACTCTGGCGGAAGCCTAAGGGAAACGCTTGCCCATGCCCCGACGCACCACGACAGAGACGAAGCCGGTACGGTTGGCACAGCTCGTTGCCGCGCGCGCGAGGGCTGCCGGCCTCATCGAGCCAGGCCAACAGATCCTGGTTTCCGTCTCCGGAGGACCGGATTCCGTGGCACTCCTGTCCATCTTGCAGGAACTGGCACCAACCTGGCGCCTCACGTTGCGCGCGGCCCACATCAATCATGAACTTCGCGGGGAGGAATCGGAAGAAGATGCCCGATTTGTGGCCCGTCTTTGCGGCCGGTTTGGCATTCCCTTGCATTGCGAACGGGTCCCCATGGAAAAATCCGGAGCGAAGGCCCACCGATCTTCGCTTCAGGAGCGAGCGCGAGAGGCGCGCTACCAGATTCTCCGGCGACTGAGCCAAGCCTTGGCGGCCGACCGAGTCGCGTTGGGGCATCAAGCCGACGACCAGGCTGAGACTCTGCTCATGTGGATGTTGCGCGGAGCCGGCACGACCGGGATGGCCGGCATCCCATCGATCCGTGAGTCGCTCTTCATCCGCCCGCTCCTGGGCATTTCTCGCGACGCGATCCTGCAATACCTCTGGAGTCGCGAGTTGCCCTTCCGGCTCGACTCGAGCAACGCCAAGCCCACGTATATGCGGAACCGAATCCGCCAGGAATTGTTGCCCGCGATGCGACGGTTCAATCCGGCCGTGGTCGAAAGTTTGGCTCGTCAGGCGGCCATTCTCCGGGAAGAAGACGCGTATCTGCATCAGGTGGCCTGCCAAGCGATGGGCACCCTTGTACACCACACGGATCGAGGCATTCTGGTCGACAGAGCCGGCTTTCTGGCCCTTCCCTTGACTCTCCAGCGGCGCATCCTTCGTCTCCTGCTCCAAAACTTGCACCCGCGCCGCCAAGGCCCCGGATTCAAGACCATCGCCTCGCTCCTGGAAACGGTGTTCAAGGGAAACGCCGGCTCGATCCTCTCTCTACAGGGCGTCCGCGTCACGCAGGAGTACGATGTCGTCCGGCTGCAAGCAAATCGGCACGCCCCTGCGGCCACATTCGCCGATGGCGCCCCTTCAGCCATGGCGCGCAGCGGTCTGACCTTGCCGGTTCCCGCGGCAATCCAGTGGCCTCTCACCGGCCAAGTGATTCGCGCCAGCGTCGCATGCCCATGTCCCTCCCCAAGCCAGGCCCTGCCTCGCAACCTGGCTGTCTTCGATCTCGATCGCATCTCCATGCCGCTGACGGTTCGATCCTGGCGCACAGGCGACGCCTTTCAACCGGCAGGGATGGGCGGCCGCAGCAAAAAGTTGCAGGATTTTTTTTCGGACATCAAAGTGCCACGACAGGCCCGCAGGCTTATCCCCATCGTGCGTGCCCCCGAAGGCATCCTGTGGGTGGCAGGCTATCGGGCCGATCATCGTTTCCACGCTCAGGCTGGGACGCGGCGGATCGTGCGACTCGAATTGCTGGAGGCCTCGTCGGAAGGAGGAGCGGACTGACATGGAACGTATCTTCGGGCGTCCGATCGTCAC
Organism: Nitrospirota bacterium; assembly: GCA_028876065.1. GTDB lineage: Bacteria > Nitrospirota > Nitrospiria > Nitrospirales > Nitrospiraceae > SYGV01. The sequence continues at coordinate 14,698 of JAGWTI010000024.1, forward strand.
ACAGGAACAGATGCGCACCCGGATCAAGGATCTCGGCCGGGAAATCGCATCAGACTATGCCGACAAGGACCTCATTCTGGTGGGTATCCTCAAGGGCGCCTTCGCTTTTTATGCCGACTTGGCCCGGGCGATCCGTATCCCGCTGCGGGTGGACTTTTTGGTGGTCACCAGTTACGGCTCTCGGGCGAAGACGTCGGGCAAGGTCAAGATGGTGACGGATTTGACGGAAAACATTGCCGGACGGGACGTGCTGCTGGTCGAGGATATCGTCGACTCGGGCCTGACCTTGCAGTACCTGACCAAGACCCTGTCCAAGCGGAAACCCAAATCCATCAAGGCATGCGCCTTGTTGAACAAGCCGGACCGCCGCCAGGTGACGGTGCCGGTGGATTATGTGGGGTTTGAAATCCCCAACAAGTACGTGGTCGGCTACGGCCTGGATTACCAGCAGAAATATCGGAACCTGCCCTATCTGGCCGTCCTGGACCAGGTCGATGAAGAAGGGGAGGCGACGTAGCATTCGGTTGTCAGCCTTTGAACAACTATGATAGTATTCGCAATCGGTTTGATTCCTTGCCCCGGCTGTTGCGAAGGCTGAGGAGGAGCGATGAATTCTCGGGTGAAAAATTTATTGTTCTGGGTCGTGGTGGGTCTGTTCATGATCCTGCTGTTCAACTTGTTCAGCGTGCCCACCCATGCGCCGGAAGAGGACGTCATCTTCAGCGACTTCATGGCCCAACTCGATAAAGGCGAGATCACGAAGGTGATCATCAAGGCGAACCACATCAGCGCCATTCTCAAGGATGGCACGAGGATTCGCACCTATTCGGCCGACTACCCGGACATGGTCAAAACTCTCCGGGAGCGAAACGTACAGATCGAGGTGAAGCCGCCGGATGAGAATCCTTGGTACATCACGTTTCTCGTCACCTGGGGGCCGTTCATCCTGTTCCTGGGGCTCTGGTTCTTCCTCATGCGGCAAATGCAGATCGGCGGCAACAAAGCCCTCTCGTTCGGCAAGAGCCGGGCGCGGATGCTGACCGAGGAGCGCAAAAAGATCACCTTCTCCGATGTCGCCGGCATTGATGAGGCCAAGGAAGAAGTCGCGGAGATCATCGAATTCCTCAAGGACCCTCGGAAGTTTCAGAAACTGGGGGGACGCATCCCGAAGGGTGTCTTGATCGTCGGCCCTCCCGGCACAGGCAAGACCCTCCTGGCGAAAGCCATCGCCGGAGAGGCGGGAGTGCCCTTTTTCAGCATCAGCGGTTCTGACTTTGTGGAAATGTTCGTGGGGGTCGGCGCATCACGGGTGCGCGACCTCTTCGAGCAGGGCAAGAAGCACGCTCCCTGCATCATCTTTATCGACGAAATCGACGCCGTGGGGCGGCTGCGCGGGGCCGGACTCGGTGGAGGCCACGACGAACGCGAGCAGACGCTCAACCAACTCCTCGTCGAAATGGACGGGTTTGACACCACCGAAGGGGTCATCCTGATTGCCGCCACGAACCGACCGGATGTCTTGGACCCGGCGCTGTTGCGTCCCGGCCGCTTCGACCGCCAGATCGTGGTCAATCGCCCGGATTTGCGCGGACGGACCGAAATTCTCAAAGTGCACACCAAGAAAGTCCCGGTGGCCCCGGACGTGGAGTTGGAAAAGATCGCTCGGGGCACACCCGGCTTCTCCGGCGCCGACCTCGAAAATCTCGTCAATGAAGCAGCCTTATGGGCGGCGCGCCAGAATAAAAAGGTCGTGGAACTCGTGGATTTTGAAACCGCCAAGGACAAGGTCTTGATGGGCGCCGAACGCAGGAGCATGGTCTTGAGCGATGAAGAGAAGCGGGTGACCGCGTATCACGAGGCCGGCCACGCGCTCATGGCCAAGCTGCTCCCGGGAACCGACCCGGTGCACAAGGTCACGATCATCCCGCGCGGACGGGCCCTCGGCATGACCATGCAATTGCCGACCGACGACCGGCACAACTACTCCAAAGAGTTTCTCTACAACAACCTCGCTATTTTACTGGGCGGACGAGTCGCCGAGGAGTTGGTCTTACATCACATTACGACCGGCGCCGGGAACGACATCGAACGGGCCACAGACTTGGCGCGCAAGATGGTCTGCGAGTGGGGCATGAGCGAGAAGCTGGGCCCGCTGACCTTCGGCAAGAAGGAAGAGGAAATTTTCCTCGGCCGAGAAATCGCCACCCGCCGCGACTTCAGCGAACAGGTCGCCCTCGAGATCGATCACGAAGTGAAGCGCCTGGTCACCGAGAACTATGAGCGGACCAAACGGATGCTGACCGAGCACATGGGAATCCTCAAAGCCCTGGCCGAGGCGCTTCTCGAAAAGGAAGTGCTCGATGCGCCGGAAATCGATCAGATCATTCAACAAGGCTCGTTGCCACAGACCATGCCAGCCTGATCCATATCGTGCATGCCTCGGGGGCGATCGAACGACTGCCCTTCTTCCGTCTGCTTCAGAGAACGATCCTGATCAGGCCCTCGTCAGGGGACAGGCGATGACCGCTCCCTTCGTTGCTAACCCATATTCCCCGCCGACTCCTTTCAAGGCCCGGGCTTACTCGCTTCCCCTTCACAGCCGGGTCCACTTGATGGGGATCTTGAACGTCACGCCCGATTCCTTCTCGGACGGCGGCCGGTTCCTCGCCCCCGACGCCGCCGTCGCCCACGCGCTCGCCATGGTCGAGGCAGGAGCCGATATCATCGACATCGGGGCTGAATCCACAAGGCCCGGTTCGACCCCGGTGGACGAGCGGGAGGAAATCCGCCGGCTCATCCCCGTCGTGAGAGAAGTCTGCCGACGAATCTCCGTGCCGATCTCCGTTGATACGACGAAAGCGTCCGTCGCGAAATTGGCCCTCGAAGTCGGAGCCTCCATCATCAATGACATCAGCGCGTTGCGGAACGACGTGGAGATGGGTTCGGTCGTCGCCGAAGCCGGCGCCGGTCTCGTGCTCATGCACGCACAAGGCCCCCCTCAGACCATGCAACAGGCTCCGACCTATCACGACGTTGTTGCAGAGGTCCGCCAGTTCCTGGCGGAGCGGGCCCGGACCGCTCTGGAGTTCCACATCAGCCCCGCCCAGATCATGCTTGACCCGGGTATCGGATTCGGCAAGAATTTGGACCACAACCTGACGTTACTGGCACATGTACCCGAACTGGTCTCCTTGGGCTATCCCTTGCTGGTCGGGGTATCGCGAAAAGCCTTCATCGGACAAGTCCTGGGGCGTCCGGTGGAGCAACGCACGATGGGGACGGCGGCCGCATCGGCGATGGCCATCTTGGGTGGCGCACGAGTGATCCGGGTCCATGATGTCGGCGCAGTCCGGGACGTCGTGACCATGATAGAGGCGATCCGTCGAAGGCAACGACACCCAAGCCCCGCTTATCAAGACCCATCATGATCGGCAGGACAAGCGAATCAAGAGGAACAGCGGCATGAGGAAGTTATTCGGCACCGACGGGATCCGGGGGGTGGCCAACCTCGAACCGATGACGAGCGAAACGGCGATGAAGCTCGGGCGAGCCGCCGCGTACTTGTTCAAACGCCGCTCCGGGCGGCATCAGATCGTGATCGGCAAGGATACCCGGCTCTCCGGTTACATGCTCGAATCCGCCCTGACGTCGGGGGTCTGCTCGATGGGCGTGGATGTGCTGCTGGTCGGCCCCATGCCGACCCCGGCGATCGCATTTCTGACGCGAAGCTTGCGGGCGGACGCTGGCGTGGTGATCTCCGCTTCGCACAATCCCTATCAGGATAACGGAATCAAATTCTTTTCCAACGACGGCTTCAAATTGCCGGACGAGCTGGAAGCGCGCATGGAGACGTTGATTACCTCCGATGAAATCCAGCACCTGCGTCCGACGGCGGACGAAGTCGGAAAAGCCTACCGGATCGATGACGCCGAAGGCCGCTATATCGAATTCGTGAAGCGGTCCTTGCCGCGCGACGTCGATTTCCAAGGATTCCGGATCGTCGTGGATTGCGCCCATGGAGCCGCATACAAGGTTTCTCCCAAAGTCTTGCGGGAACTGGGAGCCACCGTCTGGGTCATCGGAGACGAACCGGATGGTACCAATATCAACGACGGGTGCGGCGCCGTTTATCCCCAGCGACTCCAGCAAGCGGTGCGCGAACACCATGCGCACATCGGCATCGCCCATGACGGAGACGCCGATCGGGCTATCTTTGTGTGCGAGCAGGGCCACATTATCGACGGCGATCATGTCATGGCCATGGTGGCGCTGGATCTGCAGGAGCGAAACCTCCTGAAGCGGCAGACCGTCGTGGGCACGGTCATGAGCAATTTCGGCCTGGAATTGGCGTTGGCCAAGGCCGGAATCACGCTGGTGAGAACGGCTGTCGGAGACCGATATCTCCTCGAGCGTATGGTGGCGGACGGGTACAATTTCGGCGGCGAACAGTCCGGCCACTTTATCTTTCTGGACCACAATACCACGGGCGACGGGCTGATCTCGGCCTTGCAGGTCGTCGCCCTGATGAAGAGGACCGGGGCCTCCCTCTCCAAACTGGCCCAATGCATGACGGCCGTGCCGCAGATTTTATTGAACATCCGCGTCAATGAAAAACCCGACCTCAATCAGATACCGGAACTGATGCAGGGACTGCGGGCAGGGGAGGCCACGTTGAACGGAACCGGGCGCGTGCTGATCCGCTACTCCGGCACAGAACCTGTGCTCCGGATCATGGTCGAGGGAGCCGAGGCCTCGCTCATTCGTCGAGTCGCCGACGACCTCTCCGCGATCGTACAGCGACGCCTCGGCTAACGTCCGCCGCAGCCGCTCTTCCCGTTGGACCTCGGTCCCGCAATTCCGTCTCCCGGACACGCATTGCGACACCGCCTATGCTGGTTCACGTCACGGCTGCCTTCCTCGCAGGGTTGCTCCTTGGGTCGTTCTTTCCATTCAGCCCCTTGCTGTGCATCGTCAGCCTCGCCCTCGCGGCCTTCTGCTTCGCCTGGCTTGTACGGTCAGGACGGCTGAACAGGCGCGAGAGTTTCCTCCTCTATGCCAGCCTTCTTGCCGGGCTGGTGTATTGGACCTACTGCGCCTGGCTCAACGCTCCAGTTCCCTTAAGCCGCCTCGCTGGCAACGCGCCGGCCGTCATCACAGGGCAGATCGTAGGTCCGGTCCACTATGCGCCAGGACGGGCCTCGTTTCACCTCGCTGTCGGCCAATTAAACCATGTTCCAACGAAGGCCCTCGGAGGCGGCACGCTCCGTGTCACCTGGCGGGAGCCCGATCGCGATCTGCAGCGAGGCGATCTCGTGACACTCGTGGCGAAAGTCCACCCGCCTTCCGGACAAGTCAACCCCGGCGGATTCGACTATGCCGCCTACCTCGCCAGACATGGAGTGGACGCCACCGCGTCCGTGTCCGGCCCCCGTGCCGTCAGATGGGTGGGAACAACGGAAGGTCCGTCGCCATGGTTGTTGTGGCGTCTGGTCGATGGATGGCGAGACCGTATCCGGCATGCGGCAACGGCATCGTTGCATGACCCGGCGCTGGGAATCTTCTTGGGGATCATCATCGGTCAGCCCGGCTACATCGCCCCCGACGTGCGGGATGCCTTCATGGCCACCGGCACCGTGCACATTCTCTCGATCTCCGGATCCCATCTCAGCCTCGTCGGACTCCTGTCCTTCTTCCTGATCAAGCAGACCTGCCGCCACCTGCCTGCCCGGTGGCTGTTGAGCCTCTCCCGCCGCGTCACATCGACCCAACTTGCCGCGCTGTGGACGGCCGTTCCCGTCACAGTTTATGGGCTGTTGGCCGGAGCGGAAGTGGCAACGGTCCGCTCCTGGATCATGATCATGGTGTTCCTGTTGGCCGTCTGGTTGGGTCGGCAGGAGCGTCTCCTGCTGTCCCTTGCCTGCGCGGCATTCGTGATTGTCATACAGAACCCTCGGGCGCTGTATGACATCTCGTTCCAGCTGTCGTATTGCTCCGTCCTGGCCATCGCCCTGGTGCTCCGCGCATCGCCGGAAGAGGAGAGAGACGGCCTTCCGCCAGTGCGCCGCATCCGAGACCGGTTCGGAACGTGGTTGACAACCTATGCCCGGATAACCGGCGGAGTCACCGTTGCGACACTGCCCCTCGTCGCGTACCATTTCAATCAAGTCGCCTGGCTTGGGCTTGCTGCTAATCTCCTCGTGGTGCCGTTGGCCGGACTGGTGCTCGTGCCCCTGGGCCTTGGGTCCGCCTTGTGGGTCATGGCGACCGGAAGCGAGACGCTTCCCGTCGCCACGCTCAACCAAGGCGGTTTTGAGTTCCTGTCCGACCTGGCACACGTGCTCGCCCGCACTCCCGGCGCAGCATGGCATGTCGCGTCGCCCGCATTGGTTTCGATCGTGCTTTTCTACGGGGTACTCCTCGCGGCCATGAGCCTACAGGCCCCTCGCCGGGTCCGGCTCGTCTGCCTGGGCGGGGTACTCTTCCTTGCCGGCTGGTGGATGTATTCTCCCCGGAACTGGCCGCAGGGCGACACCCTCCGTGTGACCTTTCTTGACGTAGGCCAGGGAGATGCCACCGTCATCGAACTCCCGGACGGAAAGACGATTCTCATCGATGCCGGAGCCAGGCACGATACATTGGACATCGGACGATCGGTCGTCAGTCCGTTTCTTTGGGACCAGGGCATCTTTCGCCTCGATCACGTTATCGCCACCCATCCCCAACTCGACCATATCGGGGGCCTCCCGGCAGTCCTTCGGCACTTTCCCGTCGGCCACTTCTGGAGCAACGGAGAGACCAGACCAGAACCGTTCTATCGCGAGCTCCAGCAAACCTTGCGCCGGCAGAGCCTCTCCGAGTCCGTCGCCCTCGAAGGACGGACGATTGTCGAGACGTCAACGTGCCGCCTGTCCGTACTCAACCCGGCCATGGGCCGGCAAGCCCAGGCGCTCACGAGGGCGGATAGCGGCAGCGCGTCGAACAACCAATCCATCGTCACGAGGCTGGCTTGTGGACCTCACTCATTCCTCTTCGCCGCCGACGCAGAATCACCGGCGTTGTCTCGTTTGACCACGGTGGAGGCCTCAGCCAGCGTACGCGTGCTGAAAGTTCCGCATCACGGAGCCAGGAGCTCCCTTGACGAACGGTGGATACGACATGTGGCGCCGGAAGTCGCCATCATTTCGGTAGGAAACCGCAACCCGTATGGACATCCAAGAGAGGCCGTACTGCAAGCCTACGGACAGCAGGGGAGCCGGATATTCAGGACCGACAGAGACGGGGCCATCTCAATCATAGCCCGTTTATCCTCACCCACGTATGAGCTCTCCCTGGCTCGCGAGGCCACGCTCACACCTGTCCGGATTGGCACCGCATTGCTCCAGGATGAACGTAGGAACTGGCAACGTCTCAGCCATCAGATGCGTTGAGAGACAGTCCTGATCGAATACGCTCAGGCTTCGTCTCGACACACCTGAACACCAGGGAACATTGACAAAGCGGCAGGGCTGGCTTATAAAGAACCCATGCCGACACCTGTGATACGCACCCGCCGCCACCGCACCTATGGGGGGAAAGCCAGGCAAAACTGGAAGTTTGCCGTCGGCATGGCAAGTCTCTGCGGAGTCGTGGCCTTGGGAACCAGCATCGCGACCCAAGGGCTCGAATCCATGATGTCCCGCGCCTCGCTCGCCATGAAAGCCGTGGATGATCCGAGCAAACTCTCTTCGGAAGAGAAAGAACAAATCAAACAAATGGTCAAGACCAAGGGAGCCAAGGGAACGTTCGAGGCCCTCACTCCAGAACAAAAGGAACAGGCCAAACAAGCCTTTGGCGGGATGAGCGAAGATCAAAAGAAAAAGTATCGCGAGATGTACGGCAAGTAGCGCAGCCGACCGTTCCTGCCATTCCGCCTCCGTTTCCGCAAATTCGTGCCCCCTTCGACAGTGCCATTCGCAAACAATTCACCTCGACCTCTTCGCGGCCAGACCTGGCAATGAAGGCTGCCACATGTCGCAATGCCCACCCAATGCGTTTTGACAATTTCATCGGGCCTATGCTAAAGTCCGCGAAAATTTATAGACTTCCGGACATAAACAGGCGTCCGGGCAGGAGACCGTACGGAGTAATATGATGGGGGCAGCGGCGGCATCGTCAACACATCTGATCATCGTCGTGGGCGCAGGACCGGCAGGCATGTCGGTCGCAAACCTCATGTCCAAAGCCGGGCATGAAGTGGTGATCGTGAATCGCGACGTGAAATTCGGCGGCCTGGCGGAATATGGAATCTTCCCCAATAAGCTCAAACTGCGGGGCGGATTGCGCAAGACCTATTGGGAAATCCTCGAACGGCCCAACGTCCATTACTTCGGCAATGTCACCGTGGGGAACGGCAAGGACCTGACCGTCGAAGATCTGAGAAGCCTCGGCGCAAGCGCCCTGGTTTTTGCCAGCGGTGCTCAAGGCACCAAAACGATCGGCGTTGAGGGAGATTCGGCGCTCGGCGTGTATCATGCCAAAGATGTGGTCTTTCACTTCAATCGTCTGCCCGGCTTCGGCGACAAACCGTTCGACATGGGAAACCGAGTCGCCGTGATCGGCGTCGGCGACGTGATGGTGGATATCGCCCACTGGCTCGTGCGATACAAACAAGTTGAGCAGGTGACGGCCATCGCCCGGCGCGGTCCGGCAGAACGGAAGTACAACCCCAAAGAAATCCGAGCGGTGTGCGCCAACATCGATCAAGCCGCGCTGGCGCAGGAGTTTGACCGTATTGCCCCGAGGCTCGCGGCGGCCGGCCAGCATCCCGGCGATATCCTCAAAGACATGAACGCCGAGTTCGCCAAATGCGAGCCGCTCAAGAGCAAGACCAAGATGGGTTTCCGCTTCCTGGCCTCACCCCGCCGGGTTTTGACGGACGCACACAATCGGGTACGCGGGCTCGAAATCGAAGAGACGAAGCTTGAGCCCAAGGGGAATGATTTCTCCGCAGTCGGGCTGAAACAATACTACGAGTTTCCCTGCGACAGTGTCGTATTCGCCGTCGGCGACCGCGTAGACGAGACGGTCGGGCTCCCATACAAGAACGGCGTCTTTCTCACCAACCCTTCCTCAACAGGCAATGAGCCGGACGACGCGCTCTTTCAGGCGTATGACGAAGCCTCCGGCAAGATCCTTGAGGGAGTGTTTTTAACCGGATGGGCGCGCAAAGCCAGCGAAGGGCTGGTCGGGGTGGCGAAAAGAGACGGGGAGTGGTGCGCCGAAGTGGTTTCCCGATACCTGGCCGGACGTCCGGCACACACGCGTTCCGCCGTCGACAAGACCCTCGACCGCTTCAAAACGACGCTGCAGGATCGGAAGGTCGATGCAATTGATTTGACGGGGCTCCGTGCTCTGGAAGCGGCGGAGCGGGAACATGGTCCTTCGAACGACTGCATCGGCGAGTTTAAGTTTGGGGCCAACCAGGAGATGCTGGGGCAGATTCATCGCCGCCGAGACCGATCCGGATCCTCAGCTCGATCCTAACCATCCCCCCATTTTAACTTCATTCGCAAGACATCGTAATACGTCCGGTCCGGAAACCGGATGAGCCGCGTGGCATGCTTCGAAGCGCTGACGGCGATCGTGTCGCCCTGGGTGATGGCCACTCCGACTTGTCCGTCGAACGTGGTCATCGCGCCTTCGTCCTTGCTGATGAGCGTCACCTCCAGTCCGGCATTGCTGGGAATCAGCAGCGGGCGATGCGTCAAGGTATGCGGCGAGATGGGGGTGAGAATGAGCGTCTGCACCGAGGGCGCAACGATCGGCCCGCCCGCCGAAAGCGAATAGGCGGTCGATCCTGTCGGAGTCGAAACAATCAAGCCATCGCCTCGCAAGCTGGTCACAAACCGGCCGTCGATGGCGATTTGCACCTCGATCATGCGCGCCAAGGTCCCCTTGTTGACGACCACATCGTTGAGAACCGTCGCCTGCGCCACATGTTCACCGTGGCGGTGGATTTGGGCCCGCAGCATGAGCCGATCTTCCAGGGTGAACTCGCCGGCAAATACCCGCTCAAGGGAAGGGTAGAGTTGATCCAGCGTCACTTCCGTCAGAAATCCCAACCCCCCCATGTTGACGCCGAGGATCGGCACGCTATGCTCTTCGACCAAACGGGCGGCGCTGAGAATCGTGCCATCGCCTCCCAGCACCAACACCATATCGGACGTGGAGGCAATCTGGGTCTTCTTGGCCGTGCTCTGCTCCCCAATCAAGGACGCCGTCTTGGCGTCGAACGCGACCTCCATGCCTCGCTCCCTCAGCCAGGCCACAAGATCCTTGAGGATATGCCCGACATCGGGAAACTTCGGTTTAGTGAGGATACCGATCGTTTTCATGGATCTCCGGGGCGTTGAACCAGGCACCCTTGTCTCACTGTAAGGGCGGCGGGCGAGCATGTCTGGGAAGCGGGGAGAATTGTAACGAGCGCCCCAACGGTTGTCAACGCATCACCATGGACCATGGATGAGAGCCGTCGCAGACTCTCCACGCCGAACCACAAGACAGACTGACATCGGCACGGCCTGCACCATCGCATCCGCATCCCACACCAGGACTTGACAGAACCGCCACCTGCTTATAGAATTACACCAAGTTTCTAACGGGTTCCCGCGCTTCACCGCCTGCTCCGGATCGACAACCTGTGTCGGCAACCAGAAGGAGGAAGGATGTTCGAACGATTCACGGACAAGGGTCGCAAGATCATCATCCTGGCCAGGGAAGAAGCTGAGCGTCACCAAAACGACTACCTCGGCACCGAACACCTGGTTTTGGCCATTCTTCGTGAGTCCGACGGGATCGCCCTCATGATCATCAAGAAGATGGGGCTGTCCACCGAGCAAATCCGCCTTGAGATCGAGCGGAATCTGCCCGGCGGCGGCACCACCATGACCTTCGGAGAAATTCCCTTCAGCCCGCGCGTCAAGAAAGTCATCGAATATGGAGTCGAAGAAGCGCGGCTGCTCGGCCACAACCACATCGGCAGCGAACACCTCCTGCTCGGCCTATTGCGAGAGGAAGAAGGGATCGGCGGCAAGATCCTGCGGAGCCTGGGCGCGAATCTTCTGACCGCCAGACAGCTGACCGTCACGTTCCTCCGGAAGTCCGCTCCGCGCGAACGGGATCGCAAGAGCAACACGCCCGCATTGGATGAATTCGGACGGGACCTCACCCAGTTGGCTCAGGACGGCCAGCTCGATCCGGTGATCGGCCGCGCCGATGAAATCGAACGCGTGCTTCAAATCCTGAGCCGCCGCACCAAGAACAATCCGGTCTTGATCGGGGAGTCGGGCGTGGGCAAGACCGCCATCGTGGAAGGCCTCGCCCAACGGATCGTGATGTCAGAAGTGCCGGACAATTTATTGTCGCGGCGCGTCATCGCCTTGGACCTGGGGTCCCTCGTCGCCGGCACCAAGTACCGCGGCCAGTTCGAAGAGCGGCTGAAGGTGGTCATGAAGGAAATCGTCCAGGCCGGCAACATCATCATCTTCATCGACGAGTTGCACACCCTGGTCGGCGCCGGCGCGGCAGAAGGTTCCATCGACGCCTCCAACATGCTGAAACCGGCCCTCTCGCGAGGGGAAATTCAGTGCATCGGCGCCACCACGCTCGATGAATACCGCAAGCACATTGAAAAGGACGGGGCGCTGAAGCGGCGGTTTCAGCCGATTTATGTGCAGCCCCCATCGATTGACGAGACCATCCGCATCATCCAGGGACTGCGGGACCGATACGAAGAACACCATGGAGTGGAGATCACGGAAGAGGCCATCACCGAGGCCGTCAAGCTGTCCGATCGATACATTACCGACCGCTTCCTGCCGGACAAGGCGATCGACCTGATCGACGAAACCGGGTCGCGCGCGAAGCTCCAGACTTATGCTCTGCCCGGCGAGCTCAAGGCTCTGGAACAAGAGTTGAAGAAGGTGTCACGGGAGAAAGAACTCGCGATTTCGCTCCAAAACTTCGAGGAAGCCGTCAAGTTCCGCGAGGAAGAAGAGCGACTCCGCAAACTGCTGGACGAGTCCAAGCGCGAATGGAAAAAGAATCAGGAGAAGAACAAACCCGTCATCAGCAAAGACGATGTAGCCTACGTCGTCTCCAAGATGACCGGCATTCCTCTCTTCAAGCTGGAAGAGGAAGAGTCCAGCAAGCTGCTGCACATGGAGGAGTACCTCCACAAACGCATCGTGGGCCAGGAAGAGGCGATCTCCGCCGTCTGCCGCGCTATCCGTCGGTCACGTGCCGGCCTCAAGGAAACCAAGAAACCCATCGGGTCGTTTATTTTCCTCGGCCCGACCGGCGTCGGCAAGACTGAACTGGCGCGCGCGCTGGCTGAGTTCCTGTTCAATTCCGAGGATGCACTGGTTCGCATTGACATGTCGGAATACCAGGAGAAATTCACCAGTTCTCGACTCTTCGGAGCTCCTCCCGGCTATGTCGGCTACGAAGAGGGGGGGCAGTTGACCGAGCGTGTTCGCCGCCGCCCCTATTCGGTGGTGCTGTTCGATGAGATCGAAAAGGCCCATCCCGACATCTTCAACCTGCTGCTGCAAGTGTTGGACGACGGCGTTCTGACGGACAGCCTGGGGCGCAAGGTGGACTTCAAGAATACGGTCGTGATCATGACGTCCAACCTCGGCACCAAGTTGATTCAAAAAGGCGTGTCGCTCGGATTCCAGCGCGCCGAAGCGGAGCAGAACCGACGTATCAAGGACGAAGTCTTGGACGAGCTACGACGCTCGTTCAGCCCGGAGTTCTTGAACCGGATCGACGAAATCGTCGTGTTCCATCAACTCGAGAAAGAACAATTGGTGCGCATCGTGGACATCCTGATCAAGGAGCTCAACGGCCGGCTGTTGGAGCGCGGCGTCCAATTGGAGGTCGGCGACGACGTCAAACAGTGGCTCATCAAAGAAGGGTACCAGCCCCTCTATGGCGCCAGGCCCATGCGGCGCGCCATCCAGAAGAACATCGGCGATCCGCTGTCGGAGGAACTGATCAAGGGTCGCTTCAAAGATGTCCGGAAGATCAAGGTTCTTCTGCGGGACGGCCTGCCCATCTTCACGGAGGAAGAAGCGATGGCAGAGGTGTGATTTCATCCACCACTGGACACTCACCGTCGCGTGATACAGCATTCTCTTCAGCCGTGGTCAATTGGACTGTACGACCCTCGCGGGAACTCCCCCGGGGGTCGTCTCGTTTGGAACCGATCGCACAGGGTTCCTCCATCCGCGGTTCATCACGTCTATCCCAATTCCCCCCCAGGCCGGTCCCGCACTGATGCTTAATCGTTGGCAGCCATGCCCCTGATGATGACATCTTCGACACCCGTCATTCTCGGCATCGAGACCTCCTGCGATGAAACGGCTGCGGCCATCGTTGCCGGGACCGGACAGGTTCTCTCTTCGATCCTGACCTCACAGCACGATGTGCACGCCAAGTACGGCGGCGTGGTTCCGGAACTGGCGGCCCGGCGACATATTGAAACGATCGAGGTCCTGACCAGGGAAGCCGTGGAGCGCGCCGGCCTCCACTGGAGGGACCTGCATGCCATTGCGGCCACACGTGGCCCTGGCCTTGCCGGAGCCTTGCTGGTTGGGGTGAGTTACGGTAAAGCCTTGGCGTACGCCTTGCGCATTCCCCTGATTGGCATCCATCATCTGGAAGGACACGTAGCCTCAGCGTGGATCAATCGGCCTGACTTCCCCGTTCCCTGCGTCGTCCTCGTTGTGTCGGGCGGCCACACCCACCTCTACCTGGCAAGCCCGGATGACCGGTTTGAATTATTGGGGCATACGCTGGATGATGCGGCTGGCGAGGCCTTTGATAAGGCCGCAACGATGTTGGGGCTCGGGTTTCCCGGTGGGCCGGCCATCGATCGGATGGCTCGCACCGGGAATCCGCATGCCGTCCGCTTCCCCAGGCCCTATGCCAAGCCCGGCAATCTGGACTTCAGCTTCAGCGGCATCAAAACGTCGCTCCGGTATTATCTGAGGGACCTCCAGCAGGCCGGCCATCCTGTACCGGTGGCGGACATCGCGGCGGGCTTTCAAGAAGCCATTGTGGATGTGCTCGTGACAAAGACCTTCGACGCCGCCAGGCGGTGCGGGGTACGGGCCGTGGCGGTTGTCGGAGGGGTGTCAGCCAACAGCCGGTTGCGGGCTCGTCTCGCCCAACGTGCCCAAACAGAGGGGTTGCATCTGGCGCTGCCCGATCCGCTCTATTGCACCGACAATGCGGCGATGATTGCCGCCGCCGGCCTACGAGCCTATCGCCGAGGACAGATTTCCTCGTGGGACATGGAAGCGGAGGCGGGCTTGGTCTTTCCTGCGACCTCACGTCTTCGGGTTCGGAGCACATCCGGCAAACGACGAACGTCACGGGCCCAGCCGGCCTAATCGGGAGGCTTCACATTCCCACCGTTCTCGGCAATATCAACAATCTCAAAGCCAGCCAACTCCTGCAGTTGGAGCACCTGTACCGCCGTCGAGTGCCGGTCGACAAACTCATCAGCAACGAGTTGGCGCGGACCTGCACGGAATTATCCCAAGAACTGCGATGCCAACTTGGCCTGCTCATCAACCGACGAGGGCTGATCGAGCAGGTCATTGTCGGCAACGGACACGAACTGATCCTGAACGACCTGTCCAAGTTGCGCTTGGGGAATCGTCTCCTGCGAGGCGTGCGGCTGGTCCACACCCACCTGCATAACGAACCGCTCAGCAAGGACGACGTCACCGACCTGGCCTTGCTGCGGCTGGACCTGATCGCCGCGATCGGCGTCGGCGCCAACGGTTTGCCGGCCGATGTGCACGTCGCCCATCTGTTGCCCCCGAATCCCCAGGGCCGCGTCTTCGACGTGATGCCCGCGACGTCTTTTTATACCCTCGACCTGGACTGTCAAAAATTCGTGGAGGCCTTGGAAGCCGAACTGGCCCGTGGGAAAGCCAGCCACGAGGTGAAGGCCGGCCACGAAACCGCCCTCCTGATCAGCGCATCCAAGCAATCACGAGCCGATCAGGAAGAGCGATTGGAAGAACTGGCCGAATTGGTTCGTTCCCATGGGATCACCGTGCTGGGAACCGTGATCCAACGGACTCCGGAGATTCACCCCAAATATTTGCTGGGAAGGGGCAAACTCAAGGACGTGGTGATCATGGCGCTCCATCAAAGCGCCGACCTGCTGATCTTCGATCAGGATCTTGCCCCGGCCCAGGTGCGCGCGATCGCAGACCTGACGGAAATGAAGGTCATTGACCGCACGCAACTGATCCTCGACATCTTTGCCCGCCGCGCACACAGCCGCGAAGGCAAAGTTCAAGTGGAATTGGCCCAACTCCGTTATCTGTTGCCGCGCCTCTCGGGGAAAAGCACCGCCTTGTCGCGCCTCGGCGGAGGAATCGGGGGACGGGGCCCCGGCGAAACCAAACTCGAAACGGACCGACGTCGCGTTCGCGATCGCATCGGCCACCTGGAGCGGGAACTCGTGCATCTGACCCGCCATCGGGACCAACGTCGGGCGCGGAGAGTCCGCCATATGATGCCGATCATTTCCATCGTCGGGTACACGAACGCCGGCAAATCCACGCTCCTGAATGCGCTCACCGACAGCACCGTCCCGGCCCAGGACCGGCCGTTCGAGACCCTGGATACGTCCAGCCGACGCCTCCGCTTTCCTCACGACCAGGAAGTGATCATCACCGACACGGTCGGCTTCATCCGCGACCTGCCCCAAGCCCTGGTGGGCGCATTCCGCACCACCTTGGAAGAACTCCGGGACGCGGATATCCTCCTGCATCTCGTCGACGCCAGCGCCAAAGATCCGTCCGCCCAGATCAAAGCGGTCGACACCATCCTCGCCCAACTCGACCTGACCGACATTCCCCACTTGTTGGTCTTCAACAAGTGCGACCGGCTGCCGCGCCATGAGGCGGACGCCTTGTGCCGGCGATTCGGAGCCATCGGCATCTCGGCCCTGCAGCCGTCAACGCTCGCTCCGCTGGTACAACGGCTGGCGTCGGCGTTGCCCGCCGATATCATGCAGGCGCATTCGGAACAGCACCATGAACCGGCCTGGGCCGCCCTGGAAGCAGCCAGGGAGCAGTGCTCATGACGACAACCGCTTCCCGCCGGGGCAGAAAAGGGGCTCGGCCCGTTCGCCGCCCGGCGCCGGTCGGCTCCGGCGGACCGACGCCTGAAGCCAAACGGCGAACCGCACGCATTCTCCGCCAGCTTGAGGAGAGCACGCCCGAGGCACGAGTTGAGCTGTCCCACCGCAATCCGCTGGAATTGCTCATCGCCACCATTCTCTCCGCCCAGTGCACGGACCAACGGGTCAATCAAGTCACGCCTCAGTTGTTCGCTCGCTATCGTCGGGCGGAAGACTATGCCCAAGCCGACCGCACGGAGCTGGAATCTCTGATCCGGCCCACCGGCTTCTTCAAGAGCAAGGCCCGCAACATCATGGCGTGCGCACAAGCCCTCGTCGGCCGCTTTCAGGGGAAGGTTCCGGCCGGCATGGAGGAATTGACCAGCTTGTCCGGCGTCGGCAGAAAAACCGCCAACGTCATCCTCGGCGCCTGCTTTGGCCAGCCGGCCGTGGTCGTGGACACGCACGTCAAACGTGTCGCGAACCGGTTGCGGTTGGCATCCACCGAAGACCCCGAGAAAATCGAATCCGCCTTGCAGCAACTGATACCGCCGCACCGCTGGACACAGGGCTCCCAACGGCTGCTCTTGCACGGACGCTATGTGTGCCTGGCACGAGCCCCCCGTTGCGAACATTGCCCTCTCTATCGTCTCTGCGATTGGCCGGGAAAGGCGCCCCGATGATCAAAAGCATGACCGGGTACGGCCGCCGTGAAGCCGGGTGGCCCGGGGGATCGGTGGCGGTGGAAATCCGCTCCGTCAACCACCGCCATTGTGAAATCCTCATCCGCTTGCCGAAAGGCCTGTCCGCATTGGAAGAGGGGCTCAAGCGAATCATCCAGACCCGCTGCCAGCGAGGGCGGATTGAAGCGACCGTGTCCCTCTTCGGCCGAGTGGACGGGGAGAAGCACGTGAGCCTTGACCGTGCTCTCGCCAAGCAGTACTATGTGGGATTGCAAGAGCTCAAAGCCAGCCTGCGCTTAAGCGGCCAGGTGGATGTGGCGCTGCTTGCCGGCTTCCGCGAGATTCTTGCGGTCACCGAGGCGCCGTTGGATGACCGGCTGTTGGGACAGAAAATTTCCCGGCTCACGTCCGGAGCCCTCACGGACCTCGACCGCATGCGGAAGCGGGAAGGACGCACGTTGGCCCAGGACATCCGCCAACGATTGCGACTGGTCGGTCGGATCACCCACGCCATAGCCGCCCGCGCCCCTGATTCGGTGCGCGAGCACTTCGAGCGCATGCAGGCCAGGGTGGCGCAACTGAGCGGAACGGGGTCGCTCGACCCCAACCGACTTGCCCAGGAACTGGCTCTATACGCCGACCGTTGCGATATAACCGAAGAGCTGACTAGGCTCGAGTCGCATGTCGCCCAGTTTGACGCGGCCCTCGCCGGTCGCGAGCCCGTGGGCCGGACATTGGACTTTCTGCTGCAGGAGATGGGCCGGGAAGTGAACACGATCGGCTCCAAGGCGAACGACGCGGACATTGCCGGGCATGTCGTTCGCCTCAAGAGCGAAATGGAAAAAGTCCGGGAACAGGTCCAGAATATCGAATAGCCTCGCAAGGCGCCATTCGACGACCAAACGCATGCCGCACGATCCAGTACAACGCAAAGGATGGCTCTTCGTCGTGTCGGCGCCATCAGGCGCCGGCAAGACCACGCTCTGCAAGCAATTGGTCGCCACGGTTCCGGGACTGCGGCACTCGATCTCCTACACCACGCGCAAACCCCGCCCCGGAGAAGTCCACGGCCGGGAATACTATTTCGTCGAGGAGCAGCTGTTTCAGGACATGATCCAGCGGAACGAATTCGCCGAATGGGCGCCGGTGTACGGACATTTTTACGGAACACCGCGCAGTGCGTTGAGCGGCATGATGAACCAGGGGTTGGACGTGCTGCTCGAGATCGACACCCAAGGCGCCACCCAGATCAAGAAACGGTTCGAGGACGCCGTCTATATCTACATTTTGCCGCCGTCGCTGGACACGCTGCGGACGAGGCTGGAAAAGCGCGGCGGCGACGCGCCGGAGGAGATCCAGCGCCGGCTCCAAAAAGCGCGGGAAGAGGTCTGGAGCTACCGCAATTACGACTACATCGTCCGGAATGACGACATGAAGCAGGCCTTGCAGGAACTCGAAGCGATCGTGTTGGCCGAACGCATCAAAACCAAACGGCTGGACATCGGTTGGCTCGAAGAAAACTTTATCCGCGAAAAGGACGCGGCGCCGACGGTCCAAGACGAAACGATCCTCACCCCACACAGGAGAGCAGACCCCCATGATTGACATGTTGTCGCTGTTGCCCGAGTCCAATCACGAACTGTTCGATTCACGTCATCGCCTGGTGATCGCCGCCGCCCAACGGGCCAAACACCTGACGCAAGGCGCCCCCTTGATGGGCCCGACTCGATTCACGAAGGAGACCACCCAGGCGCTCGACGAAGTGCTGCACGGACGGATCCACTTCCTCACGGGGAAGGAGGCCCGGCAGGCGCTCAAGGAAGTCAAGAAAGGCCGGGAAAGCGAGTTGGAGCGGGCCGTCACCGTCGAATCGGCGGAAGATGCTCGGGAGATCAAGAAAGAGCTGAGCGTCTATGTCGATGACTCGCCCAAGACGACGGAATCGGACAGCGAGGAATAACGAGGCATCGCGATGCCGCCGGAGTCGCCCATGAAGCTGGCCGGGAAGCGCCTGGTGCTCGGCGTGACCGGCAGCATCGCCGCCTACAAAGCCGTCGGCTTGTTGCGGGCGTTCATGCGGGAAGGCGCCGACGTCTCCGTCGTGCTGACGCAGGCCGCTACGCGCTTCGTGACGCCGCTCACATTCGAAACGCTCTCCAAGCATCCCGTCGCCACCGACCTCTTCGCCGCCCAGCAGGACATGCCGCACCTGATGCTCCCCGAGCGGGCCGACGCGGTCATCGTTGCGCCGGCGACCGCCAATTGCCTGGCCAAATGCGCGCTGGGTCTGGCGGACGACCTGCTCAGCACCTTGCTGCTGAACGTCACCGGTCCGTTGATCATCGCACCGGCCATGGACGGCGGGATGTGGCACCACCAGGCCGTGCAGACCCATGTCGCCACGCTTCGGTCGCGGGGAGTCCTCGTCTTGGACCCGGACGAGGGCCCGCTTGCATCGGGCCGGGTGGGAATCGGACGCTTGGCCGAAGATTCGCGGATTCTGGCCGCACTCGAACAGGCCCTCGCCCAGAAGCTGGATTGGGTCGGGCAGCGGCTACTCGTATCCGCCGGACCGACGCAAGAGGCCATTGATCCGATCCGCTTCATCTCCAACCGCTCATCCGGGAAAATGGGATACGCCATCGCGCAGGCGGCTCGTGCACGCGGCGCCGCCGTGACCCTGGTCAGCGGCCCCACGGCGCTTCCCCCGCCGTCCGGGGTCGATCTCGTCCACGTCGTCACGGCCGAGGACATGCAAAAGGCCTTGCTGGCCCGCCTGGCCTGGTCCACGGTCGTCGTGATGGCGGCCGCCGTCGCAGACTTCCGCCCCCTGCGCGCGGCAACAGCCAAACTGAAGAAAGACGGCGGGTACTGGAAAAAGCTGGACCTGGCTCCGACGGATGACATACTCCTACAGCTCTCGCAACAGCGCCGCAGCCAGGTCCTCGTCGGATTCGCCGCCGAAACCGAATCCGTGCTGACCCACGCCGCCGCCAAGCTGAAACGGAAAGGGCTGGATCTGATCGTCGGCAACAACGTCGCCGCCGAAGGCTCCGGATTCGGCTCGGACACCAACGCCGCGACCTTGATCGACCGTGAAGGCCGGGTCCAGGAGCTGGCGCTCATGCCGAAGCGGGAGCTGGCCGACCGAATCCTGGATGCGGCCCTGGCGCTGACACGCTCCCGCCCTGGGCGACCGCATTCCACGCGCAGAACCTGACCGGAGCCGCTTCGCCTGCCGCGCAGCAACGTGCGAATCCTTGATGCCATCCCCAACCCAGCGTCGCCGTTCGTCTATTTACTACCTACTGCAAGACTGTTACAATACACGACTTCGATACCTCATTTTGAGGAGGGCATGGCGACTCGCTCCCGGATCAGCCCCGCGCGTTCAAAGCTCCGCATCCTGGTGTTGCACGGACCCAATTTGAACCTCCTTGGGACACGTGAGCGATCGCTGTACGGTCGCACGACGCTCAAGGCCATCGAGGCGCAAATGGCCGCGTTGGCCAAACAGGAGCACATTCAGGTGGAAAGCCGGCAATCGAACCTGGAAGGGGAGTTGGTCACCTGGATACAGGAAGCCCGCGACCGGTTCGACGCCATCGTCATCAACCCGGCCGGCTATACCCATACCAGTATCGCCATCCGAGACGCCATTGCCGCCGTGGAGATCCCGACCGTGGAAGTGCATCTGACGAATATCCATGCCCGGGAACAGTTTCGGCAGCAATCGTATGTCGCCGGCGTGGCCGTGGGACAAATCGCCGGCTTCGGGCCCGCCGGCTACCTCTTGGGCATCAAAGCCGCTGCCGATCACGTTCGTCACGCACGTTCATCCGCCTCCCGCTGAGACGTCTGACGCAAGAAAGGGGTTCTGACTCGTGATTTCAACCGCAGATTTTCGTAACGGAAGCAGGATCATGGTGGAGGGGGACCCGTACTACATCGTCGAGTTTCAACATGTGAAACCGGGCAAAGGGGGCGCGTTCGTCCGCACCAAGCTGAAAAGCTACAAGACCAACAACGTCCTCGATCGGACGTTCCGTTCGGGGGAACGCTTCGAGGAACCGGACCTGGAAGAACGGAACATGCAGTTTTTGTACGCCTCCGGCGATTCCTACACCTTCATGGACACGGAGACGTTCGAACAGTTCACCTATGAGAAAAAGCAATTGGGTGAGAACGCGGACCTCCTCAAAGAGAACATGATCGCGAAGATCCTGGTGTACGAACACCGACCGATCGCCGTCGAGCTGCCCATTTTCATCGAGCTGAAAGTCGTGGACGGCGAACCGGGGGTTCGAGGCGATACCGCCTCCGGCGGGACCAGGCCCGTCATCGTGGAGACCGGCGCCGTAATCAAAGTCCCCCTCTACCTGGAAATCGGCGAAGTGATCAAGATCGACACCCGAACCAGGGAGTACGTGGAGCGCGTCAGGTGAAGAAACCACAACCGCATCGTCCGTCGAAGAAAATCCCGGCCCGCGCCAAGCCCGCACAGCAGGAGAGCCGATTGCCGCGCACCGCCCCCGCGCAGGATCTCTCGAAGGCGCAGCGGAACTATATCGCGCAGCTCGTCGAGTTGTTGCAGCTGCACAACCTGACCGAGTTGGAGTTGGAACGGGACGGCGTCCGAGTCCGGTTGCGCCGGGACCTCACGCCGACCGCCGGCCAAGCGATCACCTGGGAAAGCACATCGGTCAGCCACGTGCTGCAACCGGAGCCCGGCGCCGAACCCAGTCCGACGGAGGACACCGCCGGAACCGTCACGGTGACCTCGCCGATCGTCGGGACGTTTTACCGGTCTCCTTCTCCGGACGCCGATCCCTATGTGGAGGAAGGCGACTCGGTGAAGAAAGGCCAGGTGCTCTGCATCGTGGAAGCCATGAAGCTCATGAATGAGATCGAATCGGAGCTGGACGGCCGAATCGTCAAGATCCTGGCTGAGAGCACGAAGCCGGTCGAATACGGGCAACCGCTGTTCCTGATCATGCCCACGCCAGCGCCGTAACGCCAACCCTCCAGGAGTCTCGGTGTTTAAGAAAGTACTCGTCGCCAATCGAGGGGAAATCGCCCTCCGGGTCATTCGGGCTTGTCAAGAGCTCGGCATTATGACCGTCGCGATCCATTCCGAAGCGGATGCGGCCTCGCTGCACGTCCGGGCTGCGGACGAGCACGTGTGCGTCGGCCCCGCGGACAGCGCGCTCAGCTATCGCAACATTCCCAACGTGCTCAGCGCCGCCGAGATTACCGGCGCCGACGCCATCCACCCCGGGTATGGCTTCCTGGCCGAGAACGCGCATTTTGCGGAGGTCTGCGAATCCATCGGCGTGAAATTCATCGGCCCCACCTCCGAAAACATCGCCATGATGGGGGACAAGGCCAAGGCGCGGGAGATCATGATCCGCCGCGGCATTCCGGTCCTCCCCGGCAGTCCCGGCGAACTGCGCAGCGAGAGCGACGCGCTGGAAGCCGCCCGCAAGATCGGGTTTCCGGTCATCATCAAGGCATCCGCAGGGGGCGGCGGGCGCGGCATGCGCGTGGTCAACAAGGAAGAGGAAGTGGTCCGGGCCTTTCAGACGGCCCAAGCCGAAGCCAAGTCCACCTTCGGCAACGAGGGCGTCTATCTCGAACGGTACTTTCTGGAGCCCCGTCACATCGAAGTCCAGATCCTGGCCGACGAGCGGGGCCGCGTGGTGTTCCTGGGGGAGCGGGACTGTTCGATCCAACGCCGCTACCAGAAGCTGGTCGAAGAAACCCCGTCGCCGGCCGTCGACGACCGGCTGCGCCGGGAGATGGGCCGCGTCGCCGTCGAAGCCATCAAGGCCGCCCATTACCGCAACGCCGGCACCGTCGAATTCCTGCTGGACAAGGACCAGAATTTTTACTTCATGGAGGTCAATGCCCGAATCCAGGTCGAGCACCCGGTCACCGAAATGGTCACGGGCATCGACCTGATCAAGGAACAGATCCGGATCGCGGCGGGCATCCCCCTGGCTTTCCGGCAGCAGGACATCAAACTCTCGGGCCACAGCTTCGAATGCCGGATCAACGCGGAAGACCCGGAAAAGTTCACCCCCTGTCCCGGCCCGATCTTCCGCTACCATCCGCCGGGCGGAATCGGCGTCCGGGTGGATTCGGCGATGGAAGCCAACAGCACCGTGGTGCCGCACTACGACTCGCTGATCGCCAAACTGATCACCCACGGCCAGGATCGCGATGAAGCCATGGCGCGCATGCGCCGGGCGCTGAACGAGTTTGTGATCGAGGGGATCAAAACCACCATCCCGCTCCATCGCCGGATCTTCAGCGACGCGGAATTCCAGAAAGGCCGAGTCTCGACCAGCTACCTCGAACGCTTCCTGGCCAACCATCCGGTCAACCCTGCGCCCTGACCCAGGTGGCTGCACACCCAACCCGTTCGTGTCCGCTCAAGGGCCTCTACGTCATCCTGGACCCCATGGCCTCCGGCCGTAAGCCGTTGGGGGAGCTGCTGCGCGAAGCGGCCGCCGCCGGCGCCCGCTTGTTTCAATACCGCAACAAGACCGATTCCGCCTTGACCGCCTATCGCCAAGCCTTGTCCCTCCGCCAAGCGGCCGCCGACGCACAGGCGCTGTTCATCGTCAACGATCGCTGCGATCTGGCCTTGGCCGTCGAGGCCGACGGCGTCCATTTGGGACAAGACGACCTGCCGTTGCCGCTCGCCAGAACCCTGATGGGACCGGACAAGCTGATCGGCCTCTCCACCCACCGGGCATCGGAGGTCCAATCGGCCACAGCCGAGGGCGCCGACTATCTGGGATTCGGTCCGATCTTTTCCACGGCCAGCAAACGGGACCATGAGCCGGTGGTCGGCCTCGAAGGGCTGCGCCTCATCAGAACCCTGACCAGGCTGCCGATCTTTGCCATCGGGGGGATCACGCTGGAGAACGTCTCGTCCGTCGTTCAGGCGGGAGCCGATGGGGTCGCGGTGATTTCAGCCCTGGCGCAGGCTGCCGACGTGGCGGCAACCGTCCGAGCCTTCAGGGCCTCGCTCGGTTGAGCAGATCCGCCAAGGCCTCGATGCCCGGATCGCGGGACAGCTCCGACACCCCCTCGCGCTCCATGACGGCGAGACTGTCCAGATAGGGCAGGGGCCCGATTACGGGGACGCCGTTCCGCTCTTTCAGCAATTCGACCGTCGAGGCCAGCTGCACTGCTTCATCCGAGGCTGCCCGATACGGAGCCTGTCGATTCAACACAAGAGCCAGCAGGGGAATCCCACGGGCCCGCAACGCCTCGATCGTCAACAAGGCATGGTTGACGCCGCCGAGCGCACAGCGCCCCACCAGCACGACCGGCAAGGCCAGTCGCTCGATCAGATCCCGAACATCGTCCCGGTCGGTCAGCGGCACCAAGAGGCCGCCGGCCCCCTCGACCAGGATGGCAGGGTAGCGAGCCGCCAACCGCCTGTAAGCCTGGACGATACGATCCACACTGACGACGACTCCTGCTTGCCTGGCGGCGGCCAAGGGCGCAAGCGGAGCGGCAAACCGATAGGGGCTCAGCAGGTCCATGGGAGCGTCGCACGCGGCACCGGCACGCAGCCGATCCGCATCGGAGGGGCCGGGAAGACCAGCCCCACAACCGGTCTCAACCGGCTTCATCACGCCCACCGAGAGCCCCCGCCGCCTCAAACAGACCGCCAGCGCGGCCGTAACCACCGTCTTGCCGACACCCGTGTCCGTTCCGGTCACAAAGCACCCGCGAGGCGGGCGGGGAGGCGAGCTGCTTGGGAGCCCGGTCATGCCTGCCGACCTGCCATCAGATGATCCGACTGTCCAGGTTCCACACTTGGCCGGACGCAGCCGGCAACAAGGCCAGGTGATAGACGGAGCGAGCCACCGACTCCACGTCCGCCAACCGGCCCAGCACATGTTGGTTCACACCCAGCATCTCATGAAGTTCCGATTCCGCCGGCAGAGCCGCGCCGG
>JAGWTI010000117.1 GCA_028876065.1 Nitrospirota bacterium
CCCTCGCAGGGCTACCCCTGCGTCCTTATCGGTATCGGCGCCTGGCGGTCAGCCGGTTTGTGCGGAAAGGCCGCAGTGACCAATTGGTTCAGGACCGGCTCCATTGGTCTCGTGGCGATGTTGACCGGCATGCTGCTGGCCTTCGTCTCGGTGTCCGTGCAAGCCCAAGACAGTGCGCTGAAGGTCAAAGCCATCGATGTCCGCGGGAATAAGCGCATTGAAACGACGGCCCTGCGTGGCCGAATCACTCTCAAACCGGGGGATCCGTATACGGCTGAGTCCATCCGCTCCCAGATCCGGCTCATCTACGAGATGGGGTTTTTCGAAGATGTCCAGATCGAAACCGAACGGGTCATCGGGGGCGTCGCTCTCACGTTTGTCGTGCGGGAAAAGCCGTTCATCACGGAGATTGTGTTCGACGGCAACCAAGCCTTGAGCGACGAAAAGCTTCAGGAAAAAACGACGATCCGGAGCCAGTCGTTTCTCGATCAGCAACAGGCCAAAGAGAGTGCGGAGAAGATTCGTCTGGCATATCAGGAGGATGGCTATTACAGCGCGCAGGTGATCCCCATCGTCCAGACGTTGGACGAAGATCGGAAGCGGTTGACGTTCTATGTCAAAGAGGGGGACCGGGCCAAGGTCAAGACCGTGATCTTCGAGGGGGCGAAGTCCGTCACGAAAAAAGAAATGTTCAAGCTGATGGCCACGCGCGAATGGGTCTATCTGATCTCCAACTTCACGGATGCGGGAGTGCTGAAGCGGGAGGAGATGAACAACGATGTCGAGCGGATCAGAGAGGTCTACCTGAACAAGGGGTTTCTCAACGTCCAGGTGGGGGTGCCGACCATTGAGCTGACGCCGGACAAGAAGTGGTTCATCATCACGTTCCCGGTGGTCGAAGGGGAGCAATTTACAGTGTCGGAGGTGGGGTTCCGCGGCAACACCGTGTTCGAGGAGCCGGAGCTGATGGCCGGTTCGAAGGTGAAAGCCGGCGAGGTGTTCCAGCGAGCCAAGATTCGGGATGAAATCACCCGCCTGACCGAGCTGTACGGGGGCAAGGGCTATGCGTTCACGGATGTGAACCCGACGGTGACGCCGGACCCCGATGCGAAGACGGCCAAAATTCTCCTCCACATCAAAGAAGGGGAACTGATCCGGATCCGCGAGATTCACATCACCGGAAACGACAAGACCCGCGACAACGTCATCCGCCGCGAGGTGCGGTTGGACGAGCAGGACGTCATCGACACGGTGGCGATCAAGCGGAGCTTCCAGCGGCTCAACAACCTGAATTTCTTCGAGACGGTTGAAATTTTGCCCAAGCCGGTGGACGCCGACAAGGTGGATCTGGATGTGAAGGTGAAGGAAAAGTCCACGGGGCAGTTCAGCATCGGCGGCGGGTTCAGCACCCTGGACCGGTTTGTGGCCGTGGCCGACATTACCGAAGGCAATCTCGGCGGCAACGGATACATGGGCCGGATCAGAGGACAGTTGGGGCAGATGCGCACCTTGGGGGTGGTGACCTTCCGGGATCCCTATTTGAACGATTCGCTGACCTCGTTCCAAGGGGACATCTACAAGTCTACCACCGACTATTTGACGTATTTCGAAGATAAGGCCGGCATCAGCGCGACGCTTGGGCGCTGGTTTTCCGAGTATAGCTCCGGAAGCTTTGCCCTGATGGCGGAGCAGTTGAACTATTACAACCCGTCGGTGACGGCTCCGTCGGTCATCTTGCTGCAGGTTGGGAATCAGACCACAACCGGATTTCGCTCCTCGCTGGCTCGGGACAGCCGGGACTATTACATGGATCCGCGGAGCGGGATGCGCAACGCGATCAACTTGGATCTTGGGACGCCCTATTTAGGCGGCACCAACAATTTCGTCAAGTATGTGTTCGATACGATCTATTATGTTCCGCTTCCCTACGACATCCGGAATGCGTTCCGGGTTCGTGTCGGCGCCGCCGAGGGGCTGGGAAACAAGCCGATTCCGCTCACCGAACGCTTCTTTGTGGGAGGCATCAATACCATGCGCGGCTTTCAGTTCGGCCGTGCGGGCCCCGTCACATCCGATCAAACGCTCATCGGGGCGGCCCGCGAGCTGATCTTTAATTACGATTTTATTTTCACGGTCTCGGCCGAGGCCAAGCTCAACGCGGTCATTTTCTTCGATTACGGAAAAGGCTTTGACGACAACGAGAAGTTCAGCTTCAACCTGCGGAAGTCCGCGGGGTTGGAAGGACGCTGGATTTCACCATTCGGGCCCTTGCGCGCCGCCTATGGATTGAATTTGGCGCCGCTGCCGGGCGAACAGAAAGCGGTGTTCGAGTTTTCCGTCGGCCAATTGTTCTAACGGCACTACGCGGGAGAACCTGCCCTATGAAACAGCATCGCGGCATTCGATTCGGCCCTTGTCTGGCTCTGGCCCTGCTGGGACTCGTCGGTTGCGGCACCGCGGGGACGGTGCCGTCGGCGACGAAGATCGGCGTGGTCGAGTTCCAGAAAGTCTTCAGCGACACCACGTTCGGCAAAAAGACGCTGGAGTCGCTGAACGCGTTCATTAAAAATCGCGAAGCGTTGGTGGATCTCGAGGAGAAGGAACTCAAGCGTCTGCAGGAGGATTTTACCAAGCAGGCCAGCGTGCTCAGTGAGGCGGCGAAGCGGGAACGGGAAGAACAGTTCCGGCGTCGTGCGACGGAATTCCAACAGAAGGCCGGCGAATTGAACCGCGAGGTGCAGGAGAAGCAGAAGGAAGTGCAGGAAAACTTTCGGGACAAATCAGACCAGGCCGTGGCGAAGGTGGCGCAACAGATGGGATTGCTCGTGGTCTTGGAGAAGGGCCGAGGTTTGCCGGTGCCGTACAGCGATGCGTCGCTGGATATCACTGCCAAGGTCATCGAGGAAATGAATAAAACGACTCCGTAAGGACGGCGATAGGCACGCGCGATGGGCGAGAGAAGAAAGGAGCGAGGATGAAGCAGGCGTGGAAGCGAGCGGCGTTGGGGTGGGGGCTTGTCTGCGGGATCGGCGTCGCCGCGACGACCCAGGCGGCCGATACGATCAGGGTTGCGGTGATCGATCAACAGGCGGTGGTGGAGCGGACCGTGACCGGCAAGCGGGCCTTGGACACGTTGAAGGAATTCTCCGTGAGCCGCCAACGGATCCTGGCGGCGGACAATGAAGAGATGCAAGGACTCGAAAAGGACCTGCGGGAGTCCGCTCCGACCCTCAGCGAGGCAGCCAAACGGGAGAAACAGGAACGGTTCCGGACCAAATATGAGGGCTATCAGCGGCGCCTCCAGGATTTTCAGCGAGAAATTCAGGCCAAGCAAAAAGAATTGGACGATGAATACCAGAAGAAGATCAAGGAAGTCGTCAGCGACGTGGCGCAGAAGCAGGGGTTCACGGCTGTGCTGGATAGGGGCAGCAATGCCACGCTCAAGATCGTCATTTACGCCCAGCCGGCCATCGATTTGACCGACGCCGTCATCAAAGAATTCGACCGGAGGTACAAGTAGCATGGGGACGATGGAAACCGGGGGCGGGGCGGGCCAGTCCCTCACCCACGACGAGGTTCGAGCGCTCCTTCCTCACCGCTACCCGTTTCTCTTGGTAGACCGGGTAAAGGAATGGGAAACGGGCCAGCGGCTCGTGGCGATCAAGAACGTGACGATTAACGAGCCGTTTTTCGAGGGACATTTCCCGGAACGTCCGATCATGCCGGGCGTCTTGATCCTGGAAGCCCTGGCTCAGGCCGGCTGTGTGCTGTCCCTGAAGTCCGCGCCGGCCGGCGGGCGGCCGATGGTGTATCTGACCGGCGTGGATGGCGCCAAGTTCCGCAAGCCGGTTGTACCGGGCGATCAGCTGCGGCTGGAGGTCGTGGTGTTGAAGAAGCGGCCTCCGTTCTGGAAGATGCAGGGGAAGGCCTACGTGGAGTCCGACATGGTCTGCGAAGTTGAGATGACGGCCATGGTCACCGAGGAGCAGGCGGAAGGCGTGAAGCGTTCACCGTAAGCCGTTTGCGGGCGCGACGTCGATCATGGGCTGCGCGACGCCACGCGTCGTGCGGCCCGCGGCAATGTTGTGGGGGAGGTAAGCGTGCAGATTCATCCGACAGCGATCGTACATCCCAGGGCTGAGTTGGGGCCGGATGTGGAGGTCGGACCCTATTGCGTGATCGGTGAACACGTGCGGATCGGCCGGGCCACCCGACTCGTGTCCCACGTGGTGGTGGACGGCTGGACCGAAGTCGGCGAGCGGTGCACGCTCTGGCCCTTCGCATCAATCGGGACTCCGCCCCAGCACCTGCACTACAAGGGCGAGCCGACCCGGGTCATCATCGGCCACGACAATGTGCTCCGGGAGTATGTGACGGTCAATCGTGCCACGGTCGAAGGCGGGGGCCTGACGAGACTGGGCAACATGAATTTCCTCATGGCCTATTCGCACATTGCGCATGATTGCGAATTGGGCGATCACATCATCATGGCGAACTCGGCGAATCTGGCCGGCCATATTACCATCGGCGACCATGCGGTCATCGGCGGGTTGGCCGGTATTCATCAGTTCGTGCGCATCGGCGCCTATGCGATGGTCGGCGGCTGCACGCCGGTTGCGCAGGACGTTCCGCCGTTCATGCGGGCAGCGGGCGGCTATCGCGGGCGATTGTACGGTCTCAACTCGATCGGATTGCGACGTCACGGGTTTTCCGCGGAACGCATCAGCGTGCTCAAGCAGGTGTACCAGATCCTGTTTCGTTCCGGGATGCGGTTGGCCGAAGCGATCAAACAGGTGCGGGAGGAGTTCAAGGACCAGCCTGACGTGATGACCTTGCTGACGTTCCTGGACAGCTCCAAGCGGGGCATTTGCCGCTCTGGCAGCAAGGACGAGGAGCGCGAGGGATAGACCGTGCCGGAGCCCTGTCTTCAAGCGGACGCGCAGCCGGTGAACGGAGACCGTATTGGATTGATCGCCGGCAACGGGCGGTTTCCCATCATCTTCGCCGAGAACGTCAAGCGATTGGGGTATAAGGTGTCGGCGGTGGCGCATATCGGGGAAACGGCGCCCGAGTTGGAACGGTATGTGGATCGGATCCACTGGATCAAGATCGGGCAGTTCAACAAGCTGATCGAGGCGTTGAAGGAAGACGGCGTGACGCAGGCGGTGATGCTGGGCGGGATCAGCAAAACGCATGTCTTCACGACGGTCCGTCCGGACTTCCGGGCTCTGGCGATTTTCAGCCGGTTGAAGCATTGGAAAGACGACGGCATCCTGCGCGAATTTGCGGCCGAGTTGGAGCGGGAGGGCATTCAAATCCGCGAATCGACCTTCGGGCTCACCGGGGTGCTCATGGAAGACGGGGTGCAGACATCCCGCCAGCCCAGCGAGCGGGAATGGGAAGATATTCGCTACGGGTGGGAGGTGGCGCGAGAGATCGGCCTGCTCGACATCGGCCAGTGCGTGGTCGTGAAAGACCGGGTCGTGGTCGCCGTGGAGGCGGTGGAGGGCACGGACGAGGCGATTCGGCGCGGTGGGGCTCTGGCGAAGGAGGGGGCGGTGGTGGTCAAGCGCTGCAAGCCGCAGCAGGATCTTCGGTTCGATCTCCCGGCCGCCGGCCCCAAGACCATCGCCGTCATGCAATCCGTCAAGGCGTCGGTGTTGGTGTTGGAGGTCGGGCGCAGCGTGTTGCTGGATCGGGTCGAAATGCTGGCTCAGGCGGAGCGGGCCGGTATCGCGGTCGTCGGGCTCGCGGGTGAGCCAAGACCGTGACGCCGTTGCGAGTCGGGGTCATTGGGGTCGGCCACCTGGGGCAGCACCACGCGCGCCTCTATGCGTCCTTGCCCGGTTCCCGTTTGGTCGGCGTCGTGGATGCCGATGCCGTGCGGGCCAAGTTGATTGCGGATCGGCATGGCGCGTCCGTGATGGCGGATCTGCCCGCGCTGCTGAAACAGGTGGAGGCGGTCAGCGTGGCCGCAACGACCTCGGCTCATTATGGAGTCGTCAAAGCCTGTCTCGAAGCCGGGGTCCATGTCCTCGTGGAAAAACCCATCGCCGTCACGCCGGCTGAGGCCTGGGAACTGGTCGAACTGGCGCAACAACGGAAACGGGTGTTGCAGGTCGGCCATATCGAACGGTTCAATCCGGTCATGCAAGCCCTACGTCCTCATATCGGGAAGCCGGTCTTCATCGAGTGTCACCGATTGAGTCCGTTCGGCGAACGGGGCACGGATGTGGATGTGGTGCTGGATCTGATGATTCATGATTTGGATCTCGTCCTCTCTCTGCACCCGGGGCCGGTCGAAGACATCCGCGCCGCCGGCGTGCCGGTGCTGACGTCGAGCAACGACATCGCCAACGCCCGGATCGAATTCCAGAGCGGCTGCGTGGCCAATCTCACGGCCAGCCGCGTCTCGGCCGCCCGCATGCGGCGGCTCAGGCTGTTTCAGCGGGATGCCTATCTTTCGGCGGATTTCCAAACGCGCAAAGGCATCATCTGCCGCCGGCGGACTGCGACGGGGGAGCGCCCCGTGATCGACACGGAGACCGTCCAGGGCGGCGAGGATGAACCGCTCAAGCTGGAGGTGGACGCGTTTCTGACGGCCTGTGCGACAGGGCAGCCGCCTCCGGTCACCGGAGCGGACGGGGCGGCGGCGTTGGACTTGGCGTATCGGGTGCTGGGACAGATCGAAGGCTTCGCGCGTCGTCACGGGATGGGGTGACAAGGAGAGCCGCTTGTGCCGCGGATGCTGATCGTGACCGGCGAGGCTTCGGGAGACCTGCATGGGGCCAACCTGGCCGCGGCGTTGAAGGCTCAACGGCCGGACCTTGAACTGCTCGGAGTCGGCGGGAGCAAGATGGCCGCGGCCGGCGTCCAATTGATGAAGGGGATCGAGCGACTGGACGCGATGGGACTCCCCGGGCTGGCTCAGCTCCGCCAGGCAGTCCGCACGTACCGTACGCTGGTGCGCTTCTTGAGGGAACACCGGCTGGACGCCGTCGTGTTCATCGACAATCCCGGGCTGAATTTGCGACTGGCCCGAGCGGCCAAACAGGCCGGACATCGGGTCATCTACTACATCGCGCCGCAGATCTGGGCCTGGCATGCCAGCCGGATTCATCTGATCAAGCGGGTGGTGGATCTGGTGCTGGTCATCCTGCCGTTCGAAGAGGCGATCTACCGGGACGCCGCAGTGCCGTGCCGGTTCGTGGGCCATCCGGTGTTGGACGCCGTTGCGCCCGCCTACGACCGATCCGAATTGCGTCGGCGCTTCGGGGTCGAACCGGGTGCCCGGGTCGTCGGGTTGTTGCCGGGAAGCCGGGAGCGGGAGGTGCGCGATCTGTTGCCGGTCATGCTCGAAGCCGCGTCGATCGTAAACCGATCCGGCCTGCCTGGCGGACCGTTGACGTTTCTTCTGGCGCAGGCCTCCTCGGTGCCGTCCGGGCTCATCGACGAGTTGACCGCCGGGGCCGGCGTGAAGGTGCAGGTCGTCCGGGATCAGCCTCATGAGGTGATGGCGGCTTCCGACCTGCTGCTGGCCGCCTCCGGGACGGCGACGCTGCAGGCGGCGGTGATCGGAACGCCCACGGTGCTCCTGTATCGGACCACGTGGCTGACCTACCGGATCGCGCGGGCCCTGGTGAAGGTCCGGTGGATCGGGCTGGCCAACCTGGTGGCGGGCCGGAGCGTCATGCCGGAGTTGATCCAGTACGACGCGACGCCTGGCCGCCTTGCGGAGGAAGCCTGGCGGCTGTTGTCCGACGAAGAGGCGAATCGAGCCATGAAGGATGCGTTCAAGGAAGTCCGGGCTGCGCTCGGTACCCCTGGCGCTTCCCGACGTGCGGCAGAGGCGATTTTAGCGGAGTGTCCGGCATGAAGACCTTTGTCCGCCTCACGCGCTACCTTGTCCGTTACCGGGTGCGGTTAGGCGCGGCCTTTGTCTGCTCGGCCTTGGTGGCGGGCCTGTCGGGCGCATACGCTTGGCTGGTCCGGCCGGTCCTCGACGACATCTTCATCAAAAAAGACGAATGGATGTTGATGGTATTGCCGGTGGCGATCCTGACGGTGGCGGCGCTGAAGGGCCTGTTCAACTACGGCCAAAGCTACTTGATGAACTATGTGGGCACGCGTGCAGTGGCGGACGTTCGTGAGG
>JAGWTI010000025.1 GCA_028876065.1 Nitrospirota bacterium
GAGGGGGCCAGCATCCGCCCCTCTGCATCGGCTCGTTGGTACAACAAATACAGCCGCTCCCTGGCCGCTTGCCGGAGCAAGGCAAACAGGAGCGACTCCTCGTCATAGCCGGCCAGTTTTTCATCGATTTTATAGCCCAGGGTTTCCGCAAGGACCCGACGGTCCCGATCACGCAGAAACGCATCTTCCCGAATGACGCGCGGGAACACTTTTTCGTTCAGTCCCAGGACGAAGAGGGCTCGAAAAGACAGACCGCGCGCCGCCATGGCATCCACCACCGTCACGCCTTGGGGCTGGACCGCCGTGATCGGGACCGTGACCCGCTCCATGGCTTTGGTGAAGGTGCGGGCCCACTCCTCCCACGAGACCTCAACGCCCAGCCGATCGAGTTGACGGAGCTGAACCAAGACAGACTCCACCGCCGAGAGCACCAGATCGTGGGCCGGCTCCTGGCTCCCTGTCGTCTGGTCCGACGGATTGACGTGCCGACGGCTCAGCGAGACAAAGGCATCGGTAAGCTGTGCAAAGCTTCCCCGCTGCGGAAGCGCGTGACAGTCTCGGATCAGACGTGCGACCACCCCCCACAGTAGGTTCGCCTGTTCACCGGCCGTATCTCCATATTCTTCCGCCGGCGACAGAGCCGCCAGCCGTTTCCAGTCTTCCTCTCCCCGCCTGATTCCCGCCTCCCCGGCCAACCACTTCCAATAGCTCGGCCTCGGCTCACCGCCCCCATCCCCCTCCGGTTGAGCACGATAGAACGGGGACGACAGCAGCTCGATCACGGCCGACCGCGTGAATCCGGACACAGGCAGCCAGGCCAACTGCACCAGCGCCTTGACCAGCGGTTCACGAATCGCCGGCATCCCGCCCACCGTACAGAACGGAATGCGATGCTCGTCGAACAGCCGCCGGAACAAGGGCTGATAAGGGCTCAACGTTCTGGCGACCAGCCCGATCTCGTCGAAGCGATAGCCTTGCGTTTCGACCAAATCGAGCATGGCTTTGCAGGCGGTCGCCAGTTCGTCTTCGGCCCCGACCACGCTCATCACGCGCACCAGCCCGGACGGGCGAGCCGCCCCAGGCGGGCCGACCGATTCGCGCACCGTGCGGGTCGCCGAGAGGTGTCGATCGAAGAAGCGTCGCGCGAATGCGAAGGCCGGCTGCTTGTCCTGGGGAAAGTACAGGGTGGCGTCGATGCGGGCGGTCACCGCCTCGAAAAACGACAGCTGCACCTGCGTGAGATCGTAGAACCCATAGTAGCAGGCGTGCCGGAGCCCGGCCAGGAAGCGCGACTGAGCCACCCAGGGAAGCACCGCCGCCGTCAGATCGTCGGCCGTTCCCACCTCCATCGCCCGGCCGGCTTCCCTCACCGCGGCCTGGAGCGTGAACAGGGCCTGCAACACCGGACGTTCTTCCGCCTCAAAAAGGCCTTCGCCGAGCGCACGCAAGCCGACCGCCGGGTCGATCGCGGCATCCTTCACGTCGCGAACCGTGGCCCACAAAGCGGCCGCCGCGCCGGGGGTGGAGGCCGAACGGGCCAAGGACGTCAGCTCCGGAAGCCCTCGATTCACGATGTGGGCCAGGAGCTGCTCGCAGAAGAGATCTTGGACGATCTCGATTCGCGGGGCAGAGGCCTCCGGCTCGTCGGCCGTACGCCATTCATCGGCCAACCGCAACGCCAGCTGATAAAAGGTCACGAAGTGGACATTGAGGAGCGGAAGGCCGGACTCGACGACCAGCAGACGGCGCAGCCACGCGACCAGGGAGGAGGAAGGGACAATGAGAGCCAGAGGAGCCAGCGGGTCGGCGGCTTTGAGCCGCCGGATGTCTTCGACCAGCGCTCGTTCAAGGTCGGGGAAGAAGGGACCGGTGACGACGCGGAGCATGAGGGGCTAACGATGACTGCGGAACGATGACCGATAAATGTCGGAATCCGCACTGTTCAGCATTCCGCGTTCATCATTCATCATTTACCCGGTCTCAGGGCCCATCAATTCGCCGTTGCAGTCGACGCAGGCCCAGTCACCGTCCACGAAGGCCATGGGATCGCCGCAGATCGGGCAATCCGGAGGAGGGCCCTTGTCGATAATGGGCAAAGGAGGAAGCTCGAAATCCAGCTCGTCGTGATTGCCATCCATCATGCTTCCTCACTGGGCCGTCGGCGCGACAGCCGTTCAACCAGGCCTGGGCGCGAGCGCCTTCTCGACGCTCTGCCTGGTGGGCACGCCGATAAAGGTCAGCCGGCCGTTGATGATCGTGGCGGGCACCGCGCGGATCGAATGGCGCTCGGCCAGCTCCTGCCCATCCGGCGAATTGATGTCCACTTCGCGGTAGCTAAAGCTGTGCTTCACCCGCATTTCCTTGAACAGGCTTTTGGCCGACGGACAGGCCCCGCATGTCGACGAGACCAACAGCACGACATTCGCCATAGTGCACTCCTTCACCTAACAGATGGTGCATCTTAACACCGCCTGAAAAGAACGCGCAAGGCCGAGCGAGACCGCCTGAGCCTGTCCGCGAGTGGTCCGCTCCCCGGCCGACATCGTTCAAGAACATTGAAAATCCTCACCCAGTCCCGCATAGTAGCCTGGCATGTCACAAGGAAGGCCTGCATGAACTCGTACGCGATGCTGACGGCATTCGGGCAAGACCGTCCCGGAATCGTGGCGGCCCTGGCCGGCGGCCTCTCTCAACTGGGCTGCAATATCGAAGACACCTGCATGACCAGGCTGCGCGGGGAATTTACCATGATGGTGATGGTGCGTTTGCCGGCGCACCTGCCCGCGGAAGCCTTGGTCGAACGGCTGACTCCATTCACCTCCCCCCATGGACTCACGGTCCTCTGCCGCGAAGTCCCCTCGCGGGCAGCCGAGCGCGAGGCCGAACCGGACATGCCGGTCTTCATGCTGTCCGTGTACGGCGCCGACCATCCGGGCATCGTCGCGCAGGTCGCTCGCGTGGTGGCGGATCACGGGGGCAACATCACGGACATGAACACCCGCGTCATTGGAGCGGAGGATCGGCCCGTGTATATCATGGTCCTGGAAATCCGGATGCCGGCCGAATCCAGGCCGGAGGCCTTGGGGCAGGCGCTCGAACGTCTGAAGCCGTCGCTCGGCGTGGATGTGACCTTCCGGCCCCTGGAACAGGTTCGCCTCTAATCGTGCCGGTCCGACCCATCCTTCTGTATCCCGATCCGGCGCTCAAAGCCAGCACCGCACGAGCCGACCCGGCCAACCCGGAGGTCGCGGCCATCGTGCAGGACATGCTCGATACCTTGCAGGCTTCCCCCGGCGTGGCGCTCGCCGCCCCACAAATCGGACACTTGATCCAACTGATCGTCGTGGACGTGTCGCGCAAGAAAGGAGAACAGGGACACGGGCTCGTGGTGCTCCTGAATCCTCACATTCTGCAGCAGGACGGGCCGCGGGTCATCCGAGAAGGCTGCCTCAGCGTGCCCGACTACACCGGCAACGTCCTGCGGTACGAACGTACCCTCGTGCAAGGCCTCTCGCCGGACGGACTGCCTGTCACGCTGGCCACCTCCGGCTTCGAGGCCCTGGCGTTTCAACATGAACTGGACCATCTGGACGGGAAGCTCTTTTTGGACCGCATTGCCTCGCTGAGCACCGACCTGTTTCGGAGAAAGAGATAGAAGCGCATCCGGTCCCCGTCGGGACGAGGTGATTCCGGACGCTTCCAAAGAAGCGGCGAGGCTGAGTTATTCGGGAACGTACCCCCGCCTCCGTCTTGCAAGTCGCTTCATGGTTCCGATACAGTACCTCGTCGATGCCGCAGCTCCCCGCCATTCGCATTGCCCTCGTTGTCGCGGTTACCGGCTTTCTCTACCCCCTCTGCTTTCCCGATTTCGACCTGGGGTTCCTGGCCTGGGTGGTCTTGATCCCGCTCCACCTGGCAGCTGCCAGGACGACCCCGCGCCGTGCCTTCTGGTTGGGGTGGCTGGCCGGCACCATCGCCTTCTCCGGCATCATGTTTTGGGTCACCACGGCCATGCACGTGTACGGCAAGGTTCCCTCCGCCGTCAGTTTCCTCCTCATGCTGCTCCTCGCGGTCTACCTCGGCCTGTTCGTGGCTGTCTATGCTTTGGGCTGGACCTGGTTCACCCATCGCCTCCCGAAGACGGCCTTTCTCGCTGCCCCTTGCTTGTGGGTCACCCTGGAATGGCTCCGAACCTATCTCTTCTCCGGTTTGCCCTGGGCCTTGCTGGGCTATTCCCAATATCAATGGTTGCCGGTCATTCAAATCGCCGACATCACCAGCGTCTACGGCCTGTCGTTCCTGGTGATCCTGGTCAACGTCGCCGCCTCGGAACTGATCTCCTGGGGCCTGGCTATGGGCACGACGAACCGGACGCCTCTTCCCTGGCCGTCCATGGCGGCCGCCGCGGCGGCCATGACCGTGACGCTCCTGTACGGCCACTGGAAGCTGTACAGTCCGCCGCCGGAACCGGAGAGCCGACCGACGATCGCCGTCGGGCTGGTGCAGGCCAACATCGACCAGGCACAGAAATGGGACGCAGCCTATCGGCGCGCGACGATCGATCGCTATACCAGGCTCACCGTGCAGGCGTCCGGCGGAGCGGACCTGGTCATCTGGCCGGAAGCGGCCACGCCGTTTTTGTTCGAGCGGGAGAAGGATTATAAACTGGAGGTCATGGACCTGGTCCGCTCCCGACAGGTCCCGCTCCTGTTCGGGAGCCCGGCTCTCCGCTACTACCCAGACGGCCGCCCCTATTTGCTGAACAGCGCCTATTTCCTGTCTCAGGACGGCATGCTGCTCGGCCGGTACGACAAGCGCCACCTCGTGCCGTTTGGGGAATACATTCCCCTCCACTCCTCCTTGCTCTTTTTCCTGGACAAGCTGGTGGAAGGCATCGGCGATTTCGAAGCCGGCACCCAGGCCACCGTGCTGCCGTTGCCGAGTCCGCACACCCAGGTTTCCGGCAGCCCGTCCCAGAGCAAGGCGGCGTTCGGCGTCGTGATTTGCTACGAAGTCATCTTTCCGAACCTCGTACGGGAGTTTGCCGCCAACGGCGCCGACTTCATGGTGACGATCACCAACGACGCCTGGTTCGGCAAATCCGCCGCCGCCTACCAGCACTTCGGCATGGTGGTCCTCCGGGCCGTGGAAAACCGCCGGGCGTTTGCCCGTGCCGCCAACACGGGCATCTCCGGGTTCATCGACCAACAAGGCCGCATCCTGGAGGCCAGCCCGATCTTCGAAGAAGCCGCCTTGAGCCGACGCATCTCCCTCGAACGGACCCTGACTTTCTATACGCGTTACGGTGATGTCTTTGCATACGCCTGTGTTATAATCACCGGACTTTTCGCCTGGGTGGCCAGGCGGCGGGCAGTGAGCCCGCACCCATAGCCCCGGACAAGCGAGACGGAGATCAAGGAATCCCATGCTGGACGAACTGCGCGGCAGACTCAAATCGATCGGCGAACAGGTCAGCGAACTCCGGGGGCATCTTTGACCTCCCCCACCTGACATCTCAACTCCAGACGCTGGAACAAACGACCGCGCAGCCGGACTTCTGGAAAGACTCCCAGGCCGCCGCACGCGTCAGCCGCAAGAAAGCCGCTCTCGAGCGCGAACTCCGCCGCTGGACCGAGATCGAGCGGCAGCAGGAGGATTTGCGCGCCATGCTGGAGCTGGCCGAAGAAAGCCAAGACGCGGCCCTGGCCGGCGAGCTCCAAGGCGAGCTGGGCCGCTTCGAGGCGTCGGTGCACCAGCTGCGGGTCGAGCTCCTGCTGTCGGGCGAACGGGACGCCAGCAACGCGATCCTCGAAATCCACCCGGGCGCCGGCGGCACCGAATCGCAGGACTGGGCCCAGATGTTGTTGCGCATGTACGTGCGTTGGGCCGAACGGAAGGGGTTTCAGGTCGAGACCCTGGACCTGCAGGCCGGCGACGAAGCCGGGATCAAGAGCGTGACGCTGGGCATCACCGGTCCCTACAGCTACGGATATCTGAAGGCCGAGGCCGGGGTGCACCGACTGGTCCGCATTTCCCCCTTCGACGCCAACAAGCGGCGCCACACGTCGTTCGCCTCGGTGTTCGTCTATCCCGAACTGGAGGACGACGCGGAAATTCCGATCGAGGACAAGGACCTGCGGATCGACACGTTCCGGGCCGGGGGCGCCGGCGGGCAGAACGTGAACAAGGTGGAAACGGCGATCCGGATCACGCACCTGCCGACCGGCATCGTGGTCCAGTGTCAGAACGAACGGTCCCAGCTGCAGAACCGCATGGGCGCGATGAAAATCCTGAAGGCGCGCCTCTACGAGCTGGAGCTGAAAAAGAAAGAAGCCGAGTTTCAGTCCATCGTCGGAGAAAAGAAGGAGATCGGGTTCGGCAGCCAGATCCGTTCCTACGTCTTCCAACCCTACCAGATGGTGAAGGACCACCGGACGGACCACGAAGTGGGCAACATCAGCTCGGTCATGGATGGAGAGATCACCGAATTCATCGAAGCCTATTTGAAACAACAGATGGCGGGCACGAAGGAGAAGAGCTGATGGCGTATGGCAGATGGCAAGAGTCGCTCAGGCCATAAGCTATAAGCCATTAGCTCTTGTTCTGTATGGATGAACTGAACGACCAGCAACAGCAGCGCATCAAGAAACTCGACGTCCTCCGCGAGCTGGGGGTCCAGCCGTACGGCACCCGGTTCGAGGCCACCGACCGGGCCGGCAGTTTGACCCGGCTCCACGGCGAGAAGTCCAAGGAGG
This sequence comes from Nitrospirota bacterium, assembly GCA_028876065.1. Lineage (GTDB taxonomy): Bacteria > Nitrospirota > Nitrospiria > Nitrospirales > Nitrospiraceae > SYGV01. Next base: position 6,756 of record JAGWTI010000025.1, read on the forward strand.
CCCTTGAGGCGGAGCGGGTCACCTGCCGGCTCGCCGGCCGGATCGTCGCCCTGCGCCGATTCGGCAAGGCCGCGTTTGCGGTGCTGCAGGACGGAGCGGACCGGCTGCAGGTCTACCTCAAGAAGGACCTCCTCACCGAACAAGCGTACAAGGTCTGCGAGGGGCTGGACCTGGGCGACTGGATCGGCGTGAGCGGTCACCTGTTCCGCACCAAGACCAACGAATTGACGGTGGAGGTCGCCGAGCTCGCCTTCCTGAGCAAGGCGCTGCGCCCCCTGCCGGAAAAGTGGCACGGCCTCACCGACGTGGAGACCCGCTACCGGCAGCGGTATGTGGACCTGATCGCCAATCCCCAGGTGCACGCGATTTTCGCCGCGCGCAGCAAGATCATCGCCGGCATCCGCGCCTTCCTGATCGAAAAAGGCTTCCTGGAAGTCGAGACGCCGATGATGCAGCCCATCCCCGGCGGCGCCACGGCCAAGCCCTTCGTCACCCACCACAACGCGCTGGGGGTGGATTTGTATTTGCGCATCGCGCCGGAACTCTACCTGAAGCGCCTGATCGTCGGAGGCTTCCCGCGCGTGTTCGAGATCAACCGCAATTTCCGGAACGAGGGGATTTCCACGATCCACAACCCCGAGTTCACGATGTTGGAATTCTACGTCGCCTATGCGGACTATCACGATCTGATCGCGCTGACCGAGGAGCTGTTCAGCCGCTTGGCCCGGGAAGTGTTGGGCACCACGACGATCGAGTACCAGGGCAAGTCCCTCAACCTGGCCTCCCCCTGGCGGCGCTGGTCCTACCGCCAGGCGATCCTCGAGGTGAACAAGCTGAACGAGCGGGTCTTGACGGACCGAGCGGCGGCCCTGGCGGCGGCCAAACAGCTCGGCATCGAGGTGGAGGACAAGGCCGCGCACGTGGACATCCTCAACGAAATCTTCGAAGAGACCGTCGAGCCCCAGCTGATCCAGCCGACGTTCATCACGGACTATCCCATCGAAATTTCTCCGCTGGCCAGGCGCAAAGATTCGGATCCGTCGCTCACCGACCGGTTCGAGCTCTATATCGCCGGACGGGAGATCGCCAACGCCTTTTCCGAGTTGAACGACCCGCTGGACCAGCGGCAACGGTTCGAGGCGCAGGACGCGCAACGGGAGGCGGGCGACGAAGAGGCGCACTATCTGGACGAGGACTTCCTGCGCGCGCTGGAGCACGGCATGCCCCCCACCGCCGGGGAAGGCATCGGAATCGACCGGCTGGTCATGCTCTTCACCAACCAGGCGTCCATTCGCGACGTGATCCTGTTCCCGCAACTACGGCCGGAGAAATGACCGTGCCCTTGCCCGCCCTCCCCTACGAAGTCTTCGTCGGCCTCCGCTACTTGCGCGCCAAGCGACGCAACCGGACCATTTCGCTCAACACCTTCGTGTCGGTAGCGGGCATTACGATGGGCGTGGCCGCCTTGATCGGCACGCTGGGGATCATGACCGGCTTCAAGGAGGACCTCCAGGCCAAGATTCTCGGCACGACGTCCCACATCGTGGTCCACGATCGGACGCACGACGGCATGCTGGATTACGAGGCCCAAATCCAGAAGGTCGAACAAGTGCCCCACGTCCTGGCCGCCACGCCCTTCGTGTTCCGGCAGGTCCTGCTGACGTCGGAGTCGGCGGTCCAAGGCATCGTCCTGCGCGGGATCGACCCGCAACGGGAAGTGCGGGTCACCGAATTGGGCCGCAACGTCAAGAGCGGCAGCCTGGGCGACCTGGACCGTCCCCCACAGCCGGCGCCCCAAACCGCCGACCCGTCGACCGCCGGCGAAGCGGCAACGCCCGAGCCGAAACATCCCGGCATCATCCTCGGCAAAGAACTCTCGCTCCGTCTGAACGCGTTCGTGGGCGACCATGTCAACGTGGTCTCCCCGGTCGGCCCCGCTTCCAGGATCGGCACGATCGCCATGACGCCCAAAATCCGCGTCTTCACCGTGGTGGCCGTGTTCGAATCCGGGATGTACGAGTACGATTCCTCGCTGGCCTATATCGCGCTGGGCGAAGCCCAGAAGTTTTTCAACATGGGGAACACGGTCACCGGCATCGAAGTGAAGGTGGACGACATCTTCATGGCGGCCGACATCGCCCGCTCGATCGAAGCCGCGTTGGGCTTTCCGTTCTGGGCCCGAGATTGGATGCAGCTCAACCGCAACTTGTTCTCCGCGCTGAAGCTGGAAAAAATCATGATGTTCCTGTTGTTGGTGCTGATCACGATCGTGGCCTCCTTCAACATCGTGAGCACGCTCACCATGCTGGTGACCGAGAAGCAACGGGAGATCGCCGTTCTGAAAGCCATGGGCGCCACCCGCAAGGCCATCATGCGCATCTTCATGCTGAACGGGCTCATCATCGGACTGACCGGGACCGCGATCGGCGTCCCGCTCGGCTATGCCTTTCTCTGGCTCATCCAGACCTATTGGACCTTCGATCCGACGGTCTATTACATTTCGCACGTCCCCGTGCACATTCAAGCCCTGGACGTGCTGCTCGTGTCGTTCTCGGCGATCCTGATCAGTTTCGCCGCCACCCTGTACCCCTCCTGGCAAGCCGCCAAACTGGATCCGGCCGCCGCCCTTCGCTATGAATAACGCTCAGGCACAGCCATTGGTGCGAGTCCAGGACTTGCAGAAGTCTTTCCCGATGGGAGGACAGCAAGTCACGGCGTTGCGGGGCGTGAGCTTCGACATCGGACGGGGCGAATTCCTGGCCATCGTGGGGGCCTCCGGCGCCGGCAAGAGCACGCTGCTCCAGATCCTCGGGACATTGGACCGGCCGACCGGCGGAACCGTCCTGTTCGACGGCCAAGATATTTTTCGCCTCTCGGAAGAGGAACAGGCGTCATTCCGCAACAAACAAATCGGCTTCGTCTTCCAGTTCCATCATCTCCTGCCGGAGTTCACGGCCCTGGAGAACGCCTGCCTGCCGGCCCTGATTCAAAACCGGCCCAGGGGGGACATCGAAGCGGAAGCGGCGTCGCTGCTGAAAGACGTGGGACTCGAACGGCGGCTGCACCACAAGCCCGGCGAGCTGTCAGGCGGCGAACAGCAGCGGGTGGCGGTCGCGCGCGCGCTCATGCAACGGCCGGCGCTGGTGCTGGCCGACGAACCGACGGGCAATCTGGACACCCACACGGGCGAAACCCTCTTCGCGCTCCTGCGCACGTTGAACCGTGAACGCGGCATCACCTTCGTGATCGTCACGCACAACGACAAGCTCTCCGCCCAAGCCGATCGGATCGTCCGGATGGAAGACGGATTGATCGCCGGTTCGTAAGGGTTGCCGCTCCCGCGCCGCCGGCCGTCACCCCCCAGCGGACCTCACACCTCTGCGCCGGGCGACGATCTCGTTGTCGCTGGGACTCACATTGCGATGGAACGGATGGCGGGGGAAGCCTTCGGCGGGACCTGCGGACGCTCAGGACGGTTTGACTCTCTCGTACACCTTGCCTTCGATAAAGACCTGCAGCAGCTGCGCGTCCACCTTCCCCTGCTGGACCTCGTCCTCCAAAATCGCCAGCGCCTTCGGCGTCGGGACGGCCGCCTTGTACGGCCGGTCTGAGGCGGTCAAGGCGTCGTAGATGTCGCTGATCGTCATCATGCGCGTTTGGACCGAAATCGTCTCGCCCGGCACCTGACGCGGATAGCCGCTGCCATCCAGCTTTTCATGGTGGCCGTAGGCGATGAGCGGGATGTTCTTGAGGGCCTTGGTCCAGGGAATGGTCGAGAGGAACTTGTAGGTGTGGGTGACGTGGCTTTCGATCTCCAGCCGCTCCTCGGTCGTCAGGCTCCCCTTCGGAATGGACAGCGTGATGACCTCCTCCGGCGTGAGATACGCCTGCGGGGACGAAAAATAGTCGAACTGCCTCTGCGCGATGTCGCTCAAACGCTCGAACCCGCCTTGCTTCAACACCGTCGGCTTGTTGCACTGGAGCAGGAACTCCAGGACGCCTTCCGTATCGGCCACCTGACGCGCCAGATCCTCGTCCACCTCGGCGAGGAGCGAGGCCGTGGCCTGCCGGTCGCCCGACATCAGGATGTCCACCTTCTTCCTCAGCGCCTGGACCTCCAGGGTCCGCTTGATGAAGTCGAACCGCGCCTTGAGCATGGCCAGTTGCTCGGGCATCAGTTTGTTGGCCTTGACCAACACGTGCTCGCGCACGCCGACCTTGCCGAAATCGTGGAGCACCGCGGCGTAGCGGATCTCTTTCATCTGGTCGTAGTCGAACGTCACCGAGGCATAGGGCCCGGCATCCGACCGGTCCACCACCTCCGCCAGCCCGCAGGTCAGCACCGCCACGCGGCCGCTGTGACCGCTGGTGGTCGGGTCCCGGCTTTCAATCGCCGTCACGCTGGCCGAAATGAAGCCTTCAAAGAGCTTGCTGATCTCTTCATAGAGGTTGGCGTTCTCGATCGCGATCCCGACCTGGTGGCCCAGGCTCACGAAGTCCTGCAAGTCCTCGTCGCTGAACAGGCCCCCGTCCTTCTTGTTGATCGCCTGCAGCACGCCCAGCAGCTTGTCCCTGGCCTTGACCGGCACGCAGACCATGTTGCGGGTGATGAACCCGGATTTCTTATCCGCCTGTCGCGCCAAGCGGGGATCGTTCTGGCAGTCGTTGATGAGCACCGGCTCGCCGGACTGGGCTACGTAGCCGGCGATCCCCTGCCCCACTTTCAGGCGGATTTCGCGGACCCCCTCCCCCTTCTCGCCCAGCGCGACCTCGAAGTAGAGCTCCTGGGCCGGCTCGTCCAGCAACAGCAACGATCCCGCCTCCGCGTCCATGATGAACGTGATGGCTTCGATCGCCTTTTTCCTGATCTCCGCCTGGTTCAGGCTGGAGTTCAGCACCTGGCTGACCTCCTGGAGTTTTTTCAGCTGCGTGATTTTTTGCTGATGGCTCTGGAAGAGGCGGGAGTTTTCCAGCGCGATCCCCACCTGGTTGGCCAAGCTCGAAAATTCCAACAGGTCCCAGTTGCTGAAGGGCCGGCCCCCCAGCTTGTTGACCGCTTCGAGCACGCCCAGCATCTTCTTGCGGGCCCGAACCGGCACGGCCAAGAGCGACCGGGTCTGAAAGCCGGTCCGCTCGTCCACCTGATGGGCCACACGATCGTCGTGCTGGGCATCGTTCACGATCAGCGGCTGGCCGCTGCTCGCCACGAGCCCCGCCACCCCTTCGCCCGCCTTCAGCAGAATGGCTTTCAGCTGCACGCCCCTTTCGCCCACGGCCACGGCAAAGTTGAGCTGCCCGGTGCGTTCGTCGAGCAGCAGCAACGAGCCGGCCTCGGCCTCGACCAGTTGCGCCGCCCCTTCGATCGCGCGCCGGAGGACTTCCTCCTCATTCAAGGTGGAGTTCAGGATTTCACTGACTTGCTCCAGGTGCTTGATCCGGACGATCTTCTGCGCGTATTTCTCCGCCAGCCGGCTATGGTCCAAGCCCGCCGCCAGCCTGGTGGCGACGAACTCCAGGAGGCCCAGCGTCTCCCCGCCCTGCCGTTTCTCCGGGGACAGGCCCGCGACCACCAGCACGCCCTCCAGACAATCGGCCCGCTTGAGCGGATAGGCCACCAAATCCGGCGTCATCACCGGGGCTTCCTTCGCGGCCGCCTGCGCAACCAGTTTCTCCCTCGCCTCCTCCGTCACTCCCTCGACCAGACCGCAATCGGCCACACAGCGGAGTTTGCCCGTTTGCTCGTCGCGCACGTAGGCCCAGGCCCCTTGCATGCCGCTGACCTCCAGCAGCACCTCCAGACAAGACCGGGCCACGTCCGTCAAGGCTTTGCCGCTGCTGATGGCCTCGAGGATCACTTGCTGCACATGTGGAGGAATACCGCCGGTGAAGGACGTCCCGTGGGTTGCCAGGGCCTGCTTGACGCGGGCCTTGGTCGCACGCCGACCCGGGGTGGCCGCGGCGACTCGGCGCCGGCGCGGCGAAGAGCCCGGCTTCCGGCGCTTTCCTGGCTTGGCTGACCCCATGCTGCTCCTGCGTAGTTCGACCCGGTTATGCCGACGGGACGGCGGTCCCGGCCATTGCGGATTTCAAAGACCGCACCAAGCGCCCGACCCGCTCCGGCATGTGCGGGTCCTGCTGGTGCTCGCCGATCTGCCGGACAATCGCGGTCCCGACGATGACTCCGTCCGCAATCTCCGCCACCCGGCTCGCGTCCTGCGGCGTCGCGATGCCGAACCCGACGGCCACCGGCACATCGGTCACGGACCTGATCTTCTCGACGTTGCGCCGGACATCCCCCACATCGGTCAGTTTTGCGCCGGTGATGCCCGTGAGGGACACGTAGTAGACGAAGCCTCGGCTGCGGCGGGCGACCATCGTACGACGAGCCGGCGTGCTGGTTGGCGCCAGCAGGTAGATCAACCTGAGGCCGGCCACGGAGGCAGGCCCCTCAAGCGGCCCCGCTTCCTCCGGCGGCATATCCGGCACGATCAGGCCATCTACGCCGGCTTCCGCGGCCAGCCGGCAGAACGTCGCCTCCCCCATCGCATGGATCGTGTTGTAGTAGGCCATGAGGACGAGGGGAACCTGGGTCCGCGCGCGCAAGGACGCCACGGTCCCGAGAATCTTGCGCAAGGAGGTGCCGCTTCGGAGGGCCCGCTCGGCCGCCGCCTGGATCACCGGCCCGTCGGCGATGGGATCGGAAAAGGGCACGCCCAGTTCGATGACGTCCGCCCCGGCCTTTTCCAGCTCCAGCACCAACGTTTCCGTTTCCTGCAGCGACGGATCGCCGGCCATGATGTATGCGATCAGGGCCTTCCGGCCGTCGGCCCGCAAGCGGTCAAATGTGGCGTCAAGACGGTTGATCACAGTGTCACACCTTTAATACGCGCCACTTGCTGCACGTCCTTATCGCCGCGGCCGGACAGGTTCACGATGATCACCTGCCGCTTCTTCAGCCTGGGCGCCAGCTTCACCACCTCGGCCACCGCATGGGCGCTCTCCAGCGCCGGCACGATGCCCTCCTCGCGCGCCAACACATCGAAGGCGGCCATGGCTTCGTCATCGGTCGCCGACGTGTAGTGAATACGCCCGGTATCGTGGTAGTAGCTGTGCTCCGGCCCGACCGCCGCATAATCCAGCCCCGCCGAGACCGAATGGGTCAGATTGACTTGCCCATCCTCGTCCTGCAACAGATAGGTCATGGTCCCGTGCAACACCCCGGGCCTCCCGCCGGCAAAACGGGCCGCATGCTTGCCGCTCTCCACGCCCAGCCCCGCCGCCTCCACCCCGACCATCTTGACCTGCTTGTCCTTCAAGAAGGCATGGAAGAGGCCGATGGAGTTGCTGCCCCCGCCGACGCAGGCCACCAGGCAGTCGGGCAGCTTTCCTTCCAGCGCGAGGATCTGCTTCCTCGCCTCCCGCCCGATCACGGATTGAAAATCGCGGATCATCATGGGATAGGGATGAGGCCCGAGCACGGAACCGAGGATATAGTTGGTGGTGCGGACGTTCGTCGTCCAGTCTCGCATCGCCTCGTTGATGGCATCCTTGAGCGTCCGGCTCCCCGCCTCTACGCCGGTCACGGTCGCGCCCAACAGGCGCATACGGAAGACGTTCAGCGCCTGGCGCTGCATGTCCTCTGTGCCCATGTAGATTTCGCAGGCGAGGCCGAACATGGCGGCCGCCGTCGCCGTGGCGACGCCGTGCTGGCCGGCGCCGGTCTCGGCGATCACCCGCGTCTTCTTCATCCGGATGGCCAGCAGGGCCTGGCCGATCGAATTGTTGATCTTGTGGGCGCCGGTATGGCAGAGGTCTTCCCGCTTGAGATAAATCCTGGCTCCGCCCAACCGCATCGTGAGCCGTTCCGCAAAATAAAGGGAGGTCGGGCGCCCGACGAACCGCTTCAAGTAGCCGGCGAATTCCGCCTGGAACGCTCGGTCCTGCCTTGCCTTGGCATACGCCTGCTCCAGTTCGAGGATGGCGGGCATGAGCGTTTCGGGGACATAACGACCCCCAAAGTCACCGAAACGGCCGCGTTGATCGGGGATGGTAGACATAGGATTGATTGTCCGTTAGGTGACGCCTTTCATCGGTCGCTCGAAGTATAGCCCCGAGTCTCTTGTGACACAAGCTTTGCGGCTTCGATGAACGCCCGGACTTTGGCTTGGTCCTTTTTACCCGGGCTGGCTTCGACCCCGCTGCTCACATCCACGCCATAGGGCCGGACGCGTTGAATCGCGTCGCGGACGTTCTCCGCCGTCAGCCCGCCGGCCAGGAGCACCGGGGCATGTCCGGCCACTTCCGCAGCCAGGGCCCAGTCCCCCACTTCGCCCGTTCCGCCATAGGCAGTCGAGGAGAAGGCATCCACGACAAAGCCGCGCACGCCGGCCCGTCCTTTGAACTCCGCCAGGCCGAGCAAGTCGGCCGGACCACGGAGCCGGAAGGCCTTGAGCACGGGCCGGCCCAAGCTCTCGCAATAGGCCGCCGTCTCATCCCCGTGGAGCTGGGCCAGAGCCAAGCCGCACGCATCCATGAGGTCGCGGACCTTTTTGGCTTCCTCATTGACGAAGACCCCGACCGGCAGTACGAACGGCGGCAGTCCGGCCACGATACGCTTCACCAGCGGAGCGTCCACGCAACGGGGGCTCTTGGCATAGAACACGAAACCCAGCGCATCGGCCCCCGCGTCGACGGCAGCGGCCGCATCGTCCGCGTTCGTGATCCCGCAGATTTTGACTTTGATGGGGCTCATGCGTCTGCATACCCGATCGCGTCGACGAACGTTTGGGCGAACAGGACCGCCGGCTGCTTGGCCCATTGCCGCAACGCCCGGCAGAGGTCCCCGACTTCGGCCCGGCTCAGCCCCGGCCCGGCGACAATCTGTTTCCCCACTCCTTCTTCAATGCGCTGCGCGAGGAGCTCGGCGGCCAGCGGCACGTCCTCGTAGCAATCGTAGATCGCCGACAGACGGATGCGCGAGAACCCGGCTTCCTGCAAGAGGCATCCGAATTCACGTCCCACGTAGGGATTGCCCCCATTCCGTTGCTGGATCGCCTTGTAGACCTGGACGGCCTGCTCGACTTCCGGATCGCGCGGCGCCATGAGGTTGCCGGACCAATCGGGGCTGGACAGGGCGGCGATCCCGCCGGGACGCAGCACCCGTTTAATCTCCTCCAACGCGGCCAGCGGCTCGCCCAAATGTTCGAAGAGGGCATGGGAGAAGACCGCATCGAAGGAACGATCAGGAAACGGCAATTGATAGACGCTGGCGACTTTCCATTCGACGTTCTTCGTCCCGCGTTGCCGGGCTGTCGTTCGGGCCGCTTCGATCTGGGACTCCTCAAGGTCCATCCCCGTCACCGGGCCCGGCGCCACGGCTTCGGCCAAGCCCACCGTAATCGTCCCAGGTCCACAGCCACAGTCCAGCACCGTCATGCCAGACTTCAGTTGCGGCAGCAAAAAGCCCGCGTCGCGCCCCGCATGGCGGCGCCTCATGTACCGCACCGCCACGTCGCTGTAGCCGACCGTATACGTCTCTCGTGTATCCATCACCTGTCCAACCGCCCGGGCTCTAACGCCAGGCTCTACCGAACGGGGCAGAAGCTGATTCGGGCGCCGCCCGTGTCGCGCGGGACAAGAACTCGGCCGAGCCCGCGGATGCCTTCGTCATAAAAAGGCACGCCTCGGGCCTCCCAATCACGAGCCAGACCGGCCACATCCTGGGTCAGCAACGCCACCATCTGCACTCCGTCTCCCGAAAAGCTCTGCGAAAGATGAATCGCCCCCCGCTGGAGCGAAAACTTCCCCTCGGCCGGTCGCTCGCCCACCAGTTGCGTGTAGGCCGTGATGGCCGGCTGCACATCGGAGGCTCCGACCTCCACCCAGCCCACTCGCGTCGCGCCACCGAGCCCTTCGCTCGGCGGAGGCACGCGCAACTGGCGCGGCGTCAGGTCCTGGATCAGAAACGGCAGCCGGGGATCATCTGGATGGGCGGTCCGCCAGGAGACCTGCTGCCCGTCGGGCCGGACCCGCCCCCCGGGAGGCGCCTTGGCCACCTCCAACCCACGGTCCCGGATCGTCGGCACATCGCCGTTCACATCATCGCTCTCCAGCGCAAACCCCACCAGCCGGTTGGGCTTGGCCAGGGCCTCCAGCACCTGCTGCCCGAAGGGAAACTGCTGCGCCAGCTCCGGCTTCTTCACCCCGATCAACTCCAGATAGCAGCCATCGGAAAGCGACACCAGGGCATTGTGCGTCCCGACCGTCGGATGCTCCCCGCCGACCAGGACCTGAAACCCCAATCGGCGATAGACCTCGATCGCCTTGGCGAGATCTTCCACTGCGATCAAGATATGGTCAATGCCAGCAATCATAGCAAGCCGGATTCGCCATCCCTATATCTCGACCTTTGCCTTTTTCCACTCATTAGTCCACTGCTTCCGTAGTTCATCAACAACGAGCGTCTCTTCAATTCGGGAGAACATGAATCCACGACGACCAAGATCTTTGATTGAAGCTCCAAAATGATAGAAGTCTCGGTCATCTATAATTACAAATCGATCATGGAAGACATCAGACGTACGAACCGACAACATTCCATACGGTTTATTGAATGCAATAGCGAGTGTCCTAAACGAATCCGAAATTGATTTTGTCAAAACGCTCACCTCAACAGATGCCCCCTTGGATGCAATCAAGTTGAGCACATTATGGTCTATATAACCGTCGATAATGACGACACTCCGCCTGGCAGACGACAGGATTTCTTTTACGCACTGGAGTGCATCAAAATACTGTCCGGCAAAAAAGACTCCCTCGCTCGTAACCTTAAGCGAAGGAGTCGTGTCGGTTTTTGTGTCCGATATAACATCAAGACAATAGTCTAAATCTTGCAGCAGCAATGCAATGCTGGAACGTTCAATGTACCCACGGCCTTAATAGTCGGTTGTCCCACTCGATTTGGGCACTTCGCGAATCGGCAAATCACCAAAAATGTCCTTATGCTGCATCCGCAAAGTGTCACGGAGCGAAACATATCGAGTAAACAGGTCAAGCACAACTTGTGGATCGAAGTACAGCGCCAAGGGATGTTCAATCAATTTCGCGGTCGTATTGCGCAAGGCCCTTAGTCTAGCTCGAATCTTCTGCTGCCCCCCAACCCCTTCATTGATCAAGGCACCAGCATGGATCAATCTGATAGTTTCTACATTCGTTATTCCTAGCTTAACTTCATGTTTAGCCCCACACTGAGGACAGTTCCACGGGCCATTGTAATTCCACCAGCTACTTGGAGCATCAGAAGTTTTGCTGCAGGCCTGGCATTGAATATCCATACGTATCAGAGGAAAATGTTCAAGAACGATTTTGGTGCGTCTGACTGCACCCCAGTAATTCTCGAATCTTGTCCCCTGTGTCCTCCGCCTTGATCAACGCCTCCCCGATCAGCATGGCCTGGCAGCCGGTTCCCATTATCCGCGCAGCCCGGTTACGCAATCTGCTTCGCAAACCGCAAGACGGGGACGGTCATGTGACGAACCTTCCGCAACCCGTTTGATTTGCCTAACAGACTTGCAAGGTAGCCACCGATCTCCGCCTTCACGACCCGCTCTCCGCATTGCGGACATACGCCTGCAGGGACTTTTTCAATGACGAGGAGTTTTCCTTTAATCCAAAATTCCTGATCGATCCGCTTTTCCTGAAGCCGCTCCCCGCACACATGACAATCGCCATAGTCATATTTGACGCGTGATGCTTTCACCGTCTCACCCCACCAGATAGGTTGTAATGAACAGCAGCTTGCCGGTTTCCTTCATCCGACAGATGATCGCAACTTTTCGCCCATCACTCGCTCGGCCAACAACTTCAAAACGTAACCCTCTGGGCTCACTCGCAAACCGTCTCCTTATCCGGCCGGTCATGACCGCTTGCTCGATATCCGAAAAGACCAAATCATCATTTGCCATCTCTTCGAAGAAATGCGGAATCGCAAACTCAAACTCTCCGTTCCGGACTTTCTCTCGAATCTTGCTGATAAGAGCCAAGAGTGTCCTCTTCGACGTCGCCTATCCCTCAACCTTTTGAAGCATGCCCAACAATTCTCGAATCTTCTTCCCTGTGTCATCAGCTCGAATCAGGGACTCCCCGATCAGCATGGCTTGGCAGCCGGCGCCCATGACGCGCTTCACGTCGTCCCGCTTGTGAATGCCGCTCTCGCTCACGATCACCTTGCCGGTGGGAATGCGCTTGGCCAGCCGCTCGGTCACGCCCAAGTCCGTCGAAAACGTCTTGAGGTCCCGGTTGTTGATCCCGATCAACCTGGCGTCCGGCAGCCGCTCCAGGACCGTATCCAGTTCCCGCTCGTGGTGCGTTTCAATAAGAACATCCAACGAGAGCTCCTGCGCGAGCGCGAAGAAGTCTATGAGCTGCCGCCGCTCCAGCGCCGCCACGATCAACAGCACGGCATCGGCCCCATAAGCCCGTGCCTCGTAGAACTGAATGTCGTCCACCATGAATTCTTTGTTCAGACAGGGCAGCCCGACTTTGTCCTTGATCGCCTGGAGATAGTCCAGCTCTCCCTGAAAAAAATCCTTGTCCGTCAGGACCGACAAGGCCGAGGCCCCATGTTCCTTATACTGTTCCGCGATCTTCACCGGTTCGAAGAGATCCTTGAACTCCGGCCGCAGCAATCCCAGGCTGGGCGAAGCTTTCTTCACCTCGGCGATGAGGGATGGGCTATTGGGCGGGCGGGTCGCCTTGAGGGCTTGCATGAACCCCCGCGTCGCGCCCCGGTCGCGGATTCTGGACTTCAGCTCGACCAGATACCCGCGACTCTGCTTGTGCCGCACCTCCGCTTTCTTATGTTCCAGGATTCGATCGAGAATCATCCTCGACTCTCTCTTCCCTTCGCGCGCCCGTTCACTTCTTGTTCGTAAACGCGATCAACCGCTCCAGCTTCTCGTAGGCCGCGCCGCTCTTGATCACTTTGCCCGCCAACTCGTACCCTTCTTGCAGCGTCTTGGCCTTGCGGCCCGCCACGAAGGCCGGCGCAGCGTTGAGACACACGATGTCCCGCTTGGGACCAGGCCGCCCTTGCAAAATTTCGCGCAGGATGCGCGCGTTGTCCTCGGCCGTGCCCCCCGCCAGTTCTTTCGCACGAACCCGGTCCAGCGAAAAATCGCTCGGCTCGACGAAATAGGTCGAGACCACCCCGCCCTTGCCTTCCGACACCTTCGTCCGATCCGTCAGCGTGATCTCGTCCAACCCGTCCATGCCATGGACGATGAAACAATGTTGCGTGCCCAGCCCCAGCAACACCTTGGCCATCAGCTCGGTGAGGCGTTCGTCATAGACTCCCAGCACCTGAAATCCGGCCCGCGCCGGGTTGGACATGGGCCCCATGATGTTCAGCAGCGTCCTGATGCCCAGTTCCTGGCGAACCGGCGCGCAATGCTTCATCGCCCCATGGAACAACGGCGCAAAGAGAAATCCGATGCCCACTTCGTTGATGCAGTCCGCCACCCGCTCGGCGGGAAGATCGATCTTCACCCCCAGCGCGCTCAGCACGTCCGCGCTGCCGGAGCGGGAGGACACGGCCTTGCCTCCATGCTTGGCCACGGTCAGCCCGCCGCCCGCCGCCACGAAGGCGACCGTCGTCGAGATATTGAACGTGTGGGCCCCGTCCCCGCCGGTTCCGCAAGTGTCCACCACCAGGGGATCGGCGACCCGGATGCTGGTCGCTTTGGCCCGCATAGCCCGGACAGATCCGGCGATCTCGTCCACCGTTTCGCCTTTGAGGCGCAACCCCATGAGGTAGGCGGCAATCTGAGCAGGGGTGGCCACCCCGCTCATGATCTCCAGCATGACCTCCTCGGCTTCTTTCTCCGAGAGGTGCGTCCTGTCTGCGAGCTTGGCGATGGCGTCTTTAATGACCATAAAGAGGCTAGGACGCTCTCAGCGTTCAGCCTTCAGCATGAATGCTCCGCCCCAAGCTGACGGCTGATTGATGACGGCTGACGGCTTACAGTTTCAGAAAATTCCGGAGCAGATCCATGCCGACCGCCGTCAGGATGGATTCGGGATGGAACTGGACCCCTTCGACGCCCAACGTCTTGTGGCGCAGTCCCATGATCTCCCCTTCGGCGGTCTCAGCCGAGACTTCCAAGCAGTCCGGCAGGTTGGCCCGATTCACCAGCAGGGAATGGTACCGGGTCGCTTCGAAGGGGTTGGCCAGGCCATGGAAAATGGTTTTGCCGTCGTGGTGGATCATGGAGGTCTTGCCGTGCATCAGCCGCCCGGCCCGGATTACTTCGCCCCCGAAAGCCGCGGCCAAAGACTGATGCCCCAGACAGACGCCCAGGATCGGGAGCCGGCCGGCAAACCGCTGGATCGCGGCCACCGACACCCCCGCCTCGTTCGGCGTACAGGGCCCCGGCGAGATGACCATCCGCTTCGGTTTCAGCGCGGCGATCTCGTCCAACGTGATCTTGTCGTTCCGGTAAACCCGGACGTCTTCCCCCAGTTCACCCAGATACTGCACCAGGTTGTAGGTGAAGGAATCGTAATTGTCGATCATCAGTAGCATAACAATAAGCGCCTATGGCTTATGGCGAATGGCCGATGGTTAACGACGAGAGAGCCGTTCGTCTCCGTTCCTTGCTTGCCATTGGCCATACGCCATTTGCTCCTCTCCTATTCCAGCCCCTGCTCCGCCAACTCGATCGCCTTCATCATGGCCTTGGCTTTGTTGCAGGTCTCTTCGTACTCGCGCGCCGGATCGGAGTCGGCCACGATGCCGGCCCCAGCCTGAATATAGGCCTGCTTCCCCTTGATCACGATCGTGCGGATGTTGATACAGGTGTCCATGTTGCCGGAGAAGCTGAAATAGCCGACGGCCCCCGCATAGGGTCCGCGTCTGGTCGGCTCCAGTTCCTCGATGATCTGCATCGCCCGGATTTTAGGCGCGCCGGAGACGGTGCCGGCCGGAAAGCAAGCCTGCATCACGTCGTAGGCCGTCTTCGTCGGTTCCAATTCGCCCTGCACGTTGGAGACCAGGTGCATCACATGGGAATAGCGCTCCACCGTCATGAGCGCATCCACCTTGACGGTGCCCTTCTTCGCCACCCGCCCGATGTCGTTGCGGCCCAGGTCCACGAGCATCACATGCTCGGCCCGTTCCTTCGCATCCGCCAGCAATTCCCGCTCCAGCATCCGGTCCTGCTCCTCGGTCGTTCCGCGTTTTCTGGTTCCGGCGATCGGCCGCACCGACACCTTGCCGTCCTCGCAATGCACCAGGATCTCCGGCGACGACCCCACCAGTTCGACGCCGCCGACGCGCAGGTAATACATGTACGGCGAGGGATTGACCAGCCGCAGCGCCCGGTAAATCTCGAACGGCGCGGTTTGAATGCGCGTTTCCCACCGTTGCGACAGCACCCCTTGGAAGATGTCACCGGCTTTGATGTACTCCTTGGTCTTCACCACCATCTTCTCGAAGTCCGCTCGGCTCATATTCGACGCGAAGGCGATAGGTTTGCGGCGCCGCTTGGGGCTGGCGCGGCGCAACGGCCGCCGCAGGCGCGCGATCATCCGTTCGATGCGGGCCGTCGCGTCGGCATAAGCCCGCTTCAGGTCGGATTCCTTGCTCGACGGCACATGGGCGTTCGCCACGACTTTGATTTTCTGCGCGACGTTGTCGAAAATCAGCAGCGTATCGGTGATCAGAAACGCCAGATCCGGCAGCCCCAACGCATCCTTGCGGCGCGCCGGAATGTCTTCCCAGTACCGCACAATGTCGTACCCCAGGTAACCGACCGCCCCGCCCACGAACCTCGGGAGGCCCGGGACCGTGACCGGGTGATAGGCGGCCATGATGTCGCGCAGCCGATCCAGGGGCGTCTCGCCCGGTTTCTCCGAAATCGGCAGGCGTTGCACCTTCTTCCCCTGGACGATCAGCAACGTCCCCCGTTCCTCGCGGATGACGATCGGCGATCCGCTGCCGAGGAAGGAGTAGCGGGCCCAGTTTTCTCCCCCTTCCACACTTTCCAGGAGGTAGGCGGAGGGACCATGGTCGATCTTGGTAAAGGCGGAGACAGGCGTCTCGAAGTCGGCCAGGATTTCGCGGTACAGGGGAATGAGATTCCCCTGCGAGGCCAGGGCGCGGAACTCCTCGAAACTCAACGAAAAGGAAGGGGTTTTCATCCTCGAAAACTAGCATGCACCCTGCGCAAAGTCAACGAGCGGGAACCAGCCGGAGGGAACGGGAACGAGCAGACCCGGATGGACATACGAGCGGGAAACGGTCCAGGAAATAGAGGGGAAAACACGCCTCAGAGGAAGGTCAGCTTGGCTTCGGCGCAGTCCCGCGGAAAGAAGAGGCGCGCCAGGCATTGACGATCCGCTCGCGATCGGCGTCCGCGCACCGGGTGAATTCGATCCCGAGCTTGCAATAGTCTTTCCCCTTGTCGTCGACAAGTTTCAGGACGTGCACCACCTTGCCCCCCACGTCGGTCAGCTTCTGACCGTTCGGCAGGCTGAACGACAAGGTCACCTCGGTCCCCAGCGGGAAGACCTCTCGCGTGCTGAGCTGCACGCCGCCCCGGCTGATATTCTTGATGGAGCCCTGGTACATGCGACTGCTCGTGGCGTCCCGATAGATCGCAAAGAGCGAGACTTCGAGGCGGTCATGACGGCGGAGGTTTTTCTTGTCCGTGTCCGACGGTTCTCGCTCCAGCAGATCGAACACGGCGTAGGGCTCCACCAGGCCGGTGCGCCCCTTGACCTGCACGGGCGGCAGCTTGTCCGCTTTGACCAGGTCCTTCACCTGCTGATAGGTCGCCTCGCTGATCACGATGCCGTCGGCCGGCGCCAAGGGCTCCAGGCGCGCCGCCACGTTCACCGTATCCCCGACCACGGTGTAGTCCAGACGCGACGGAGACCCGATATTGCCGGCCACGACCTGCCCGCTGTTGACGCCGATGCGCATGTGAAACCCTTGCAGGCCCTCCTGTTCCGCCTTCTCCCGCAAGCGTTTCGCCTCTTGCTGCATCTCGATGGCCGCCGCCACCGCCTTGCTCGCATGGTCGGGCATGGCCACCGGCGCCCCGAAGACGGCCATGATCGCGTCGCCGATGAACTTGTCCAACGTGCCCTGGTGACGGAACACGATGTCCGTCATGGCCGTGAAGTATTCGTTCAGCACGCGCACGACCTGTTCCGGGTCCAGGTTTTCGGACAAGGGGGTGAATCCGCAGATATCGGCGAAGAGCACCGAACAGTCCAGCTTGGTCCCCCCCAGTTTGAGCGTCCCCTCCTTGCTCTTCATCACGTCGTCCACCACGTTGGGCGACAGGTATCGCTGGAGACTCATCCGGGCCTTGGTCTCGGTCTGGACGCTCTCATACAGACGGGCGTTCTCGATGGCGATGGCCGCCTGGTTGGCGATGCCCGCGAGCAGCTCCACGCTGTCCTCGGTGAACGCGCCGGCCACGATCCGGTTGTCGACGTAGATCACGCCGATGACCTCGCCGCTCTTGGCTTTCAGCGGCACGCAGACCAGCGAGGACAGGTTGTGCGCCATCACGCTCTGCATGCCCTGAAACTGGTTCTCGCTCTGCGCATCGGTGGCCAGGATGGGTTTGCCTTCGCTGGCCACCTTGCTGCAAATATTCGTGCTGATGGTCAGCCGCGATTCCGTCCCGGCCTGGGACTCCGTCGTCATGTCGCGGGCCGCGTGCACGGTCAACTCGCCGGTCACCGCATCCTTGAGCATCAGCAGCCCGCGCTCGGCGAACATGGCCTTGATCACCACGTCCATGATCAGGTCCAGCAGCTTGTCCATCGTCAGGACGGAATTGATCATGCGGCCCACTTCGGCCAACGTCGTCATCTCGCGCTGCGCCCGACTCAGCCGTTCCATGTTGCCCTTGAGCCCCCGCAAGGCATCCCCCAGGCTGCGGAGGGAGTCCAAGGCCGGCTGATAGGTCGGCGCAGCGGTCTGCACGTGGGTGCGCATCTGTCCGAGGCCGGCTTCGAAGCGAGCGAGGGCGCTCTTGAGGCCTCCGTAGTGCAAGACATGCACGCGGCAGCGCCCGCAATAGACGACGGCCGGTTGCTCGTAGCCGCAATGCGGGCAGGCGATCTGTTCGTCGCTCATCTCACGCGCTCCACGGAAGGTGTATTCGGACCAGGCCTCCTGAACGGCGCACGGCTCAACCGAGCGCCTGCACGTCACGCCCCATGGCTTCCATGCTCGGATAACGGTCCTCGGGCCGTTTGGCCAGCGCCGTCATCACGATCGCGTCAAGCGCCGCGGGCACGGCGGGATTGAGCACGCCGGGCAACGTCGGGGTTTCATGGATTTGCCGGTAGGCGATGTCCCCTTCGTTGAACGGGACGGAGCCGGTGAGCAACTCGTAGAGCATGATCCCCACCGCATATTGGTCGGTCCGGCCGTCCACCGTCTTGCCCAGGATCTGTTCGGGCGCCATGTAGCGGGGCGTGCCCATGACTTGGCCCGCCCTGGTCATCCCGCCGCCGCCTTCTTCGATCCGCGCCAGGCCGAAATCAGCGATCTTGATTCCCCCGCCCTTGCCCGTCAGGATATTGTCCGGTTTGATATCCCGGTGAACGACTCCCTGTTTGTGCGCATAGCCCAAGGCGTCGCAGATCTGCGCGGCGAGCACCAGCACCTGTTTGACCGGCCAGGGGCCCTTCTTGAGCTCGTCCCGTAAATTCCCCCCCTCGACGAACTCCATCGCGATGTAGATCGGCTCTTTGACGTGAATGTCGTATATCGCCACGATGCTGGCATGACGCAAATGGCTGGCCGCCTGCGCCTCGCGGATGAACCGCGCCACGGCCTCGTTGTCGTACTGAAAGTCCTTTTTGATAAATTTCAGCGCCACGGCCCGCTTGAGCACCCGGTCCTGCGCACGGAAGACCGATCCCATCCCGCCTTCCCCGATTTTTTCGATCCGGTCATAGCGCTCGCGAACCACCGCCATCGGATCGGCCTGGGGGGCCGGCGTCGCGAAGGGGGCCGGGCTCAGCGCCGGGTTCGCGGAGGGGGTTTGGACCGGCAGCTGCCGGAGCCGCTGCGCCACGTCCCGGTAGTTCACATCGATCTCCACCGTCCGCTTGTAATAGTCCCTCGCTTTGTCCGGCTGGCCGATCCGTTCGAAGGTCATGCCGATCTCGTACCAGAACTGCGCCTTCACGCTCTCGGGCAAGGCCAGACGGCCCAATTTGTCGAACTGGTTCTCCGCCAAGTCGATCAGGCCCTGACGCAGAAAGATGAAGCCGAGGCGGAACAGGGCGTCCGGCTGGTGGGGGGAATTCGGCTTGGCCAGTTGCTGATAGACCGCGATAATTTTCTCGTCGGGTTCGCCCTGCTTGACGTACAGCTCGCCCAACTCGCTGAGCAAGGCAAAGGCCTCCTGTTCGGAGAGCAGGCCGCTTTTCAGCCGTTCCTCCATGTCGTAGATCCGCTGCGGCCCCATGACCGACGCCAACTGATCCAGCTGCGCCCGATAGCCAGGATTGGTGGGGTCGAGCAGCAAGAGCAGTTCGAGCAAGGCATGGGTGGCATCCAATTCGCCGGTGTCGGCATGGTCCTGCGCGGCGGCGGCCAGGATCCGCTCCAATTCCACCCGTAGCGGCTGGGAGGCGCGGGCGGTCTGGAGCACGGCCTGTACCCGCGCCCGGGCGGCTTCCGCCCCTCCGCGCCGCAAGGCGAGCGACAGCAGTTCCGCCTGGAGCGGGACATTGTCCGGGCGCTGGGTGGCCACCCGCTCGAGCCGGGTCTGGACGAGGTCCGCCTTCCCCGGCGACATCTCCATCAGCTGGCGATACTCCTGCAGCGCCTTGTCCCACTGCCCCCGCTCCAGCAGGAGGTCGGCCAGAAACCAGCGCGTGGCGTCATCGTCGGGATGGCTTTGCGCATAGGTCGTGAACAGCTCCATGGCCTTGGCGTCCTGCCCCTCGAATTGATAGTAGAACCCGAGGCGAAAGAGATCGGCCTGGTCCTTGGCGCCGCCCCGCACGGCTTTCTCCCACCCCTCCACCTGATCCTTGAGCTGGCCCCGCTTCTTGAGCACTTCGATGACGAGACGATGGGCCTTGGAGTTTCGGGGAAACTTCTCCGTAACCGTCTGCAGACCTTTCAGCACGAGGTCCGCCCGGTCCGGGCGCCATTTCCAGAGCTGCTCATATTCGTTGACCGCTTGATCGGCATGGCCGCGGGCCACGTGGATCTGCGCCGCACGGTGGAACTTGTCGGACAGGTTGCCTTTCAGGAACCGCAGCCGCTCGAAGACCCGCAACGCCTCATCGTAGTTGCCTCGGGCAAAGTAGGTCTCCCCCTGCACCAAGTGATAGCGCATGTACCGGACGCCCAGCTCGCTGACCTGCCGAGATAAGTCCTGGACCGGATTGACCTCGTTGATCTTTTGGCAAATCTGGTGGGCCTCGGTCAGCATCTTCTTGTGGTAGTAGGCCTCGGCCAGGTCGTTGAGGGCCTTGATGTCCTGCGGATCGCTCTGCACCTGCTTGCGCGCGATGGAGATCACCGTGTCCCAGTCCCGCTGACTGTAGGCTTTTTCCCGCTTTTCAGCCAGCCCTAGTCCGAACATGGGATGGTGCCCATACGCCGGCGCGCATTGTCGGTTGCGGATATGGCCCCGCTGGGAGCCATGGCGATGTCGATGGTGGGAAGCCGTCGTTGGAACATGATCCGAGGAATGTCGTTATGGGGCCGGAACGGAACGATCGGGCGACGCCGCGATCACTCCCGCCCGACCAACAAACGTTGCCCCACGTGGATCGTATTGTCCTTCATGTTGTTCAGCAGTTTGAGCGTGTTGACGTCCACCCCATACAGGCGGCCGATCGCCATCAACGTGTCGCCGGGCTTGACCAGGTGATACCGGGGGGTCGCACCGGACGCCGGCGCCTGATCGAACGTCGGGGCCGGAGCCGTCATGCCGGACTCCATGCTCCCCGGAGCCGGCCTGTCGGCGCGCTTCCCTTTGGCCGGGGCTTTCCGCGCCTTCCCCACCTCCTGCTCCTTCAGCAGCGCGGCATCCCGCATCGCCGACGCTTCCTCTTGCATCCGGCCCAGTTGCTCACGAACCGCCTGGACCTGCGCGGTCAATTCCCGGTTGCGCGCCTCCAAATCCGACGAGTCGCGCTTGAGCCGTTTCAGCTCGCTATCCATCTCGCCGGTCCGTTTTTCTTCCTGGGCCAGCAACCGCTGAAAATTCATCGCGCGGGCTTTTTCCGCCTCATACTTCTCCGCCATCACACAGCCGGTCAGCAGCACCGTGCCGATCGCCAACGCGACGAGGCGCCCTGTTTTTCTCCCCATCATAGGTTGCCCCTTCTCCTCCCTCTCTCCATGCCCGTGAATCCCCATGCAAACGCACAAAGCATAGAGCCTAAGGGGCTGAAAGTCAAAGCGAAAGGCTCTTCGCCACGCGGACCACAAGGGCGATCGGCATGCCGATGCCAGGCCCCTCGTTGGTTTGACCCCTTCCCGAGGGTATGTTACGGTTTGGGCCGAATCGGCCGCGAGTTGACGCCCCATGACCGGACACCCAGGAGCACCCATGCACGAGCCAGCCGGAGACGGACCCCATAGCTCCCGTGGCACAGCCAGAGCGGGCCGCTCGGTGCCGCTGGACGGGATCACGATCCACCTGGCCCAACCCATGGACTCCTCCGAGGAATGGATCGGCGAGCGGGAAATCCTCCGGCAGTTGCTGGCCTGCTGGCTCGTGATCGACGAGCGGGATCTGCCCCTGTCGCCCCGGATCACCGGACAACCGGGCATCGGCAAGACCACCTTGGCGATGGCCGGCGCCCGCGAGCGCAAGCAGGACCTCTACATCGTCCAGTGCACCGCGGACACCAGGCCCGAAGATTTGTTGATCACGCCCGTGCTGGCGGAGTCCGGCACCATCGCCTACCATGCCTCGCCTCTCGTCACGGCCATGCTGACCGGCAGCGTCTGCGTGCTGGACGAAGGCAATCGGATGAACGAGAAAAGTTGGGCCTCGCTGGCCTCCCTGTTGGATCACCGGCGCTGCGTGGAATCCATCGTGGCGGGCCTCCTGATCAAGGCCCACGACGACTTCCGCTGTTGCGTCACGATGAACGAAGACGCGTCGACGTACGAAGTCCCCGACTATATCCTCTCCCGCCTGCAACCGACGCTGAACATGGGATTCCCTCGCCGGGACGACGAATTGGCGATACTGCGCTACCACATGCCCTTCGCGCCGGGCGAGATGCTGGGCCTCACCGTGGATTTCCTGCAAGCGGCGCACCAACTGAATCTTGAATTCTCGGTCCGGGACGGCATTCATCTGTTGCAATATGCGCTCAAGCGGCTGGCACAAGACCAGGCCCATCCCCTGTCGAAAGACGAGGCCTGGCGGGAATCGCTGATCAAGGTGCTGGGCGAAGAAGCGTTGGACCTGGAAACCCTCTCGCGGCGGCGGAAACGGGCCCTGGGAGACCAGCCCCTGCTCCAAGGGTTGGGCGATTTTTTCTTCGAAGGGGACAACCCGTTGCACCCGGAACGATGAACGCCACAGGTAGCCGGCAAGGCGCCCTCCCAACTTGCCGGCTTGCCAGGTTCCACTCGAACTGCTCACGCCGATGGCTGAACTGACGACAACGACCGACGCCATCCTGCGCCTCTCCCCGAGCATTGAGGTCCTGCCGATCCTGCACGGAAGCGGCGACTTGGCCCAGGAAGTCCGCGAGGCCATGATCGCCCGCTCCGTCGATTGTCTGGCGGTACCCCTGCCGCCCTCGGTCGAGGGGGCGGTAGAGCAGGCCGTCGAAGCCTTGCCGGTCATTCGTCTCGTGGTGCTCCCGGAGCCGGATCAAGACGAGCCCCCCACGATCAGCTTCGTGCCCGTCGATCCCTGCCAGGCGGTCATCATGGGCATCCGGGTCGCAATGGGTGAGGGCATCCCGCGCGCCTACATCGACCGGGAAGTCACCGTCTTCGAGCCGACGCCCTTCACGGCGCCGGACCCCTACGCGCTCAAACGGATTTCGCTGGCCGCCTATGCCGCGGCGCTGATCCCTTCCCTCCCGCCGCCTCCTCCGGACGGGCAGCGCCGCCGTCGCATCGACTGGATGGCGTTCCGCCTCCATGAGCTGGAGCTGGACTACGACTCCATCCTCTGCCTCTGCCACGTGGCCGATTGGCCTTGGCTGCGGGAAGCCTATCGGGAACGGAGACCCTATGTCGCGCCGGAGCCCCGGACCCACCGCCCGACCCTGCTGCCCGTGTCCTCGTCAACCCTGTACTTTGCGCTCGGCGAGCTGCCGTTTGTGACCGAGCTCTATGAACGGCGGCGCGCCGAGGTCCGTTCGGACCGCCACCTGTCCGTGGACGGCATCAAGGAGCTGTTGCTGAGCGCCAGAACCCGCTGGGCCGACAGACACGGCCGCGAGAGCCAGTCGATCGCCAACTGGGTCACGCCCCATTTGCTGCAACGCTATCTCCAATATGTCCGGAACCTGGCCCTGCTGGACCGCCGCCTGACCCCGGACCTCTACACCCTGGTCTTGGCCGCGAAGCAGATGGCGGGAGACGACTTCGCCATGACGCTGTTGGAAACGGCCAGAAGCTATGCCTTCCAGAACGAGGCGCATCCGTTGGCCGCCCCCGCCCTGTCCGTCGGCATCGGCAAAGTGGAATGGCCGGACGGCCTCGTGGCGAACGCCAAGAACCGACTCCAAGGGCCGGCGTTGGCCTGGCGTTCCCTCTCCCTCCGTCCCGCCCCCAAACCCCTCACCAGCCGCCGTTGGGCCCTGCAATGGAATCCGTTCCGGCAATGTTCCTGGCCGCCGGAGGACAACCGGATCGAAAGCTTCACGCACCATGTGCGGGAGCAGGCCCGGACAATCCTGGGCGCAGACCTGGCGCGTGTCGAGAAATTCACCAGCTCCGTCAAGGACGGAGTGGATCTGCGCGAAACCCTCCGTCACTGGCACCAAGTCAGGCGACGTCCGGGCGGCGCGGCCGACAAGCAGGCCGCCCGGCCCCGCATGGACATCTACGTCAAAGACATGCCCCCGGCCCGCGGCCAGGTGGAAGTGGTCCTGTTCCTGTTCGACACGCCGGCCGATCCGGCCCGCTATTCCTGGCAAGCCACCTGGTACGCCGAACACCAGGAGGAATCCACCCTCTGCTTCTACGCCAGCCCCTTCCAGGATCGGATGGTCGGGCCGGGCATCGCGCAGTCCTGCTACGGCGGCGCCTTGTTCCTGTTTCCGCCCAGACCGATCCCCAACGTGTGGGAGGACCCCCGGCTGCATTTTGCACGGACGTTGGAAGAGCGGCTCATCGCCGCCGGATCGCTGCACTCGCAGCAACCCCACATCGTCTTGGTCACGCCGGTCCCTCCGCCGGCCCGCTGGCGAAGGATCGCCCGGTCGTTCAATCGCCGGTTGGTCCCGATTCCGTTGAGCCGGTTTTCCGGACAGACCGTGGACCGGTTGCGCCGCTTCCATGTCCTCAACGGACACGAGATCCGGAGCTATGCGTCGAAATTTATCAGGGAATGAGGGGGAAGGCAGCCGTCAGCTTCGGATTGGATCTCCATTTTTGGTTGTGCTGACAGCTGAAGGCTGAGAACTCCGAACAATGCCATGAGCCATTCGACTCGGACCGAGATGGAAAAACGCGCCAAAGCCGGTCAGCGCATCGAGGCGCTGCGGAAGGAAATCCGCCGCCACGACCACCTCTATTACGTCAAAGCCAAGCCGGAGATTTCCGACCAGGCTTACGACCGCCTGTTCCGCGAGCTGACGGATCTCGAAGCGGCCTACCCGGACCTGATCACCCTCGACTCCCCGACGCAACGCGTCGGCGCCCCGCCCCTGGACGAGTTGGCGAAAGTCGCGCACGAGCGGCCCATGCTCAGCCTGGATTCGATCACCGACCGGGAGGAAGTCCTGGCCTTCGACAAGCGCGTGCGGCGGGAACTGGCCAAAGAACTGGACCGCGAGATGGAGGCCGAGACGATCCATTACACGGTCGAGCCGAAGTACGACGGCCTCTCGGTGGAATTGGTCTACGAAGCGGGGCGGTTCGTGCGCGGCGCGACCAGAGGCGACGGGCAGATCGGCGAGGACGTGACGATCAACCTCCGCACCCTCCGCTCCCTGCCGCTCACGCTCAACGCGGACCTGGCCCCGCCGGCCCGGCTCGTCGTCCGCGGGGAAGTCTACATGCGCCTGGACGATTTTCAGGCGCTCAACCGGCGCATGACCGAACGGGGCGAGGAGGCCTTCGCCAATCCCCGGAACGCGGCGGCCGGCTCATTGCGCCAGCTGGACTCCCGGATCACCGCCGAGCGTCCGCTGGTCCTGACCTGCTACGAAACCATGACCGGCTCCGGCGAACTGCCGCCCACGCACTGGGACGAGTTGGACGCGTTGGCGGCCTGGGGGCTGCCGGCGCCGACCCAGCGCCGGCTCTGCGCCAGCATCGACGACGTCATCGCGTTCCACGCCGACATCGAAGCGGAGCGCGAAGGGCTGCCCTTCGAGATCGACGGGGTCGTGGTCAAGGTGAACCGCCGCGACTGGCAGGCGGCCCTGGGCGAGAAGTCCCGGAGTCCGCGCTGGGCCCTCGCCTTCAAGTTCGCCCCGCGCAAAGAAATGACGGTCGTGCAGGACATCGCCGTGTCGGTGGGCCGCACCGGCACGCTCACGCCGCTCGCCCTGCTCAAGCCCGTGGAAGTGGGCGGCGTCACGATCAGCCGGGCGACGTTGCACAACGCCGACGAAGTGGCCCGCAAGGACATCCGCGTGGGGGACACGGTCAAAGTGGAGCGGGCAGGCGACGTCATCCCCGCCATCGCCGAACGGGTTCCGGTCGCCGGCGAGCGGCGGGCCGAGCCCTTTCGCATGCCGGACGCCTGTCCGGTCTGCGGCTCCGCCGTGGCAAGGGAAGGGGCTTACTATTACTGTTCCGGACAGGCGGCCTGCCCCGCCCAACTCAAAGGCTCCTTGGAACATTTCGCCTCCAAGCAGGCGCTGAATATCGACGGCTTGGGGGAAAAGACCGTGGCCCAGTTGGTGGAGCAAGGGCTGGTCCGCGAATTGCCGGACCTCTACGAGCTGACCAAAGACCGACTGCTGGCCCTGGAAGGGTTTGCCGACAAGTCCGCCTCGCTCCTGTTGAACGCCATTCAACGCAGCAAGCAGACGACGTTGGATCGGTTTCTCATGGGGCTGGGGATCAGACAGGTCGGCCGGCACATCGCCAAGGTGCTGGCGCGCCGCTTCGGGACGTTGGATGCGATCATGGCCGCGGACCGGGACACGCTCGAGAACGTGCACGAGATCGGCCCGGAAATCGCCGCCAGCTTGGAATCGTTCTTCCGCGAAGAGCGCAACCGGCGCGTCATCCGTCGCTTGCTCGACTTGGGCATGATGGTTGAGGAGCCGACGAGGCCCGAGGGCGGCGCGGCAAGACCGCTGGAGGGCAAAACATTCGTCTTCACCGGCGGACTGGCCACCCTCGGCCGCGACGCGGCCAAACGCCTGGTCGAAGACCGGGGAGGCCGGGTCACGTCCAGCGTGAGCAAGCAGACGGATTACGTGGTGGCCGGCGCGGAGGCCGGCTCCAAGCTCGAGGAAGCCCGGCGCCTGGGCGTTCGCGTCTTGACGGAATCGGAGTTTCGCGCTCTACTGGAGCCATCGTGAAGGTCCTCCGCCCCAAGAAGCAGCCCCAGCAGCCGCGCACCGAAGCCGCCTTGAAGAAGGTGGTGGAGCCGTCGGCCATCCTGGACGCCATCGCCGGACCGGTGGCGGTGTTGGATCGGAAAGGGCTGCTGCTCGCGGCCAACGCCGCCTGGAAGCGTGCGGCCAGAAGCTCGTCGCTCCCCTTTCCCCGGCTGGGCCCGAGAGCCAGTTACTTCGACGTCTGCCGTCTCGTGGTCGGGGACGAAGCGGAAGCGGCGAGAAAAATCCTCGCCGGCGTGCAGGCGGTGCGGGATGGAGTGCTGGCGAAGTTCGCGCACGAATATCCCAGTCGCAGCTCGAAAGCGGTCCGCTGGTTTGTGGTTCAGGCCACGCCGCTCTCGCGCACCGGCGGCGTGGTCCTCTCCCATCAGGACATCACGGCCTTGAAACACCAGCAACTGGAGCAGGACAAGCGGCTGAAGGCGCTGGAAGTCAGAAACCAAGAACTCGACCAGATCGCGATTCGGGATCCGCTGACCGGACTCTACAACCGCCGCTTCTTCGACGAAGTGCTGACCCGGGAGTGGCGGCGCTTCCAGCGAACCGGCGAAGCCTTCACCATCATCATCATGGACGTCGACGCGTTCAAGAGCATCAACGACCGGTACGGGCACGAAATCGGCGATCAAGCCCTGCAGCAAGTGGGGGCGGGGTTGCGGGCGACGCTCCGGGCCAGCGACCTGGTGGCGCGCGTGGGAGGGGACGAATTTGCGGCCCTGCTGCCCCGCACCGACACGGAACGCAGCCGGCCCGTCATCGAAAAACTGCGGGACACGATCAAACTGCTGCGCCTGAACACCGAGTCCGGCCCCCTGCCCGTGTCGCTCAGCCTGGGAACCGCCACCGTGCCCGGCTTTCCCCCGGTCACCTCCGCCGCCGAGCTGCTGCGGGTGGCCGACAAGCACATGTATGAGGCGAAACGCCGCTACTCAGAGAGCCACCCCGGCCCCCGCTGATTCGGCCGGCGCGCCGGCTTTCTCCTCCTTGACGATCTGCACGCTCTTGATGGACCTGGCGTCCGCTTCATGCACGATGAGACGGCAAGACCCGGTGCGCACTTCCTCGCCGGGCACCGGGATGCGCCCGAGCTGGTCCTGAATCAATCCGCTGATCGTGTTCGCTTCATCGTCCAGCGCGACCTTCAGAAATTCGTTGATCCGTCGCACCTCGGTCCGCCCGTGCACGAGGATCTGATTCTTGCCGATCCGCTTGATCAGCTCCTCGGACAGGTCGGTCTCGTCCATGATCTCGCCCACGACTTCCTCCAGCAAATCTTCCAGCGTGATCAGCCCCATCACCCCGCCGAATTCGTTCACGACGATGGCCATGTGCCGCTTCTCCCGCTGGAACTGCTTCATCAAGTCGTCCGCCGGCTTTCCCGCCGGCACGAACAGCGCTTGTTGCGCGATCTCCTTGAGACGGACATCGCAACGGCCCTGGGCCAGCTCCGTCAGGGCCTTGGTCTTGTAGAGAATGCCGGTGATATTGTCCAGATTGCCGTCGAAGACCGGGATGCGGGAATACTTGGACTTGAACAACGGCTCCTGCGCCTCCTTCAACGTCAGATTCCCGTCCAGTGCAAACATGTAGATGCGGGGGGTCATCGAATCTTCGGCCGTGAGGTCGTTCAAATGGAAGACGTTCTTGATCATCTTGACCTCTTCGGTCTCGATCACCCCCGCCTTGCCTCCCACATCCAGCATGATCTTCAGCTCCTCCTCGGTCACGAAGGGCACGGTGAGCCCCTTGCCGCCCGTGATCGCGGCGATCATCGGCTCCAAAGCGAACAGGATCGGCGAGAGCGCCTGTTCGATCCAATAGACGGGATAGGCCATCGTCAGCACGACGGGCACCGCATGCTTGGCGGCCAACGTCTTGGGCACGATGTCCCCGAAGATCAGCAGCAGAAAAGTCAGGATGCCGGTCGCGATCGCCACGGCCTCGGAGCCGAACATCCGGATCGTCAGGATCGTGGCCCAGGAGGCAGCCCCGATATTGACCAGATTGTCCCCGATCATGATGGTCGAAAGGAGCCGTTGGGGATTGCTTCGCAGGTGCAGCGCCAACACCGCCCGTTTGCTCCCCTCCTCCGCCAACGCTTTCAGCCGCGTCTCGTTGACGGAAAAAAACCCGATCTCGGCGGCCGAGATGACGGCTGACAGGAAAATCAAAACCAGCAGGATCAACAAGTCCATGGGAAGATCAGGCGAAGACCGGTGCCGTGGATATGGCTGCGCGACTGGCAGATGTCGGCAGGGGCGTCGCCACGAAGAGAGCACCCGCGGTGGTGCGGCGCAGAACGAACGGCTTGGGGCTTATAGGGCCATCGTCATCCATAGCCAGCCTTTTGTACCACACTCCTAGCAACCAGGCAATTGATCAATAACAAATCGCCATAAAATCAATTGGTTGGCATTACATGCGATGTGGCGTTCAGTCGGTCGGTTCGAGCCATAGCCCGGACTGGCCCAGTCCTCGCTCAAGCAATCCAGACAAAAGACCGTTGAAGAGAGTGCGTCTCCCGATCACGACAGGAGTTGTGAATGCCGGTCCTGACCAAGTCGGTACTCGACCGACTGCAAGACAAGATTAAAGAAAGCGAACTGCCGATCCTCCGGCAGAGCGCTGCCCGTGTCATTACGTTGGCCAGCTCCTCAAAGACCGAGGTCAATGCGCTGGCACAAATCATTCTGCAGGACCAAGCCTTCACGGCCCGCGTTCTCAGGATGGCCAATACCTTCTTCTACAATCGACAATCAGGACGGCCCGTCACATCCGTCACGCGAGCGATCCTCTTGATCGGGTACGGCGCATTGCGCGACCTCGCCCTCGCCGGGGAGTTCGCCGAATTCGCGCAGAAACATCTGCCGGCCGGGGTGGACCTCCGCCAGATCATCGCCAAAGCCTTCGTCGCCGCCAACCAGGCATCCGACCTGGGCAAAGCGCTCGAACTCCCGAACACGGAACTCCTGTTCACCAGCGCCCTTCTCCAGAGTATCGGCGAGTTGGCCTTGGCCTATCATCTGCCGACGGTCCGCCAGAATATCCAAACCCTCATGATCGAGGAAAACCTGTCATACAGCAACGCCCACCAGCGGGTCGTGGGCGCCAGCCCGAAGGAGACGATGCACAAGGTATGCGAGCCCTACCAGATTCCGCAGGAACTCGTGGCCGCCACGCTCCCATGCTGGGAGGCCAGCGCGCAGTGGACGGACGAAGACCGGTGGGGAGCCGTCATCCACCTCGCGAACGACGTGGCCAGGAACCTCCTCTCCCCCGCCTCCCCTGCAAGCAATGCGAGTTTGGATCATCTTCTACGCAATGCCGCCGCCGCCTTCCACATCGAGACCACCAGACTCACCAGCACCGTCACCTCGGCGTTCGAACAAACGCTTCAATTGGCCGACGTCGTGAAATTCGATCCCAAGCATCTGGTGCCTTCGACGGTCGCGTCCGTAGGAACGCCCACGGTTCGGGCAGAGCTCGTGGAAGCGTGCATCAAAATCGTGGCGCCGGCGTTGACCTCGTCGGCAAGCCAGGCGGCGTCACGGACAAACGACCCAGTCGCCGCACCCTCGTCGGAGAACGCGAACCCGCCCATCACAAGCGCCGACGGGACCGCGTCCGCTCCGGCCTATCTCAATTACCTGACCGATCTCGGCGCGCACATGCTCGAAAAGCCGGACTTCAACACGATCTTAAACCTCACGCTCGAAGGCCTCCATCGCGGGGCCGGGTTCACCCATACCTTCCTGCTGTTGAACAGCCCCAAAGATCGCCAATTCATCGCTCGCTTGGGATTCGGCCCCCTCTCCGATACCTTCCTGAATGAGCTCGCCATTCCACAGGAGGGCCAAGCCGCCTGTCCGGGCCTGACACAAACCTCAACGTCGCTGCGATTCGATAGCCCCTGGCCTGGACTTGCAGAGACGCTGCCGCCTCAACTTTGGCAAAGCCTGCGCCCGGTCGGAATCGCCATTGGCCCCTTGCGGACCAACAATCGGCTGATCGGGATGATCTGGGCCGATCTCCCCGCGCCGATTCCCGACCCCCTGTGGGCCGCCTTTGAGCTGCTGACCCTCCAAGCCAACGTGGGACTGCGCTCCCTCGCCCGCTAGCCGGCTGTTGAAAAACCGTTGCGGTTCAGCTGAACGACCAGAGTCTGGATGACTCGGATCACACAAGCACGGTTCCCTTGCGGGAAACGTCACGACCAATCTTTGGAGGAAGGACGAACGACAGCCGATACGCAACGGAAGTGCGCCCGCGATCAAGCCCGGAGGGATGCACTACGTATCGTCGCGCAAGACCATCGGATCAAGATTCAACTGGGAGCCAAGCCGATCGGCGACCGCCTCTGCCTGTTGCTCCGAGGTAAAGCGGCCGACCAGCACCCGGTACCGGACGCCGGAAGGCAGCTCGACTTGCGTCACGCGCACGTCCGGATATTGAGACTTGAGCCGTCCCGCCAGCGATTGGGCATTGGCTTGTTCGGCAAACGAGGCCACCTGGACCCGGAGATAGCCCATGGCGCCGGGCCGGCCCTGATAGTCGGTCACGCGCAACTCGATCTGATCGGTGCCGGCTCCGGTCATGCCCAGACGTTGCGCCGCAGCCAGCGACAGGTCCAGGATGCGATGTTTGGCGAAGGGCCCCCGGTCGTTGACGCGCACCACCACCGTCCGGCCGTTGCTCAACGACTTCACCTGCAGGACGGAGCCAAGCGGAAGGGTCCGGTGGGCGGCCGTGAACTGGTGCATGTCGTACCGTTCACCGTTGGCGGTCTTGTTCCCGTGGAACCCCGGCCCATACCAGGAGGCCACGCCCCGCTCCGTATAGCCGACCGGGTAACCGGCCAGCTGGCCGGCCGAGCCTCCGTCCCGGACCGACGTCCGTCCCGCGCAACCGGGGAAAGCACAAACCAGGAGAACGAGTAGAAGCGGGAGACGAAAACGCCGCGCGGAAGGAGCAGCCATGCCTCAGATTTCGTCCAACGATTGATCTTGCAACGTCGCCAGGGCTTGCTGGATGTTGGACACGGTCAGGACCACGATGGCCCGGCGGCCTTCCCGCGAGGGCGTCAGGTAGGCGCAGTCGATATTGATCTTGGCCTGGGTGAGCAATTCGGCCACCTGGCTCAGCGCGCCCGGCTTGTTTTCCAGACTCAAGACCAAGGCCGCCTCTTCCCGAAACTTGATCGCCGCCTTGGTGAGCGCAACTTTCGCCTTCTCCACATCGTTCACCAATAAGCGCAGATGCCCATGGCCGGCGACTTCCGGGGCCGAGAAGGCCTTGATGTTCACACCAGCCGCTCCGAGCACCGACGCCACGTTCGCCAGGGTGCCCGGTTTGCTTTCCTCGCTGATCACCAATTGCGTTATCGCCGGCATAATGTTCGCTCCGTGTTAAACAGGTCGTTCTTCTTCACGCTTCACGCTTCACGCTTCACGCTTCACGCTTCTTTATACCCGTAGAGCCACTTGGCTGTAGTCCCGCCCACGTTGCGCACCGAATGGGTGACGTGGGCCGGAATGAAGACTTCTTCTCCGATTGTTGGGCGGAACGTCTTGCCGCTCATCTCCAGCTCCAATTCCCCTTCCAACACCATCACCAACTCGTCCGTGTCGTGCACATAGTCTTCCCACACTTGCCCCGGCGGGTCAACCCAGAGGCCGCAGGAAAAGCCACGGGATTGCCAGTCTTGCTCGACGCGAGGCCGACTCAGCTCAACCAAACTCATACATTATTTACCCTGACTTCGAGACCTTGAGTAGGCAATTGCTCGACCGATCAGTGACGCAACAAAATTGCCAAATCCAAGTTCGGGCACTGGCTCTGTATACTGACCTTTTAACCCGCCCGCCTTGTCCGACAATGAAGAACCCCGCCCTTACAGGCGGGGTCTCCTTAAAGTTCAAGCTGCGCTTGACCCGTCTCCTGCTCGCCCTGGTACCGGACATACTGCCGAATCGTGGCTTCGTTGACGCCCACTGTCGAGGCGAAAAATCCT
>JAGWTI010000118.1 GCA_028876065.1 Nitrospirota bacterium
ATGGCCCAGGCTTCCCGTACGGATTCAGGGCCAGTCACAGGCTCGGTGGCCGTGCGCGGGTGGCTGTCGCCATCCCGCGCATCGGCCATCGGCACCGACACGGACTCCGTGGGTTTTAGTGTCACCATTTTTGTAACCTTTTTTCCTCTCTATTCCTTCACCAGGCGCAATCCGCTGCAATGCACCAGGCAGACCTATCCGCTTGATGTTTCATCGGAATCGCTCGATTTTGAGGGAGGTTCTAAATCGGAAGAATTGGGTTTATTTGAACTTGAAAACCAGAGTCGGGGTAACTCGACCGTGGGTTCGACTCCCACCCCCTCCGCCACGCCCAGCTTGCGGTAGCGTTGCCCTATCGATTGAGGTCAACGGAGAAACATTTCAAATGCGTTTCTGGCTATGAATTGAGCCGCCGGAGAATACCTTCGGTGGTTTCCGTGGGCGCACTCACCGGAACTGCGGTGTACGTCGAATCTCCACCTCCTCCTCCACGAACACAAAGGAAAAGAAATCGCTGCGCCTTGACTTTCAGCCTCCCGGCTTCGTACGGTTACGCGCGTTGTTATCCACTCGCATCTTGGAGATTATCTTATGGAGCCAGTCGCAGTCGATTCGTCCTTCCCCTCTTCAGCCCTTTCCGGTTCGGCAGGCGACAGACGCAGCCGGTTCACCGTCGATGGTCGCTTTGTCATTGCGATCATCATTCTGTTCGGGAGCGCGATTGCCGCCACGATTCGGTTCGGCCACGAAGTCTTTGATCCGCTCGCCGAATCATTCATGATCCAGGGGTGGGCGGCAGTCATCGCACGGCCCAGCCTCTTGTGGTTTGCCATGGGCATGCTCCTGCTCATCGTCCGAACCATCTTATGGCTCCGCTATCATCCGTTTCCCGCTGCCCAGTATGAATCGGCCCCCGCTTGTCCGTCGTCATTCCAGCCTACAACGAAGGAGCGATGGTCCGAAAAGCGATCCGTGCTTGCGCATAGGCGGAGTATCCCCGTGATCGCCTAGAAATCCTCGCCGTCGACGACGGCAGCACCGACGACACGTGGCTGCATATCACGGACGCATGGCGCGAACGTCCCAATATCGTGCAGCCGATACGCCTGCCGGCGAATCAGGGCAAGCGCGCGGCGCTCGCCGCGGGTTCCTGTTCGGCGTACTGTACGCCTACTTTTACTTCCTGAGCCTTTTGTGGATCTTTCCCTACGCATTGGCCACCGTCCGCAACAAATCATGGTTGACCCGTTGACAGGTTGCGGAGATGCTCATGTTGTGCCTCCCGCACGACGCCGCAGGATTCTGGCAAGCCGCTCCTTCCCTCCCACACCCAAGCATGGTATAAGGGTGAGTCCTTGTCCGGTCGAAACGGCTACGTCCATGCGATGCATGACTCTCCAGCCAACGGTCGGCCGAACGACAAACGTAGATCGGGGAACTCATAGACGGAGTCTGCGGAGAGGTGGCCGAGTGGCCGAAGGCACCGGTTTGCTAAACCGGCACAGGGCCAAAAGCTCTGTCGCGGGTTCAAATCCCGCCCTCTCCGCCAGTATTTGTCGCGATACAAACCGCCAGACTATTTCCCGACAGGCAATGGCGCGCCAGTTATACCAACAGACAATGACTCTCCATGCTCGTGAAATGGTGTCGCGCAACGCGACCCTCTCCGCCATCCCGAGCTTGCTTGGCGGGAGCGCTTCTGAGCGCGATCCGCGGCTGATTTTGCTCCAACCAATCGCCTTGGTCGCTTCGCTCACATGCGGCCGGAGAGCTTTTTCCCTGCCCGGTGAAGGACGGGTAACCTTTTGGTGAACCGTCGGCTTTCCCGTTCCTTTAAGCCTATTCCGCCTCTCTTGACCCTCCGACACAAAGACCTGTATAAGGTCCAGGCACCAAGATGCGCCCGTAGCTCAATGGATAGAGCACCAGACTACGGATCTGGGGGTTACAGGTTCAACTCCTGTCGGGCGCGCCACTCCATCCAACATTGGTGACCGTTCGAGGTGTTCGCCCTCCTAGTTACTCCCGATTGCATCCCGGTTTTGGTTCCGTTTGGCGATCTGTCACCATCTCAAGTAGTGATTCCTTGGCACATCGGCTCGAGGTTTTTGGTGTGCCCCTAATATATGTCCCGCACCCTGTAACCACCGCTATGCCACGCTCCACTAAAGACACAGCAGTTTTTTAGGAGACCTGCGCGATCGGGGAAGTCCACACCTGGAGCCCTTGACCAGTACTTACAGCCTATGCCGACCAAGAGCGTGACGATCCTGCTCGTCGATGACGAACTCGATATCCAACAACAGGTCGCCAAAGTCCTCGCCATGCAGGGATATCGCGTCTTGGAGGCCCGCCACGCCATCCATGCGTTGCAACTCTGCAAGCATTATTCTGGCCCTATCCACCTGTTGCTCACCGATGTTGTGATGCCATACATGAACGGCCGAGAGCTCGCCACCGCTGCGCTCGCCGTGCGCCCACAAATGCGTGTTCTGTATATTTCCGGACACTATGAAGAGATTCTTCACTCCAAAGGCATCGACTTGCTGGACAAGGCCACTTTTCTTCAAAAACCCTTTTCGCCAAGCACCCTATTTCAGAAAATCCGGGACGTACTAGGGCACGGTGGACTAAACCCACGGGCAGAAGACACTGCCACCCTCACATGAAAACACGCCAACGAGCGCCACTGTAAAATGTGTGTCGCCCACCTCATTGGGGACAAGTCTTTACTTGTTATTGCCCGGCCTTTTGCAGAGAATGCAGCGCGACCGAGGCGCCGCTCGTTAAGGGACAGCCGACTGACATGCCCCTACTCCCCTGCGAGGATACCCAGGGTGGCTGCCATCACGATCGTTTGGCACCAAGTGCGTTGAGTATCCCGCATTCTCGTGGGGATATTCTCCCTGCCACAGTTTGAGCGGGCACACTATAAGGGTTTGGCATGCATCCGTCCGATTCCCTGCGCCTCGGTATCTCCCTGGTCTTATTCGTCGGCTGTGTCCTGGGTCTTGGAAGTACTCCCGCTGGCGCGGCGACCGAAGAAGAGATCGCGAGGTACCGCAAGATCTGGAACCCCTTTTCCGCCGGGCCTCAGTTGGTGAGCTCCGCCGATGTCCAGCCTCAGGGACAGTTCTTTGCCCGTCCCTATGTCTTTAGCCAAATCACCTACGGGCAGTTTGGCAACACCTGGTCCGGCGCCTCCCGGTCGCTCTCTCGTCAGCTCTCCGCGATCAATCCGCAAGTCGAGTTCTCCTACGGCATCACCAATTCCCTGGAATTCGAGATGTACGTATCGGAGGCCTCGTGGTGGCAATCCTCCGGCAGCGGGCAAGCCGCCCAGAGCGGGCACGGACTGGGCGACACGACGGCGTTTCTCAAGTACCGATTCCACGTGCAGCAGGATGACAGTTGGTGGCCGACGCTGACCAATGCCTTCTATGTCGCCCTCCCCACGAGCGACTGGGCCGGCACCGCGCCCATTCCCGGCGGGTTTGCGCCGCTCGGCCGCCTGCCGTCCACGCATTTTGGCGCGCCGGAGTTCACGGAGTCCGTGCTCTTCCGAAAAAACATTCGCCCATTTCGCATTTCCGGCGGCGTCTTTTATTCCTACGGCCTCCCCAGTTCCGACCAAAGTAGCACACACTATTTCGGCGATATCTTCCAGTACCGGCTGGCCTTCGAGCACTTTTTGGACGATGCCAAGGGGTTTGCCTATGCCGTCGAAGTACTCGGGCTCAATGGCCTTCCGTTCAGGCTGGACGCGCACACCGTCAATACCAAGCCAGGGACGTTCGGACTGGTCGGGGTGCAACCGACGCTGGAGTATCGGTTCACGGACACGATCGTGGGAGCCGCCGGTGTGCTTTTTACGTTGGCCGGACAAAATGATGTGGGCGCGATTTATCCGAACTTTTCGCTGTATTTTTATTGGAACCAAAGCGGCCGTGTCATTGCGCGGTGAAGATTGAGGCCTCACGGTCCCGATGGCCTACTTTTCTGGTTTTGGGGCAACGATAACCTAATTAGCACACCACGACCCCAAGGGGAGCAATGTCGGCAACCAGGTCAACAGTAGTCAGGCTGAAGCCCGCGGGGGAGACCACTGCCGGGAGCAGGGCACAAAGACACGATTTGCCTGGGCTCGTAGCTGGCGTCTTCCTGGCCATGGCGGTCTATGGATGCGCTCAGCCGATGTATCCTGTGACGAGTGGTGTCCATGCTCCTGATTACCCGGGGCATCAGAAAGCCCCCCAGCGCATCGTCATATGGAGCAACCATTCCGCCGTGAGCACGGTGATGATGGGATGGATGCAGGACACTGGTCAAACGGTGATTGAACGAGCACGATTACAAGAAGTGTTGAACGAGCAGAAGATCCGGTTGACCAACACGCCCGACGATGATGCGCATGTCCTTCGGGCAGGAAGGCTCGCCGGAGCGGACTATATCATCTTTGCGTATGTCTCCGTCAGGCAGGTCACGACTCAACCCATGGAGGATGACCCTCGATTCGGCGGACTTGGAATCGCCGGCCCCACATTCTTGATCTCTGTGTCGGCACGGAGTGTGAGTGTGGCCACCGGGGAAATTCGCTGGAGCGGAACCGCCTCCTACCCACGCCCCGTCAGGAACCCGGAACAAACGGTGACCGTCTTAGCCGAAGCGGCGTTTGCCCGGGCAACCTGCCGGACGGAGACGGGCTTCGAATGGAATGATCGGAGAGGCTGTATACAGAAACCCTGAACGATCTGGCCTCAGCCGTGTCGCGACGACACCCTCTTTTTGCACCGGCCCACGCCATATGCGTCCGAGCATGTTGAGGACTGCCTTCTCGCCTGAGACGCCCGGGCATGGCATGATCGAGTGGATCAGTCCACATGCTCCAACACGCGGGACAGGGAAACGGAAAATCCGCAAGAATGATCCTCGCGGCGGTCCTTCGCGTGCAGGGCCATCTCCGTGTCCATATGGCCCATCCGTCGGCGCTTGGTTTCCAAACAGCCGGCATTGTAGACCGTGCGCCCGACGTGCAGGGGGATGCACTCCATTACCGGGATGCTCAGTTGCTCCAACGCCTGCACCTTCGCCGGATTGTTGGTCATGAGACGGACGGCATGCACACCCAGGGTGTCGAGCACCTTCTTGGCCGCGGTCTAGTCGCGCATATCGTCGGGAAGACCGAGCAGGCGATTGGCGTCGACGGTATCGATCCCGGCCTCCTGCAGCGCATAGGCCCGGATTTTGTTCACCAACCCGATGCCGCGGCCTTCCTGCCGAAGATACACCAGCACCCCGCGACCTTCTCTCGCAATGGCTTTCATGGCGGCCACCAGTTGCGGGCCGCAGTCACATCGTAAACTCAAGAGCCGATCGCCGGTGAGACATTCGGAATGCAGCCGCGTCAGCACCGGCACGCCATCACTGACATAACCCATGACCAAGGCCGCATGCTCGACGCCAGTCTGCGGGTCGACGAAGCCATACAGGGCAAATTCCCCAAACGGTGTGGGGAGGCGGCACATGGCGGAGCGAGCCGAGGGAACTTCGCGGAGAACATCTCCCGGATTCCTCCCGTTGTGCTCGTCACGATCTCCCACGAGGACACGACACGGCTCTCCGCTCGCCGGCGAATGAGCGGGCGACACGGTCCCCGCAAGAGCGCCCTGCGGAACAGGGCGCGGATTCTCGTCGGACAACACGCCATGTTCCTCAACCCGGATCCGCACGTCCCGCAGGAAACCCTCGGCGACTTGTTCCGCTTCGTCCTGTGTGTGCCCCACGGTCATGACATAGCCGATTCGATCCCCATTGTTGACGGGAGGCCGGACGAGGTTGCCCAGCGCTTTAAACATCTGGACGCGCCGGATGCGCGGGTCCTGGGTGGTGGGCAGCGTCAGCTCCGTCAAAGTGCCGGCCGTGTCGGCGGTGATCCAGCGGGTCGCCGCCACGTGCCGTGGGGGCGATGGCTGGATGGCCGTCAAGGCGTAGCCGAGATGCAGCCGAATCAGGTCTTCATAGATCGAACGGTTGAGGGCATAGCCGAGCAGGCGAGGAATATGCGCCCCCACCAGGCGTGGGTTCACTTCGATCAGATAGGGACCTTCGGGTGTGACCAGCAGTTCGGTATGCGCCGCGCCGAAATTAAACTGCAACACGTCCAAAATGCGGCAGACATACTCGCGGATCATGGGTAGGTCATAGCGCGCGGAGGGGAAACATCCGCCGCGGATCGCAAAGGACGGGGGTGAGAAAAACTCCTTCTCATTGACCCCGAGCCAGAGATGCTCACCATCACGGCTGAAGGTATCACAGCCGATCACCGTCCCCTGGATGAATTGTTCGACCACGAGTCGGTCGTTAGCCCGCACCCCCAGCCCGTAGTCGGTTCTGCACGGGAGATAGTCCAAGGCGGGGTCAACCAGCGGGGGGAGCTCCTCGTCGGAGAACAACACGGTGATATTCTGAGAACCATACCCGTCCGAGGGTTTGATCAACACCGGAAAGCCAAGGGTCTCGATGGCCTCTCGAAGCTCCTCGTTGCTGGTCGCCAAGGCAAATGCCGGTTGACGGACCCCATGCTGGGCCAGCGCGGCTCGCAATCGGGAGACATCGCGGGCGCGCAAAATGCGTTCGCGGCATTGAAAGCGGCGAGGCACGGACATCACCATCACGCAGCGGGTTCGCAGGCTGGGTCCGGCAGTACGGCGACCACTCCGTCGCCGAGCGGCAATGGGTTGGTCGGCAGCAACATCAGTGTCGCGGCCTAAGCGCCACGCATCGCCGCCAACCTTCCGCCAGAGCGGTGCGCCGTTCGTTTAAGTTCGGCGGGTTCGACTCAGTACAGCCTGGCGCCTAAACTGAATGTGGGTATCCTACCGGCCCACATTCAGTTGGCACGCGACGATCTTTCATGCCCGAATCGGAAGCCGGCCGGGTGATACCCGCTGCCCCCAAACGGACTTTTCATATTGCTATTCGGTTTTCTTGCAAGCGGTTGATTCGAAGCGAGACCTGTTGTTTTAGAAGCGTGCCGCGGAATCATTTCGGGCATCAAGAGAAGTCATGCGAAGGTCGCGTTGGCAACTCAGAATGAGCATACTCTTTCGGAGTATCCGTAGCGGGACCGGCTCGATCCATGAATGATCTGTCAACTACGGCCCAATAGTACTCCGGTTCCGCCACGGCGGTGATCCCGAGTGCCAGCCCATCGCACTCTCACGCAGTTGCTGCGGCAAGCTCTTCTCCATCCCTTCCAAGCTGGCCGCGAATTTGGGGGCTCGGTTCGACTCCTGACAGGGCGGCAATGAGCCGTCTCCCCTCCCTAGGATTGCCGCTCCATACGCCGAAGCGATCGCATCAACAACGGATCGCTCAACCCCACCTCGCTGAGCGCGTCCATCAGATGCACCCCCTTGTTCTGCACCAGCTCTTTGGCCTTGGCATATTGTTGCCGGTTAAACCGGGCGACTGCCGGTTGCCCATTGACGACCTGGCAGGCCAAGACCTCCCCGTCTACTTCCAGCGTTCCGCCGGCCTCCAAGAGGTGCTTGGCCTGCAGGACCGTGATGCGATGGAGCGCGGCAAACTCCTCGATGCCGCCGGTCTCCACCAATTTGCCGTCCGGCATGATGCAGAGGCGCTTGAAGTGCGGCGACCAGTCCTTGCGGAAATCGATATACTTGATGTCCCCTCCCTTGGCCACGGCCCGGTCCAGTTTGGCATAGTCCAAACCAAGATTCGGCTGCGTGAGCCGTTCTTGCAGATCGGGCGGCAGGGTGCGATAAAAAACTTTCGCCGCGGCCGCCTCAAGACCGAGTCCGTACGATCGCGTCAATTGCTCCGCTTCCGCATATTGCATGACATCCAAGACCCAGGTGTGTTTGGGGTCTCGACCTGAGGGATCCAGCCGGCACGCAAACAGTCCTCTGGTGACCAGCGTGCCCTCCTGGGGATAGACATAGACTCCTCCTTCCGCGAGAAGCTTGGTCATCACGTCGAGCGGCACCTGGTAGCTCTCG
>JAGWTI010000026.1 GCA_028876065.1 Nitrospirota bacterium
ACGGTAGGCCTCCAGCGCAGCCATCGCGTCGGCGCTCAACCCACGGATCGATTTCTGATAAGCCCGGTTAGCTTTCATCAGGATGTAGTGGGCCAGGAGCGGAATGTCCTCTTTTCGTTCACGCAACGGGGGGACCGTCAGCATGACCGTGTTCAGGCGGTGATAGAGGTCCAGGCGAAAGCTGCCGTCGTCCACACGCTGCTGGAGACAGGAGTTGGTTGCCGACAGCACCCGGACGTTCACGGACACCTGCTGATTGCTGCCCAACCGCTCCACCGTGCTGGTTTGCAACACACGCAGCAGCTTGGGCTGGCTGTGGAGAGGTATGTTGCCGATTTCGTCCAGCAGCAGGGTGCCTCCTTCCGCCAGTTCCAACTTGCCCGGTTTAGGCTGGATGGCGCCGGAGAAGGCCCCTCGCGCATAGCCGAAGACCTCCGCTTCCACCAACGTGTCGGGAAGCGCGCCGCAGTCCAGCGGCACGAACGGCCCCTTGCGCCTGGGGCTGAGCGCATGGATCGCCCGCGCCACCAACTCCTTGCCCGTTCCGCTCTCGCCCAGGATCAACACCGGCACGTCGAAGGGCGCCACCCGTTTGATCTGGTCGCGCAAGGCCTGCATCGGAGCGCTGGCGCCGACCAAGTCCCGCAGGGATACGGGCAGGGACACCGCGCCGGACAATTCCTCCATTTCCGCGCTCAGATGCTGCAAGCGCAGACAATTGCGGACCGCGATCGCCAGGCGCGACAAGACCACCGGCTTGGTCAGGTAATCGAACGCGCCGGCCAGAACCGCGGCTTCGGCATCCTGCCGCGTTCCGTAGCCGGACAACACGATGACGCGGTAGTCGCCCACTTCCGGCAAAAGTTGCTCTTTCAATAAGTCGAGGCCGTTGGCGTCGGGCAGGCGAATGTCGAGTAACAAGAGGTCGGGGGGCTGCCGGCGGATCGCCGCGAGCGCCTCGGCGGCGCTGCCGACGGCGAGCGGGGCATAGCCCTCTCCCCGGAAGAACTGCGCCAAGAGGTGCTGGACGTCCGGATCGTCGTCGACAATGAGGATACGTTCGTCGGCCATCGGACCTACATCGCGCGGCAAGGCTCCAGGGGCCGGCCCCCGCGCACCTGCATGCGCCTGATCTTTACCAGAACCTCGCCGAAATTGCGAGGCACGACGGCCCGCGCATGGCCCTGATCGCTTACCGGTCCTTCTGGCGGTCGTGCTTCTCCTTCGCGATGTGCCGACTGGACCGGTTGAGGTCTCGCTGCAGCTTCTTCCGCTCGGCCGCATCCAGCTTCCCATCGGCTTTCATCGCGGCCTCTTCGTCACGGATGCGCGCCTGTTCCTGTTCCAGCCGTGCCGCCTCTTTCGGCGTCAACTGACCGCTCTGAATGCCCTGCTGAATCCTCTGTTGTTGCCGCTGTTCCCGCCGGTCGACGCCGGGCGACTGCGTCTGCGCAAATGCCGGGAGGGCGATGGCAACCATCAACAGACTCACGAGGCATGGACGAATGTTCATCGCGGGCTCCTTTCATGAATCGATGGTTGGGAACCGTTGCTCATAGGGCTACGCTACCGCCCCGGCTTGCCATGATCAAGCAACCGCGCGATTTTGCGCCGTGGCACATGACTGGTGACACCCGTCCCTGCTTCCCGCTATACTGCCTCTCCAGCCCTTGAGGATTTGCCCGTATATGCACAACCTAGCCGACGCCTTTATCGCAACGCACGCCTTTAAATGGGACCCGGCCGGGGGATTCAAACTGGCCTCCGGCGCCACCAGCCCCTTCTACGTGGATTGTCGCGTGGTGATGGCCCATCCCGGCCCGCGCCACTTGGTCGCGCAAGCGGCGTACGAGGCGCTCCGCGGCGTGGACTGCGACTGCATCGGCGGGCTGGAGATCGGAGCGATCGCCATTGCCACGGCGATTTCCGCCTATGCGTATACGGCCCAGCCGCGCCGGGACTGGCGCACGTTTGTCGTCCGCAAGCAGCCCAAAGACCACGGGCTCGGCAAGTTGATCGAAGGCGCCATGCAACCCGGCGACCGCGCGCTGATCGTGGACGATGTGTTGACCAGCGGAGGCTCGCTGCTCAAAGCGATGACGGCCGCGCGCGATGCCGGGCTCACCGTCGACCATGCCCTGGTGATCGTGGATCGGAATGAGCAGGAGGGACGGGCGAAGGTCGAAGCCCAAGGCATCACGCTCCTGAGCCTCCTGACGATTGACGATCTGCGCGCAGCCTGGAACCGATAAGCCCTTGGCCGTCGTCCATTCGCTCATTTGCATCGGAACTGCACGCCCCACCGTCGCTCGGCGATCGCTTCCTGAGTCCCGGCCATTTCCTGGATCCGGACACGCCCCTTCGCCTCCGCTTCTTTGACGACCGTATAG
The DNA here is from genome assembly GCA_028876065.1 of Nitrospirota bacterium. GTDB lineage: Bacteria > Nitrospirota > Nitrospiria > Nitrospirales > Nitrospiraceae > SYGV01. Next base: position 2,391 of record JAGWTI010000026.1, read on the forward strand.
CCGGCCGGGCACCGCTGCTCGATGATCTCGAACGCGTCTTTCCGGAAATGCGAATAGAGGTAGCCGTTCTCCCCTTTGAACGGATACACCACGATCCCGCCTCCGTCCGTCTCTTGCATCAGCTTGACCCCTTCCGAACAACCCGTGGCCCAACCCGCGCAAGCCAGCAGGACCACCCCCTGCAAGGTCCTTGACCATCGTTTCATCGGGACTTTATGATGTCTCATCATTCCTTTCCCGGAGAGCCCAAACCCGTCGGGCCGGGCATCAGCACAAGGAGGCACTCCATGACGCACCACCGACTGGCACTCCGAATCGGAGCCCTGCTTGGGATGACCTTACTGTGCCTGGTCGTCAACAAACCCGTTGGCGCGCACCATTCCTATCTGCTCACGGTTCAGCAACTCAAAGACGGCTTGGCCAAAGCCGCAACCCCCTCGTCCAAGGGATTCTTCCTGATCGACGTCCGCTCCCCGGAGGAGCATGTCAGCGGGGTCATTCCCGGCACGGACGTGAACATTGAATACACCGAGATCAAGGCCCGCCATCGGGAGATCGGCGCGAAGCCTGACGATCATATCGTCGTCTACTGTCAGAGCGGCCATCGCAGCAACATTGCGGCCGAGACATTGGCCGATCTCGGCTATCGCCATGTCTACAACGTGGCCGGGAGCATGAACGCCTGGGTGGACGCCGGCTTTCCGGTTACCGCTCCTCGTCGCTGACAGAACAGGCCTCCTGGGTCTTCGGTCGCCCGTGCTCCGTGTTTCACCGAAGACTGCTTGCGGTGTTCCGATCACTTCCGCGGAAACATCGCGATGACGGCCGGCAACGAAATGTGCGCCCCCTTGCCGCCCTCGACCAACGGCTCCCAGGGCCGTGGCTTCCCGCGATGGACGGTTCCGGCCAGCAGTTCTTCTCCGATCAACAGGTCCGACGACGAGCCCCCATCCATCGCCATCGCCAACCGAACGGCGGGATAGTCCGCCCGCAGACAATCGGCCAAGGCCCACAGTTCGACCGGGTCGGCTGATTTCATCACCAGGATGCGGCCGGCGTCGTCCTCCGCGACCACCGTCTGATAGGCGCGTTTGCCGCTGCGGCGAACGCGGGGCTGGCCCATTCTGTCCAGCAACATCAGGGCTTGGGCTGCCTCCCGATAGGCTGGCGCCGTCTCGGTAAAGAGGTCGGACGCCAAATCGAGCACTCGTGCGTTTCTCAGCCCAGGGTCGTTCGGTTCCGCCACAAACAACCCGAGCCATTGCGGATGCCGTTTGCTTCCCAAGGACCGCCCGTCTTTCAACAACAGGCCCAGGTACGAATAGTTTTCGCGGAAGAGCCCGGCATTGAACAACACCGCTGCCTTGGTGCGACGATGCCATTCCTGGATGGTCAGGGGCTTGTCCAGCTGCTCATCGTGAAACTGATACGTCGAGAACCGGACTTTGGCCGGGTCCGCTCGAATCACATAGAGGGGAGGCACATCATCCTGGCACCGGAGCCCGGGCGTCCAGACCGTCGCCTCGACGCCGTCGAACAGCTGATCCCAGACGAGATCCTCCGCGGCGGATGGGTCCGCGAGCGCCCACGAGACGCTCACCAGCAGGAATGCGGAAACCATCCCGAAGAAGGCCGGCCGGCGCTCGTCGGTCGAACTGTTGTTCAACGGCCATGGCATAGCACGCTCTCTTCGTCAACCGGGATCGAGTATAGAGAGCCCCGTCAAAGGCGTCAACGAGGCGGACATGCTTCCGTCGCGCACGCGCCCGTACGCGTGGGCAAGTTGACAGACCTTCGCAGCAGAGCCAGAATATGGCCCATCCGAAGCACGGGCCATCAGGATGGAAGGACGCGTGACCACCACCGGCGACTCACAACCGAACGTCCGCGCGGCGGTGGCCGACTATGCCCATCGTGAGGTCAAGACGATCGAGGAGGATGCGACGATTCAGGAAGCGGGAAAGCGCATGGCCCGATTCAACATCGGCTCTCTGTTGGTGACAAACAACGGAGCCTACGTAGGCATTCTCACCGATACCGACCTGGCCCGCGTCGCCGCGGCCCGAGGGCTGAACCCGATCACCGAGCCGGTGCGGTCAATCATGAGCCGCGAGATCGCCTCCATCGAAGGGCACCGATCCATGGAAGAAGCCCAGACCTTCATGAAGTCCAGGGGCATCCGGCATCTGGCTGTCCTTGCGCAAGGCACGATCGTGGGCATCGTGACGCTCAGCGACCTGCTCCGTTACTATCAAACCCGTCCGACCACCCCCGCGTAATTGGCTGCGCCCCTCCCGCCTGACTACTTGCGCTGGATCAGTGTGACCGGGGGTTGGGCGGAGAGCGCCGGCGGGATAATGAGCTGTGGAACCTGCTCCGTATTGTAGGTGCGACGCGCGACCCGCTGCACCTGCGGTTTGAGGTACTCGAACAGCTCCTGCACATCGATCGTCCCGTCGCCGTTGGCATCGGCCTCCCCGCCCATCCCTTGCAGCGCATAATAGGTGAAGAGCCCGTGGCCCGTCTCCTGATCGGCCAGGCTGAGATTGCTGCCGGACGTGGCGGCCAGGACCACCGCCTTGGAACTGCCGGCCATGCCTTCGACCGTCAAGACCATCGGTTTGGCCCCCTTGGCCAGCACGGACCGGCCTCCGGCCCCGGAGAAACAGGAATCGAGCATCACGACAATGTGTTTGGTCGGAAGTTTTTCCAACGTCTGATAGAGCCGCTTGAGCGGATAACCGGTCTGTTCGATAAAGGCCGGGTCCCCGTCATAGGGCACAATGTAGGCCTCTCCCGTGTCGGCCTTCGGAGCGCCGTGCCCTGAGAAATAGATGAACAGGCTGGAATTCGCGTCCACGTTGTTCTTGAGCCAGGCTTCAAAGTACTTCTCCATATCCGACTTGGTCGCCTGCTCGTTCAGCCGCACGATGATATTCTCTTCCCGATAGCCCCCCTGCCTGGTCAAGAACTGCGCCATGTCCTTGGCGTCCTGGACGGCGAATTCGGCTTTGGGAATGCGCTCCCGATACTGTTCGATGCCGACCACGATCGCGTACCGGTTGGCCTGCGGCGCAATCGGTTGGGCGGCCTTCTCCAGCTTCTGTTTCTCCTCCGCAATCCGCTTCTTCTTCTCTTCGATCTGCTGTTGAACCGCTGCCAGCTTCCGCTGTTCCTTCTTCTGCTCCTCAACCTGTCGCTCCTGCTCTTCGAGCGCCTTCAGCTCCTTCTCCACCTGAGTGAGCGCGGCGCCGCCCCCCGCCTTGGCCGCCAGCTTGGGGATGGCGCCTGGCTGGTAGGCCGCCAATTCCTGTTTGACGGTCTCGAAGACCTTGACCACGGCATTGTACAAGCCCCGCTGGGCAAGCTCGGCCATCTTCTCCTCCGGCCCGATCGGGCTGAAGTGGTCGGTGGCCTTGGTCGGTTCGGTCTTGGCCCACAAGAGGCGGCCGGTCCGCGCATCCCGCAGGTTGGCCTCCACCGTCACGGTAATTTCATAGCTCATAATCGGGGCCAACGGCTCGCCGAACGTCAGCGGAATGGCCGCGATAAAAATCGCGTTCATGTCGCCGCTGCTCTTCGTATCGATCAACTGGAGTTGGAGGATCAAATCCACGCCGAACTGGTCGAGGATGTCCTGGGGCGCAACGTAGCGGGTTTCGGGAGGCAGCAGAATCACATCGGTGAAGTATTGGCCGGGCGCCAAGCCCAACTTGCGCCGGTCCGGATCGGCGAAGGCCTTTTTGAGCGCCTCCCCCGTCACGTGAACGCCCAACCGGGCCGGAATCGGTTTCGACGGAAACGCCGGTTTCGCCACTTCGGTGACGGCGAGCGTCCCGCAGGCGATCAGCAACAGCAACGGAGCCGCGAGCAGTCCCCGCCACCGTCCGATTCGCGTCCGTTCGCGATGGCGCATGATTCCCTCCTGACTTGGCCTGCCAATGCAGGGACAGATGTATCCCAATTCACAAAAGGATTGCAAGAAATCGGGTCGCGGGAGGTTATCCGCCGAACGGAAGGGCGGAGGGAGGCACGGAAGGCATGACGGCGGCCGCCGCGGGAGCGGCGAAATGCGAGAACATCATGCCGGCGGCAACCACCCAGTCGATGAAGGGCTGGGGATAGACGCCCAGGATCACGGTGCCGGCCAGGCTCACGTAAATCACCGCTTGCATGGGCGCGGACACGGTCAGCGGCGAGGGATCGGTCGGCTCGTTGATGTACATTTTCTTGACCACGATCAAATAGTAGTACATCGAGATCACGATGTTGACGAGCCCGACGAGGATCAGGGTGTAGAGCCCTTCGTTCATCGCCGCCACGAAAATGTACAGCTTGCCCAAAAATCCGGCGAGTGGAGGCACGCCGGCCAGCGAAAGGAGGAACATGATCATGGCAAACGCCAAAAAAGGCGACCGCCGATTCAAGCCGCTATAATCCTCGATTTCGTCGCTCTGGATCTGGTTGCTGACCGTAATCACCACGGCAAAGGCGCCGAGGTTCGCGAACAGGTACGTCAGCAGATAGTAGAGGATCGCGTCGCTGCCCATCTTGGTGCCGGCCGCCAGCCCGATCAGCAGATTGCCGATCTGCGCGATGCCCGAATAGGCGAGCAGCCGCTTGATGTTCTTCTGCGCGATGGCCACGATGTTCCCGTAGGTCATCGAAAGGATCGAGGCCCCGACCAGCAGCAGGACCCAGGCCGGCTTGAACGTCGCCAGCGAGACGAAAAACATCCGCAACAGGATCGCAAAGGCGGCGCCCTTGGGTGCGATCGAGAGAAACGCCGTCACCGGAGTGGGCGCGCCGTGGTAGGTGTCCGGAATCCAGGAGTGGAACGGCACCGCGCCGATCTTGAACCCCAACGCGGCGAAGATCAGCAGAAAGCCGATGATCAGGCCCGGCGTGGCCTTGGCCGACGCGATGTCCGAGAAGACCAGTTTGCCGGTCTCCCCGAAGACCAGGCTGATGCCGTAGGCCAGCAGACCCGCGACGAAGACGCCCAAAATGAAGAATTTGAGTCCGGCTTCGTTGGACGACACCTCGTCCCGCAGGTAGGCCACCAAAACATAGAAACCGAACGTCGAGAACTCCAGCGTGATGAACATGGACAGGAGATCGTTGGCCGAGGCCATGAACATCATGCCGAGGGCGGACATCAGGACCAGGAAATAATATTCGCCCTTGAAGAACCGGAATCGTCGGACATAGTCGATCGAGATGAGCACGACCAGCGCGGTGGCGCCCACGATGAAGATCTTGAAAAAGATCGCCAGCCGGTCCACCACGAACATGTTGTTGAAGAGGGTGCCGGTGACCCCGGCCCGGTCGAACCAGGCCAGGTTCAGCAGCACGGCCACCAGCCCGCCCACGCTCAGGTAGGCCAGCTGTTCCTTGGGCAGCCTCGGCATGGCAAAGTCCACGATCAGGACCACGCAGAGCCAGATCGTGAGCAGGATCTCCGGCAACATGAGCAGGAGATCGGACCCGGACATGGAGAAGTTGAAAATCATCGTGCCTTCGCTCTCAATCAGCGTTCAGCCGTCAGCGCCCAGCCTTCAGTTCGGAAACTTGGATCGTTTCATCGACTCCACCGCCGACAGCCGATGGCTGAGGGCTCGGCACGCCCTGCCCCGCATGCAACGGCGTCACCTGGGTGATGCGCGAGACCAGCGGGTCCGTGCCGGCCCGAATGACTTTGTAAAAGTGGCCCGGAAAGAGGCCGAACGTGATGCTGCAGGTGATCAGCAGCACCAGCGGCACCCGATCCACCATCGCCACCGCATCGTGCGCATGGCTGTAATGCCCGTCCATCGGGCCATAAAAAACGCCCCGCATCATACGGAACAAGTACGCCATGGTCAGGACAATGCCCACGACCGCGACGAACACCTGGAAGGGATACTTGTTCCAACTCCCCACGAGGATCATCACTTCGGCGATGAAGTTGACGGTTCCCGGCATGCCGACCGACGCCATGCAGGCGATCAGGAAACAGCCGGCCACGAAAGGCATGCGGTTGACCAGCCCCCCGAGCGAGGGGATGTCCCGCGTATGGGTCTGGTCGTAGACCCAGCCGGCGATGGCGAAGAGCATGCTGGTGGCCAGCGCATGCGCGAACATGTACAGGACCGCTCCGCTCATGCTGATATAGTCCAGCGCGGCCATCCCCAGGAACACATAGCCCATGTGGCTGGAACTGGAGTAGCCGATCACGTATTTCGTGTCCTTGGCATAGAAGGCCACGAACCCGCCGTACAACATGCTGAAGATGCAGAGCACCGCCGCGATCGGCATCAGCTCCCGGGTGGTGTCCGGCAGGATTTCAAAGGCGACCCGAATGATCGAGAAATGCCCGAGCTTCATCAACACGCCGGCGTGGAGCATGCTGGTGGCGGCCGGGGCGGCCGCGTGCCCGACCGGGGACCAGGAGTGCAGCGGCCAAATCGGGGCGATCGACGCGAACCCGAAAAAGATCAGCAGCCAGATGAGATCGGCCAGCGGCCCGGAGAAATGCGCCTTCTCGCGCAGCACCAGAATGTCGAACGTGTGCAAGCCGGAGAACTTGTAGATCAACAGGATGCCCAGGAGCGCGAGGATGGCACCGGCCGACAGGAACAGGGTCAGCTTCATCGCCGCGTATTCCTTGCTGTTCGAGCCGAAGTTGAACAGGAACGCCACCGAGTCCCGCTTCTTCAACCCCTCGGGATCGGTCATCGAAAGGTAGCCCTTGGTGTGGCTGCCCCAGAGGCCCAGCAGCAGGTACATGGGCAGCACGGACATCTCGTAGAAGAAGTACAGGAAGAACAGGTCCAGCGACATGAAGACGCCGATGGTCGCGGCGGCGAGGACCAGGAGGACAATGTAAAATTCCTTGGTCCGGTCCTTGATGTGCCAGGAGACGAAGATGCCCGCGAACAGCAGGATCGAGGAGGCCAGGACCAGCGGCGCCCCGATCCCATCCACGCCGAGATGGAAGGCGATGCCCAGTTCCTTCGACCACTCGAACCGCTGGATAAACTGGTACCCGCCCTTGTCCGTATCGAAGGCGAAGAACAGGTAGAAGGACGCCAGCAGCGAGACGGCGGCGGCGGCGGCGGCGATGAGGCGGACCGCCAGCGCCTTGCGGTTCGAGACGAACAGCAGCGTGATCGCCCCGATGAAGGGCGCGAACAGAATATACAAGAGCGCGTATTGGCCCATGAGGTTCTCTTAGATCCTATTCCGTCCCGACCGGATGGGGAAACGAGCCCCGCTCACGCGCGTCCGCCGAGCCGATCCGACCTGCGCGGTGCGCGAGCACGGGGGTCGGCACAGCCATCCCCGCCACCGCCCCCTTATCCAACCGCTCGACCAGCGCCTGCACCGACCCATTCATCATCCGCAGGAAGGGCGAGGGATAGAGTCCGATCCAGAAAATCATCACCGACAGCGACAAGGCGATGACCAGCTCGCGGGCATTGAGATCCGCGATGGCCTGGCCGACGGCCTGCGTCAACGGCCCCAACATCGCCCGTTCGTAGTACCAGAGAAAATAGGCCGCCCCGAAGACGACGCCGGTCACCGCGACGACCCCGTACAGCCAGTGGGCCTGGAAGGCGCCCAGTAGGATCAGGAACTCGCCGACGAACCCGTTCGTGCCGGGCAGGCCGATCGAGGCCAACCCGACGATCAGCAAATAGGTCGCCAACAGCGGCACCTTCTTGGCCAATCCGCCGAATGCCGCCAACTGGGTGCTATGCCTCCGCTGGTAGAGAAAGCCGGCCAGAAAGAACAAGCCGGCCGTGCTGAAACCGAGATTGATCATCGTCAGCAAGCTGCCTTGCAGCCCTTGGTAGTTCAACGCGAACAAGCCGGCCACCACGAACCCCAGGTGGCTGATGCTGCTGAAGGCCAACAGCCGGCGGAAGTCCGGCTGGATCAACGCGACGATCGCCCCGTAGATGATCGCCAGCAGCGCCAGCGTCATCATGGTGCTGGCGACGCCTTGGTTCTTCGACGCATCCGGCAGGAGCGGGAGGCTGAACCGGATGAACCCGTAGGTGCCCAGTTTGATCCCGGCCAAAAACACGGCCATCCCGATCGGCCCCTCCAGCAGCGCATCGGGCAGCCAGGTATGGAACGGGAACATCGGCGCCTTGAAGGCCAGGCCCATGAAGATCAGCCAGAAGATCAGCACTTGCTTGTCGGCCGGGATGGGAATCGTCAGCAGTTGCAGGAAATCGAAGGAATAGGCCGGCTCGATATGATGGACCACGGCCCAGTCGTGATAGTTGAGATCCAGCAGCACGATGCCGACCAGCATGAAGACGCTGCCCAACAGCGTATACAGCACATACTTGAGCGCCGCATATTGCCGCTCCGCGCCGCCGCCCCAGAGCTTGATCAGGAAATAGCTCGGGATCAGCATCAACTCCCAGAAGACAAAGAACAGGATCAGGTCCAGCGCGACGAAGATGCCCATCATCGTCGTTTCGAGCGCCAGCAGGGTGACGAAATAGAGCTTGATCTGATGCCGGACCGTGTCCCAGGAATAGAGCACGACCAACACGGTCAGGAAGGCCGTGAGCCCGACGAACAGCACGCTGATCCCGTCCAGCCCCAAGTGGTAACTGATCCCGAGCGGTGGAATCCAGGCCACCCGCTCGGAAAACTGCATCGCCGCCGATTCGGGCACGAAGCGCAGCAGCACGATCACGGCGAGCACCAGTTCCAGGAGCGAGACCCCCATCGCCGCATTCTTGATCAGGTCCTCTTCCTTGAGCAGCGCGATCAGGATCGCGCCCAGCAGGGGCAAGAACAGAATGAGCGAGAGGATGGGAAATCCGAATGTCAGTTCTTGAAGCATCGTCGTTCGTGCTATCCGCGATCAGCCATTAGCGATCGGCCCGTCTCACCGCAGCACTCCGCCGGACCCGGTCCACCAGGCCAACACGAGATGGACCAGGATGAACAGGCCGGCCACGATAATCGCGGCATAGTGATGCACCTGTCCGCTTTGCATCTGCCGCCAGGAACGCGCCAGGAGGTGGTTGGCGTAGCCGATCGCGTTGAGCCCCCCATAGATCACGTACTTCTCCAACCAGGTGCTGGCCGCCGAACTCGACTGGGTCAGCTCGCCCACCCCGACGACGAGCCGGTCGATGACACGGCGATCGAACCAATCCCAGACCAGTCCCAGTTTTTTGGTCGGCTCCACGAACAGGGCGTCGTAGAGTTCGTCCACGTAATACTTGTTCAACAGGGTCCGATAGGCCCCCGGAGACCGTTCGGCCCAAGCCGCCGCCGTCTCGGTGCGCATGCTGTAGAGATAATGGGCCAGACCCCAGCCGGCGAGGGCAATGCCCGTGGCCGCCAACATCAGCATCACGACCAACCCGGATCCCGCTTCATGCCCCGCCGACTCCCCCCCGACTTGCGCCGTCACCTTGTGCAGAAAGTGATGGAACCACCCGTCTTCCGGCGGCACGCCGGGGAATCCGCCGATCACCGAGAGGGTCGCCAGGACCACCAACGGCCCGAGCATGATCGGGGGCGATTCATGGATATGGGCCGCCGTATGGTGATCCACCCGGGATTGTCCATAGAACGTCAGATAGGTGAGCCGGAACATGTAGAAGGCGGTCAGAAACGCCCCGACCGCCGCCATCCCGTACAGGACATAGTGGCCGTGCACGAACGCATGGGCCATGATCTCGTCCTTGCTCCAGAAGCCGGCCAGCGGGAAAATGCCGGCGATGGCCAAGGTCCCGACCAGGAACAGACCGTGGGTCCAGGGAATCTTCGACTTCAGCCCGCCCATTTTCATAATGTCCTGCTCGCCGTGCAGGGCATGGATCACCGAACCGGCCGAGAGGAAGAGCAGCGCTTTAAAGAAGGCGTGGGTCATCAGGTGGAAGACCGCCGCCGTATAGGCGCCGATCCCGCACGCCAGGAACATGTACCCCAACTGGCTGACCGTGGAATAGGCCAGCACGCGCTTGATGTCCGTCTGTACGAGACCGATCGTGGCCGCGAAGAGCGCCGTCGCGCCGCCCACACAGGCCACCGTCGTCATGGCCGCGGGCGCCATGTCGTAAATGACATGGTTCCGCACGATCATGTAGACGCCGGCCGTCACCATCGTGGCGGCATGGATCAGCGCGCTGACCGGCGTGGGTCCCTCCATCGCATCCGGCAGCCAGGTGTAGAGGGGAATCTGGGCCGATTTGCCCACGGCCCCGACCAGAAGACAGAGAGCGATCGCGGTGGCCATTTCCGTGGAGAGCTGGCCGGCCTGGGCGAACACCTGCGTGTAGTCCAACGTCTTGAAATTCTGGAAGACCAAGAAGATGGCGAGCAGAAATCCGGCGTCGCCGATCCGATTGACCACGAAAGCCTTGGAGGCCGCTTTGGCCGCGGAGACCTTGTCGTAGTAGTAGCCGATGAGCAGATAGGAGCAGAGCCCCACGCCTTCCCAGCCGATGAAGAGGACCAGGTAGTTGTTCCCCATCACCAGCAGGAGCATCGAAACCATGAAAAGGTTCATGTAGGTGAAGAAGCGGGTGAAGCCTTCCTCGCCGTGCATGTAGCCGACCGAGTAGAGGTGGATGAGGAACCCGACGCCGGTGACCACCAGCAGCATGATGCAGGTCAGGGGGTCGATCAGGAAGGCCAGGTTGACCGTGAGGTCCCCGCCGAAGATCCATTTGTAGGCGACGACTTCCCTGGCGGCGCCGGCCCCCAACGTCTCCGCAAACACCCCGATGGCGCAAAGGAACGAGAGGCCCACGGAGCCCCAGGCCAGCCGGTGCGCCACCTCGTGGGAATAGCGGCTGCCCAGCAGACCGTTCAGCAACACGGCCAGCAGCGGGAAGACGGGAATGAGGATGACGATCAGATCGGACACGTTACCACTTTAAGAGATTCATTTCGTCCACATTCGTGGAGAGTTTTCCGCGGAACACGACGATGATGATCGCCAGCCCCACGGCCGCCTCCCCGGCGGCGATCGCGATCACGAACAGGGCCACGATCTGTCCGGCCATGGACTCCAGATAATGGGAAAAGGCGACCAGATTGATGTTCGCCGCGTTGAGCATGATCTCCACGGACATCAACACGATGATGAAGTTGCGGCGGACCAGCACCCCGATCAGGCCGGTGGCGAACAGGATCGCGCTGACGGCCACGTACGCGCTCAACGGAATCATGGTTCATGCTCCACATCGGCGGCGGTCGGCGTTTTCGCCAGCACGATGGCGCCGATGATGGCTCCCAGCAAAAACACCCCGACGATTTCGAACGGGAGCAGATAGTCGCTGAACATCTTGATGCCGACCGCGTAACTGTCTCCGTCTTGCAAGATCGCCTCGGCCGGCGCGTCGCCCTTCATTCCCGCATAGGGGGATCGGAGCACCAGAATCAGCATCTCCCCGCAGATGGCCGCCGCCGCGAACAGAATCACCGCATAGCGTGCATGCAGGTAGCGCTCGTCGGTTTTGAGGTTCAGCAGCATCAGCACGAACAGATAGAGCACCAGGATGGCGCCGGCATAGACGATGACCTGCACGGCGAAGAGAAACTCGGCGTTCAACAGGACGAACAGACCCGCCACGTGCAGCAGCATGGTCAGCAGCGCCAATCCGCAATGGACCGGATTGCGCAGCGCCACGGTGAGCACGCCGGCGGCAATGCTCACCAGCGAAAAGTACACGAAAAAGAGCAGCGTCATGGGCCTATGGGTTTAGGTCAAATGCTTCGGCGGCGGCTGCGTCGCCTTCAGCACCGACTGGGGGAAAAAGTACCGGTATTCCCGGCTCGATTGGTCGTCCTTCTCCTGATGGTGGGCGACCAAATATTTTTTCGCATCACTGATATATCGTTCGCCGATCTGATACAGCCGCTGCTTGTCGAACAGGAGGGTCCGCTTGTCGTGGGTGGAATATTCGTACATCTTGGTCATGGCCAACGCGTTGACCGGGCAGGCCTCCACGCAATAGCCGCAAAACACGCATTTGGTAATGTCGATGTAGAATTCGCTCGCATACCGTTGGAGCGGCCGGTCCTGGTCCTCGGTGCTGATCACTTTGATGCAGTGCGAGGGGCAGGCGGCTTCGCACAGGTCGCAGCCCACGCACCGTTCGCGTCCGTCGTCGTATCGCAGGAGGCCCAGCGCGCCCCGATGGGTATCGGGGATCGTCCGTTGCTCCCGCGGGTATTGGAAGGTGATCGGCTTGTAGAACATGTGCTTGAACGTGACTTTCATCGCGTCCCAGATCTCGTAGAACAGGGCCGCTTGAAGGACTTTTTTGGTCAATGCGCCGACGCTCATCTCACCCTCCGCCTTCCGGAGCTAGATCTTTTCGATCGAGACTGCGGTCATTTTGAACGAGGGCACACCCGTCACCTGACCCACCTCGACGGCCATCAGGTCCTTGACCGGAGGCTCGTTGAAATGTTCGGGGAAGAAACAGGCTCCCGGCAGCAAGGCCTGGTCGACCTGCACGCCCATTTCGAGCGAGCCGCGCTCCGAACTCACACGCACCCGCGCCCCGTCGCCCACACCGAGACGCTCCATGTCCTGGGCATTCATGCGAAGCTTGCCGGTGTTCGGCGCAATCTTGATCAGGCCCGAGGCCTGGGTCGAGAGTTTGCCCGAGTGGTAGAGGAGCTGGCCCATCGTGAGCCTGAAGGGACGTCCGGCCTCCCTCCCGGTCGCCGCCGCGGCGCGGCCATACCGGCCCGCCAGCAAGGCCGTGTAGCCGTGGGACAAATAGGCGTCCGGGTTCGGCACGATCTTCTTCGGTTGCCCGAGGTTATAATAGCCGGGCAGCAGCTTCATGATCTCGTTCTGAATATCCTGCGGGGACTCGTAGCTCAATTCATAGCCCAAGCCGCTGGCGAGCGCCGTCATGATATGCCAGTCCGGCAGGCTTTCGCCGATCGGATCCATGGTCTGCCGGACACGCTGGACCTGGCCCTCCTGGTTCGTCACGGTCCCGTCCTTTTCGGCAAAGGTGCACGCCGGCAGGACGACATGGGCCAGTTGCGCGGTTTCGGTGAGGAACGGGTCCTGAACCAGCAGCAGCTCCAGCTTCGCCAGGGCGTCCTTGACGCCGAACGACGCCGGGAGCGTCGCCAGCGGGTTCTCCCCGATGACGTACAACGCCTTGATCTGGCCGTTGCGGCAGCGATTGAGGATCTCCGCCAGATGCGCGCCATTGCCGATCGACGGGAGCGAAACCGGCTTGTCCTTGCCCCAGGCCTTGGCAAACTTGGCGCGGGCCGCCTCGTCGTCGAACCGAGCCTGGCCCGGCAGGAACTCCGGCACGGCGCCCAGATCCATGGCCCCCTGTTCGTTGGCTTCTTCGACCACCGTGTTGATGCCGCAACCGGGGCGGCCAAGTTTCCCGGTGATCCAGGCCAAGTCGATCAACGTCAGCACATCCTGATACCCGCCTGAGCGGCGGACGATCCCCTCGCCGCAGATGATCACCGCCCGAGGCGCTTCGGCGAAGATCGCCGCCGCCTCGTGAATCTGCTCGACCGGCACGCCGGTCTGCGCAGCCACGGCGTCCAACGACAGGCCCGCAGCCGCCTGCTTGAGCGAAGCAAAGGCGTCCGGCTGCCTGCCGACCGCCTCTTCGTCGACCAGGTCCTGCTCGAGCACGGACTTGACCAGCCCTTGTACGAACAGGCCTTCGGTGCCCGGCTTGACCAGCGTCGGATGGGACGCCAGCTTGGCCAGGTTCGTATTGGATGAATCCACCACGATCACCTGGGCGCTATAGACGCGGATCGCCTGCTTCACCCTGACGCTCGCCACCGGATTGGTCTCGGTGATGTTCGACCCGACCACGAGGATGGCTTTGGCCTTGCTGACATCCTCCGATCCGCTGGTCATGCGCCCGACGCCCAGAGCCTGCCGGACCGCGTGGACGAAGTTGGCATGGCCGTAGCGGGCGCTGCTGTCCAACTGATTGGTCCCGATCGCCACCCGCATGACTTTCTGGAACAGATAGAGTTCCTCGTTGGTGCAGCGCGCCGTGATGAGCCCGGCGATGGCGTTCGGCCCATGCTGGGCCTTGATCGCCGCCAGCCGGTCCACGACCTGGTGCATCGTCTCCAGCCAGGGCGCTTCGACCAACCGGCCGTCCCGCCGCACCAACGGCTGGCGCAGCCGGGCCTGACTGTCGATGAACTGGAAGCCGAACCGTCCGCGCACGCAGAGTCCGCCGTGCCCCTTGGCCGTCTCGGCCCGGTCGCCCCACTTGTTCTTCCAGGAAAGCGGCGAGGTCACCCGGACCACTTCCGTGTCCTTCGTCTCGACGTACATCTGGCAGCCGTCGCCGCAATAGTTGCAGGTGGTCGTGGTCTTCTTGAGCTGCCAGGGCTTGTAGAGGTACTTGGAGTACTTGTTGGTGATCGCGCCCACCGGGCAGACCGCCAGGCAGTCGCCGCAGAATTCGCAGGAGAGGGCCACGTCGCCCTTCGCCACCACCTGGGTGAAGCCGCCCTTCTTGGCGAACTGCAGGGCGTCGATCATCTGCACGTCCTTGCAGATGTTGATGCACTCGCCGCAGGCGATGCAGCGGTTCATGTTGAAGTCCAGCACGAGGCTGCGGGTGTCTTCCGGGATCAGTTTCTGCTTGGCATTGGCCAGGTTGGTCACCTGGTGCTGGAAGGCCATGTCCTGCAGCTCGCAATGCCCGTCCGCGTCGCAGACCGGGCAGTCCAGCGGGTGCACGGACAGGTGTTTCTCCACCGCCTTCTTGCGGGCCTGGAAAAGGTCGTCCCCTTCCGTGCGGATGATCATGCCGGCGGTCGCCTTGGCCGTGCAGGAACGGACCGGCGCCTTCTTGCCTTCCTGCATCACCAAGCACATGCCGCAAGAGCCGAACGGGTCGAACGTATAGTGGTAGCACATGGCCGGGATGATCTTGCCCGTGCTGGAAATGACGTCGTACAACGACACCCCGTCCTTGGCCGTCACCGTGCGTCCGTCGATGGTCAGTTCGATCGTCGCCGCTTCGACTTCCGGATTGGTGGCTGGTTTCAAACCCATGCTTTATCTCCAACGCTGAACGATGAACGCAAAAGGATGAAGTGAAGACCCCGCCCGAACCTCTTCACTTCATCGTTCATCATTCACGCTTCATCGTTTCTAACGGTCGCACTCCCCCATCACGATGTCGTACGTGCCGAAAATCGTGACCGCATCCGCAATCATGTAGCCGCGCGACATGTAGTCGAACGCGCCCATGTGAATGAACGACGGAGCGCGGATCTTCAACCGATAGGGTTTCCCGCCCCCCTGGCTGACGATGTAGAAGCCCAGTTCGCCTTTGTGCGCCTCGGTCCCGCAATAGATCTCGCCTTTGGGCGCGTCGAACCCCTGCGAGAAGAGCTTGAACTGCTGGATCATAGATTCCAGGTTCGTGAACACCCGCTCCTTGGGCGGGAGCGTCACGCTGGGCACCTCGGCCATGACCGGCCCCTCCGCCGGCATCTGGTCGAGGCATTGCCTGATGATCTTCGCGCTCTCGCGCATCTCCTCGACCCTGATCCAGTACCGGTCGTAGGTGTCGCCGTTCTTGCCCACCGGCACGCTGAACTCACAGCGGGGATAGGCCGAATAGGGTTCGTACTTGCGGAGGTCGTAATCCACGCCCGACCCGCGCAGCGTCGGTCCGCTGAGGCCGAAGTTGACCGCATCCTCCGCCGAGATCACCGCCACACCCTTGGTACGGGCCACCCAGATCCGGTTCTTCTCCAGGAACACTACATACTCGTCGATTTTGGGCAAAAAGTAGTCCAGGAAGGCTCGAAGCTTGCTCAGCAACGCCGGCGTGAAGTCCCGCTCCACCCCCCCGATCCGATACCAGCTCGTCGTGAGCCGGGCGCCGCAGAGTTCGTCGAACCAATCCAGCAAAATTTCCCGGTCGCGGAACGTATAGAAGAAGACCGTCATGGCGCCGATGTCCAACGCCTGGGTTCCCAACCAGAACTGGTGTCCGATGATCCGCTGCACTTCCGCCACGATCGTGCGCAGGTATTCGGCCCGCTCGGGCACCGTGATGTTCATCAACTTCTCGACCGCGCGGCAGTAGGCGAAGTTGTTGTACATCGCGCAGACGTAGTCCAGACGGTCCGTGTGCGGGATGAACTGATGGTACGTGCCCTCCTCGGCCAGTTTTTCCACCCCCCGGTGCAGAAAGCCCATGACCGGCGTGGACTTGGTGATCCGCTCGCCTTCCAGCTCCAGGATCACCTTCAAGACTCCATGGGTGCTCGGATGCTGCGGCCCCATGTTCAGGAGCAGCTCTTCGGTCCGCACCAGCGGCAGCGACTCGGTCTCCGGTCGGCCCGGATCGACTTTATAGACGGTGGTGCGTTGATCGTCGAGTTGCATAATTTTCAAGAAGCTTTCAGCTCTCGGCTTTCAGCTTTCAGCAGAAACTCCCGAATCTCATTTTCAGAAGCTGACGGCTGAGAGCTTCCTAGCCCTGTGCCTCGTTCAAAAACTCGAACGTGTCCCGCCACCCTTTCCCCTGCAGCGGGAAATCTTTGCGCAACGGATAGCCTTCCGTATATTCATCCGGCATCAGAATGCGGCGCAAGTCCGGGTGGTTGCGGAAGCGGATGCCCATCATGTCGTAGACCTCCCGCTCCATGAAGTCCGCGCCCTTCCAGATATCGGTCAGGGAATCCACGATGCACTCCGCCTCGGGCACGCGCGTCTTGAGCCGGATCCGGTGCCGCTTGCGAATCGAATAGAACTCCCAGACCACCTCGAACCGTTCCTCGTCGTCCGGCCAGTCGACCGAACTGACGTGCACGATATAATCGAAGTCCATGCTTGGGTCATCGTGCAGAAACCGCGCGATGTCGTGCAGCGCCTTGCGCGTCACCGTGACGGCCAAGTCGCCGCGCCACTCCACGGCCTGCACCAAGCCTTCGGGAAACTCCCGTTGTATGCGTTCGGCGATGGGGTGCATTTAGAAAATTTTCAATTCTTAATTTTCAATTTTGAATTATCGGAATCGGGCTGCTCGGCAATTCAAAATTCAACATTCAAAATTAAACATTGGCCTTCACGGCGTCCGGCTGCTTGGTGAACACCCGCTTTTGCATGATCCGTTCTTGCAGTTTCAGGATGCCGTCGAAGAGCGCCTCGGGCGTCGGGGGACAACCCGGCACGTAGATGTCCACCGGCACGAACCGATCCACTCCCTGCACCACGCTGTAGCTGTCGTAGATATTCCCCGACGTGGCGCAGGAGCCCATGGCGATCACGTATTTGGGCTCGGGCATCTGGTCGTAGATTTTCCGGATCACGGGCGCCATCCGCCGACAGACGGTTCCGGCCACGATCATCAGGTCGGACTGGCGGGGAGAAGCCCGGAATACGCCGGCCCCGTAGCGATCCATGTCGTACCGTGCGGAGACGGCCGCGATCATTTCAATGGCGCAGCAGGCCAATCCGAAGGTCATCGGCCAGAGCGAGCCCTTGCGCGCCCAGTTGACGGCCTTCTCGACCGTCGTCGTGATGACGTCCAGGTCTCCGTCCTTCTCATGCCGCCCCAGCTGTATCAGTCCCATGTCACACCCAACGATGAATGATAAACGCTGAACGATGAATGGGGAACGCGCCGCTCCCTTCGTTCATCACTCATCATTCTGCGTTCATCGTTGCTGCTCAGTCCCATTCCAGCGCCCCCTTCTTCCAGGCGTAGACGTAGGCCACCAGAAACAACGCGATAAAGATCAGCATCTCGACCAATCCGACGAACCCGATCTTGTAAAACGTCACGGCCCAGGGATAGAGGAAGATCACCTCGATGTCGAAGATCACGAACAGCATGGCAAAGATGTAGTAGCGGACGGGAAAGGGCATCCGGGCGTCGGAAAACGGCTCGCTCCCGCACTCATAGGCGCTGAGCTTCTCCGCCTCCGGATACTTGGGCTGGACCAGATAGCTGATCACCAACGTCACCACGCCGAATGCCAGGGCGATGACGATGAAGAGCAGGATCGGGAAATAACGAGTTAAATACTCGATGAGCAACTCAGTGCCGCTCACAAAACCCCCGCTCCCAACACCTTGACTTCCAATGGAAGTTTGGCATTTTAGTCGTGCCTGATTGCCAATAGCAAGCGCACAAAGGACCTACGGGCCCAGGAACCGAAAGCCCTAGGTCCCGCGCGAGAACATTCCAATTGTTTGTTTTTTCAGTGATCCTTGGACTGGAGCCAACAGAAAACTCACCGCGACGAACGAGCCGGATGAGGAGGCTAGCGGGAAGGCCGATTAGGTGTGTGGCGTCTGCTTGCGCATCCGGTCCTGGGGCGTCCGCAGCCCCTGCGGCGCCTCGCCCGATGCCGCATCCCACTCGGCCTGAAGCGGAAACTGCTTTTTCGCTTTGTTCCTTCTATGGATCTGGGTTTCAATACGGCGGGGCGGCGACTTGGGAAGGCTGGCCGGCTTCGGGCGGTTTGGCTCGGAGTCATGAACCCTGGCATCGCTCACGGAGCACCTCCTGTCCTGCACCAGCACGTGTCGTACGCTAACACCCGCAGAAACCGCCTGTCAAACCGCCAGCGCGCAGATGCTTTGCCGTCTTCGCTTGACAATGGTCTTCGTTTTGCTATGGTTACCGACATGTTCTGGCTTTGGCATCAGCACCCGATCGAGCGCCACTCGCTTCTGATTTTGTGCGCCACCCTGACGGCGATCCTGTGCTCGATGTGGTCTCCCGTTTTAGCCGACTCCCCGGACGTTCAGAGCGTACGAAAAGGAGAGGCGTCCCTGATTTTCTCCTCCGGGTTTGTCCGCCCCTCAATGCCCATCGAAGGCGTCGTTACCCCCTTGAACGGCGACGCTCAAACGACCAGCAACAGAATGATCCTGGGCACCGGCGATCTGTGTTACCTGCAATTGACCAAGACCAGCAAAATCGAGGTCGGCGGGCATGTCACGATCTACCGCCGCATCAACGAGATCTTCCATCCGGCCAAAGGCAAGTACCTGGGGGATCTGTTCATGAATGTCGGCGTCGGGCTGGTCACGGAAGTGACGCAGGGCCTTGCGACCGTCCGCCTCGTCCGGTCGTGGAGCCCGATCATCGCGGGGGACCGAGCGGTCCGCTTCGTCCCCCCGCCCCCGGAGGAGCCACCGGTGCCGGGTCGGAGTCTGCCGAACGTGCCCGGGTACATCATTGCCTTTCCGCCGTCGCTCTCCCTGATCGCCCAGTCCCATATCGTGTACATCGACTGGGGGCGCAACGACGGGCTCCGCACGGGAGACCGGCTCGACGTGCTGCGCACCTCGACAGGCATTCCCGTCCAGAAGATCGGGGAGTTAAAGGTGCTGGCCGTGGAAGACACGGCGGCCACCGCCCTTGTCATCCGCTCCACCGTCCCCTTTCTCCGAGCCGACCGCATTGTGTTCCAAGAACCGCCGAGTTCACCGGTGGTACGACGCTCCTCCGCTGAGTCCATTGTGGAGGAAATGGAGCGGCTGGCCAAAGCCGGCCAGCCGGAGCAAGAAGCCACGCAGCAGGCGGCCGGCGCGGTCGGCGCGTCGGAGATCGACCTCTCCCGCCTCGCCGCCTTGTCCAAGCAACTGGAGTTCGAGCCGGGAGCCTCACCGATCAACCCCACCGGACAAGCCGCGCTGAAAGAAATCGGCGAGATCCTGAAGACCGTTTCGGGCCAACAGATCCTCGTCGAAGGCCACACGGACCGGATACCGATCGGCCCTTCGCTCAAAAGGCAATACCCCAACAACGTGGAGCTGTCTCGAGCCAGGGCCACCGGGGTGGTCCGTTACCTCGTGGAAGAAGGTGGAGTGGATCCGGCGAACCTCAAGGTGGTCGGGCACGGCGATTCGAAGCCGATCGCCAGCAACAGTACCGAGGAAGGCCGCAAGCAGAATCGCCGGATTGAAATCGTGCTGGTGCCCAAAAAAGTGCCGCCCATTTTTACCAACCAGCCGGTGATCAGGCCGGACGCCGACAGCCCGGTCGCTGCCTCGCCCGAGCCAACTCCTCCGGCCGCCGCCGAACCGCCCAGGCCCGAGGAGGCCGTCCCGCAATCGCCTCCGGTCGGCGAGCCTCCACCGCCGACTCAACAACCACCGGCGGAACCGGCCCCTCCGCCCAGCCCCGCGCTCCAGACTCCCTAGCCGGCGCGACCGCCGCCTCAGCCCCGATGCCCGATTGTTCCCCTCGGGCCCGGCTGCTAGAATGGGCGGGCCCCCGCTTGCTGCGCAGACTGCACATGACATTCCACACCACACAGACGAACCAGTGAGACAGCCCTCCGAAACAGCAAACCCAGATCCCGCATTCGCGGAGGTGCTGGTCCCCCGGCACTTGCGGCAAACTTTCACCTATCGCATCCCGGCCCCGCTCCGACAACACGTGACGGTCGGCAGCGGAGTCCTGGTGCCCTTCGGCGCCAGCACCATCCGGGGCGTGGTGATCGACCTGACGCCGACGCCGCCTCCGGCGTTCTCCAAGCCGGTCGCCATGGCGCGACTGAAGGACATCTTGTCATTGGCGGCAGGACAAGATGGAGGCATCGCCTCCCCGGATCTCCTGGACCTGACCCGCCTCGTATCCGAACGGTACCTCGCGCCGTGGGGCCAATGCCTCCGGTTGGCCCTGCCGCCTCCCGTACCCGTCATCAAGCCTTCACAGTACTACCGCATCACCGAGGAGGGGCGGACGGCCGTTCAGCAAGCGGAGGGGGCCACATCCACGAAACTCTCCGCTCAAGCGCACGAACTGCTCGCAAGACTGGCGGCGACATCCAGACGCAAGGGCTTGACGCTGGCCACCCTCCGCCGAGGACTCGACGGGCCGGTGGCCAGGACGCTCGCCGACCTGAAGCGCCGCAGCCTGTTGCAGGAAGGCCCTGCCGAGGGCGCCGCTCCCAGTCAGCCGCGAACCGGCGCGCGGCGAGGCGGCCCGAGCCAGGTTCCCATGCAGGCGGAGCCGGACCAGTCCTTCCGCCCCCTCGCCCTTCCTGTGGTTCCACCGCTCTGGCAAGAGCGGCTCCAGGCCGATCTGCGAAGCGGAGACAGCAAGACTTTGCTGCTACAAGCCCCCTTCCTCGACCGCCTCGCCGGCTATCTCTGCGCAGCCCAGGAGGTCCTCGCCCGGCACCGCACCGCCCTCATCATCTCTCCCGACATGACACGCGCCTCGGTCATCGCCAAGACCGCGCAAGCCCGGTGGGGGCGACACGTAGAACTGCTGCACAGCGCCTTGGCTCCGAGCGCCCGCGAGGCGGCGTGGCGCAGAATCCAGGCCCGAGAGGTGTCGCTGGTGGTGGGGACAAGATCCGCCAGCTTCGCCCCCCTGGCCGCTCTCGGCCTCATCTGCATGGATCAGGAAGACGATCCATCGCTGAAGGAAGAACAAGAACCCCGCTACCACGCGCGCGACGTCGCCAAGCTCCGCGCAGCCCAGCATGGGGCCCTGCTGCTGCTCGGCTCGGCCCATCCGTCGCTCGAAACCTGGCAGGCAATGGCGGACGGCGAAAAGACCGGGCGGGTTTTATCGGTGGCCATCGCGCCACAGACGCCGGCCATCCACGTCATCGATTTGCGCCGGACTCCCTACGGCACCGTCCTCTCGCAATCCATGCTGGACGGTATCAAGGCAGCCGTGGCGGCCAAAACCGGCGTGGCTCTTTTTTTGAACCGCAAAGGGTTTGCCTCCGCGCTGCTGTGTCGAGACTGCGGCAACGCGCTGCAGTGTCCGCAGTGCTCCGTCTCGTTGACCTACTACCGCCAGTCCGCCGCGTTAGCCTGTCGCTACTGCGGCACCTCGGCGCCGCCGCCCGACACCTGCCCCACCTGCCAGGGCGCCAGGCTGGAACCGGTCGGGTCCGGAACCGAACGGCTGGAGGAGATGCTGCGGCGCCTCGTTCCCCAGGCCAGCATCGCCAGGCTCGACCGCGACCAAGCCAAAACGCAGAGCCAGGCCGACCGGGTCCGGGCGGAAGCCGTGGCAGGCAAATGGGACATCCTCATCGGCACGCAGATGCTGCTGCAAAGCTTTCCGCTGCCACGCGTGGGCTTCGTCGGCATCGCCAACGCCGATGCAGGACTGCATGCCGCAGATTTCCGCGCCGCCGAACGGACCTACCACGCCCTGCTGGACGCAGCCTCTCTGGCCAAGCCGGCGGACGAAGAAGGGACGGTCCTGATCCAAACGTCCCTGCCGAGTCACCATGCGATCGCGGCCGTGGCGCAGCAGAATCCCTCGCTCTTCTATGAGCAAGAGCTGCTCTCTCGGCAAGCCCTCGGTTATCCACCGTTCACGCACCTGATCAGCTTGCAGGTGTCGGGCACGCAGGCCGGAGCGGTCAAACAGGCAGCGATGCGCTGGGGCAAGCTGCTCAACCAGGCGATGCAGACCGCCCCCAAGCCGGCGCCGGGCGCGACAGAGCCGGTGACGATACTCGGCCCGGTCCCGGCCCAGCACGCACAGCTCCGCGGGCGGCACCGGTATCAGCTTCTGGTCAAGGCGGTCAACGCGGAGCAAGCCCGCCACACGGTCAAGGCCACGCTGGACGAAATGGAGCGCACGAGGGGAAAGAGCGGGCTGCGGTTCGATGTGGACGTGGACCCGCTGGAGATGCTGTAAGGAAGTGGGCCAAGGGAGGCCGCCTGGTTAATCCCTTTTGCTCGCAGAATTTAAGGATACCGCGGCTGACGAAGACATGTCGCTCGCAAACATGTCCTCGTTCGGATAAGGATCAGGCTAGTTGCCTGGAGAGTGTGCGGTGAGCGGCCTTGCCGGAGCCCTTTTTGAACACCCTGCGGAAAATGGCGAACGATGAGCGATGCCCGTAGAGGCTAGCTTTTCAGCCCCGCCAGGAATTCCCGGTACTTGGGGTTTTGATTGATCCCGCCGCCGCGGTGGACCACCTGAATATTCCCCTGCGAGTCCAGCAGGACGAAGGTCGGCGTGGCCGTCACCTTGAACGCCTGGGATATCCAATTGTCCTCATCAAAGGCAGTTGGAAACACAAACGTCTCAGGGTGAGCCTTCACATAGGCTTCTACGCTCCCCCGCTTATCCGCAAATCCGATGGCGATCACCCGAAGTTGCGCCGGCTTCTCCTGTTCGTAGAACCGGCCCAGGATCGGCAGTTCCTTCCGACAGACCGGACACCAGGGCGCCCAGAACACCAGCAGCGCCGGACGCCCCTTGAGCGACTCCTTGCTGTAGGCTTCACCGGCCAACGTGACGAGATCGAACGGGGGCGCCGCAGAGGCTGCGGCTGAACCAGCAGCCCCTGCGGCCCGCCCAGCCCAGAGCATAACGCTCAGGCCGGCCACGACAAGCACCGACACGATCAACGGTGCCCTGCGTCGCATGCCCCGATCCCCCGTCACGGCTTGATATAGATATAGCCCTGCCGCTGAAGGTCGGCAATCCGCTTGACCGCGACCGGATGCAAGGTGGCGACAAAGCCTTTGGCGATCTTCTCCAGCGGCGTGCCGTACAGCTTCATCGAGATTTGGCACATTTCCGCATGGAGCCCTTTGTCGATCGCCTGGTCGAACCTAGTCTTGAGCTCCGGGTCCATCTTGTCCTGTTCAAACAGGACGAGCGCCGGGCCATGGACCACCAGTTCCACGTCGATCTTGTCCGGTCCACCCTCGGCATCAATGTGCTTGTTGATGAGCGCGAGGGCATACTTGGCGACCTCCGGGTCCTTGCCGTCCACGTGATACAGCACCTTCACCTTGCCCGCAGCATGCGGCTCTTCGGCCTGCAGCCAGGCAGGGCCGGCCAACAGTGACGCAATCACGGCACAGACGAACAACCCCCTGCGTATATAGCTTGTGGACATTGCGCCCTCCTTGGATTGAGGCTTGGAAATGAAAACCCTGTTGTTCATCGTACACCCTGAACCAGAGGAATAACAGGGAGGGGGAATACACCCGCGAGCAAGCATGAGCTGAGAGTTAACGTGGATGCGGACTCAATCGAGATGTCGTAGATATATCAGGAACCGGTCTGATAAATCGCAGGGCGATAGCGTGGTTTGGGCACTGGTTTGCCTTCAGCACGTGCTGCTTCCAGCCAGACCTTTTTGGCAAGTTGCGCCTGTCGGAGAGCTTCCGCCGGGGTTTTCCCAAACGCCGAGCAGGCATCAAGATCCGGAATATCGGCGATATAACCGCCGTCCCGGTCGCTATAGAAAATGTTAATATGATAATCCTTCATCGTGCTTCGTCCGCATCAAGTTGTAGGTTATATCGTTCCACAAGATCAAGCAACTGGCGGACTTGGTAGGGCTTGGCCTTCCCGCCCACGTTCTGAAGATTGACCAACTCCCGCACTCCCGGATGCACAAAAATATGGTGGCTTCCCTTCACCCGCGAGAGCTGAAACCCAAACGCCTCAGCCAATGCAACGGCCTCGCCAAACCGAAGATTCTTCGACCCGCCTAGAGCCTTAGCAAGAAGCTTGCGCTCGTTCATTCACTTTGAAGTGTCCTGCGCCCGCCGCTTCAGTTCGGCCAGCCATTCTTGCTCACTTCGACGCTGGCTTGAGCCGGCCGGCTCCAGACTGTCAAGCAGTTCGCTGGCAAAAGCGGCACGCTCCTCTTGGGGGAGTTGGAGCGCGTCCTTCAGGAGTTGTTTTCCGCTCGGAGACATGGATTTAGTGTATGCCTTTCCTGGGAAAAAGTGAAGCGGCGGGTCTAAGGCTAGCTCAGGGGACTGGCTACCGGCAACCTCGCCGACACATTGAAGCGAGCCCGTTCATGCCCGACTCAGATTCGTCAGTCCTGGCTACTGCCGCCTTCGCCATATTTGGATTTGTGCAGTCTACCAACGGATCGAGCTACAGAAGCTGCGCGTAGGAGAGTGGGCCGCCGAGTTCTACAACGACATACTTTGGTGCGTCGGATCGATAGGGTGCGATTCCGACAAGCCGGTACTCATGTTCTTCGGCAAAGCCCTGGGGCTTCTGCGCATACATGAGGCGATGCCGCTCCTCAGACGTAGGCTCAGTGTGGGCGCGTGCGCCCTTGTTCTACCGTACGGCCACGCATTCGATAACCATGCGGGGCCAATCGAGGTGATGGAGGGCATTGGTGATCTGCTGAGCAAAGCGGCGCGGGTCGCGGATGAGCACCACGTGTGCGCCAAACTGCCGCGGGCAATCGTCCATCTGCCCAGAAGGCGGATATGAGCAACAGTAGATATAGATTGGATTTACGTGCTCACCGGAAAAGTGAAGGTAGCCGGGTTTCGTATATTCCCGCTTCGTCTGCAACGTGTCACGGTCCAGTTCTATAGTGATGACATCGCCGGGAATCTGTAGGAATGCATCTCCCTCGGACGAATCTTGCCGCGCCGCGTTCTCGATCTTGCGATAGGAGCGCAACAGACCGAATCGGACCACTCCCTTTTCGACAAGTGCTCGTGCATAGTCCTCACGATCGAAGACGCGGAACAGATGCGGCGGGAACTCGCCGAACGCTTCCGGCGCTTCCATTTCTGCGCTGCTCAACTGTGAATTATCCCTTCCCGCATAGTGCACCAAGTTCGGTGCCCCCGCAGTATAAGACTCCCTAACTCCTCCGGCAAACAAGCGAGGCAAGGGGTGGCGTAGCAAGATTCAGGCTCAGCGCTTACCTTTATCCTGCCTGCCCCATCCCGTTTCACCAGCCGGCACGTCCGCATCCGGCCGCTTCCAGACCATCCGTTTGAAGAGGCCGTAGGAAAACGTGAGCCAGAAGATGGAGGAGAAGAGGCCGAAGAGGACCGCGGTGAGGATGAGACCCATCTGCTCGTCGGTCGGCTGCGCTCCCTGATCGGCGGTCAGTTTGACTTGCACCATCGTGGCGATCGGCCAGGCGAAGCTTTCCACCCCCAGCAAGAGCGTGGCCCAGGCCCAGACGGCGCCGATGGTCTCGGCCCGCCAGAGCAGCAAGGCCGCGACGCCTACGCCCACCAAAGCAAAGAGCATGGCCGGCAACTGTCCCCAGACGAGCCAGAACCCCAGCGTCACCACCAGACTGCCGAGGACCGCATTGAGCTGGAGCATGCCCATCTTATTCTCCACGCCTGTTTTTCACGAGAAGGCAGCGGCGGGAAGTGTGCAGGCTTTCGGCGGTGAAGTCAACGCGCTCCCGACGCCTGTCGTCCCGGTGCAATTGCGCCGCCCGCGGGCATCCGGTATCGTAACGGTCTTTGGTCTCTTCAACCGGGAGCGATCGCCCGCATGACGCGCATGGTGGTGTTCACCGACATGGATGGGAGCCTGCTGGATGCGGCCACCTATTCCTTCGAGCCGGCCCGTGAGGCGCTGGCCGCCCTGCGTGACCGGCACATTCCGCTGGTCCTGGTATCCAGCAAGACGAAAGCCGAGATAGAAGCGATCCGGCTTCGCCTGAACAATGCCCATCCGTTCGTCGTCGAAAACGGCGGCGGAGTCTTCATCCCCGCCGGCCTCTTCCATGTCCGGATCCCCGATGCCACGCCCCGCAGGGGGTACCAGGTCGTCGAGTTGGGAACGGCCTACGCAGGGTTGCGCCGCGCATTGAAGGAGATTGCACAGGTGGCGGGGCTCGGAGCTCGTGGTTTCGGGGACATGTCGGTGGAAGAGGTCGCGGAGCGGACTGGCCTCACCCTGTTAGAGGCGGCCGCCGCAAAGCAGCGCGAATTTGACGAGCCCTTCGTGCTCGACGGTCCGTCCGACCGTACCGAGGAATTCCGCCGCCAGGCCGAAATGCGGGGGCTGCAATGTACCACAGGAGGGCGATTCCATCACCTGTTGGGGCGGAACGACAAGGGATCGGCCTGCCGGCTGCTCATAGACTGCTACCGCCGCCAGTTCAAGGACGATCAGGGGAACCTCATAACCGTCGCCGTCGGCGACAGCCTCAACGACGTGCCCATGCTGGCCCTGGTGGACCGGCCCGTGCTCGTGCAGAAGCCCGACGGCTCCTATGAGCCGGGGATCCGGCTCCCCAACCTGATCCTTGCGCCGGGCATCGGCCCGGTCGGCTGGAACCATGCCCTGCTGGCCCTGCTGGAACGCGTCGGGTCGTAGGGGTTCCGTGCGGGTCGGGGATCTACGGCCGCCGATGCGGCCGAGCGTCAGTCGGATGAAGCCAGGCGCCGCAACCCAGGCAGAGCGACGATCAGAGGCGCCTGGCTTGACCCGACACCGGCTGAGCCCGCCATATCCGCGATGTCCTGACGCGTCAACGAGCGTCCCGGACCCCGCGACGAGCGAGCGGCCTCCCCTGCGCGCCCGCTTAAAACGAATGCGACGAGATGTACCGCTCCCGCTCTTCTTGCTCCTTCATCCGGTCGTACTCTTTCCTGCCCATGGCCTTGATGTGGACTTCGTCGCTATGCAGATCCTGGGGAACCACCTCGTAACAGTAGGCCCAGATTTTCTCGGCCGTCCGCTTGGGAATGCCGCCGGCGCCCGTTTCGAGCAGCACCATCAGGCGGTTCATGCTGCGGTACGTGCCGACCGCATCCCCTTTATCGACGGCGTCCTGGACGAGCCGGATTTGCTCCAGGTACGGGGCGAAGGACCCTTCTTTGGCCAGGCTCTGTTCCATCAACACCTGTTGCGTCACCTTGTCCAGCCAGCCGGAATCATAGGCCATGGCGGAAGTCGCCTCGACGCAGAATCCCGCGAGGCTCAGCAGCCCTGCCAGCGCGACGGAACGGAACGGTAGGAATGTCATGGGTGTCTCTCCTTTATCGATGGTTGTCAAACCGGTTAATCCAACTGTTCTCTGGACGATTGCCACCGCTCGTTGATCTCATGGGCCTTCATCTTTTGGTAGTTGTCCTTGCCGATGGCCCTGATATGGACCTCCTCGCTGTGCAGGTCGTGGGGGACCACGTCATAGCAATAGGCCCAGAGCTTCTCGGCCGTCCGCCTGGGAATGCCGCCGGCGTCCGTTTCGAGCAGCGCCATCAGGCGGTTCATGCTGCGGTACGTGCCGACCGCGTCCCCTTTATCGACGGCGTCCCGGACGAGCCGGATTTGCTCCAGGTACGGGGCGAAGGACCCTTCTTTGGCCAGACTCTGTTCCATCAGCATCCGCTGCGTCACCTTGTCCAGCCAGTCGGAATCGGCGGCGGCCGCCGCCCCTCCCTGGAACATCCAGAGCCCGTTCAGGACCCCGACCAATAGGACGAATGGGAACCATTTCACCGTCACACCTCCTTTCCTGTTACGCCCGGTTGTCCGCCCATGTGAGCGCGATTCCATTCCGTCCCTAAGCAGGAGCCATGCCGAACAGCAAGCCCGGCGGCGCACGTTCTATCTCGTTGAAAATCCGGAGATGCGCGTGTGGCTTGTCGGCGGGACGAAGGATGGCCGCCGCAGGCCGCGATTAGTCGCGGCCCGCGGAAGGCCTAGCGCCACGATATGTCGCGGCCACGGCCGGGAGCCGGTGGAGACAAGGTCGCTCTATCGGGGTTCGTGATGGTTGGGAACGATGCGAGGCGGCGCGTGGCGAGCCGTTCGGCGGGATCGCGCATGGAACCGTCCGATGGACGGCGCGATCCCGCGCGATCAGAGCTGTGCAGGCCGTTGAATGCGATGTTTCTTGAGGCGGCTGCGCAGCGTGCTGGGCAGGAGCCCCAGACGGGCCGCGGCTCCGTCCCGGCCTTCGATCTTCCACTGGCATTCCGCGAGGACCCGGCACAGGTGAGCCCGCTCCACGCTGTCCAGTCTAGTGGCCGTGTCGGGACGGTCGGGGGAGGAAGCGGGGCCAAAGACGCCCTCCTCGATCGTGACCGGCGAGGTCCGCGTCAGGATGCAGGCCCGCTCGATCACGTTCTGGAGTTCACGCACGTTTCCCGGCCAGTCGTACCGGATCAGCCGCTGCAAGGAGGTCGGCTCCATCTCCAGCGGGGGCCGCTTGAGCTTGTCCCCGAACAATCGCAAAAAATGCCCGACCAGCACGGGGATGTCCTCCGGCCGTTGACGGAGCGGAGGGATCGTGATCGGAAACACGTTCAACCGGTAGAAGAGGTCCGAGCGGAACTGGCGCTGCGCGATCAAGGCCGGCAGGTTCGCATTGGTCGCGGCGACGATGCGGACGTCGACCTTCAGGGGTTTGGTGCCGCCGACTCGATCCACCACACCGTCCTGCAGCACCCGCAGGAGCTTGGCCTGCGCGTCCAGCGGCAACTCTCCCACCTCGTCGAGAAAGAGCGTGCCCCCGTCGGCCAGTTCGAACCGCCCCGCCTTCCGCTGGTCCGCGCCGCTGAAGGCGCCGCGCTCGTGGCCGAACAATTCGCTCTCCACCAATCCGGCGGGCATCGCCGCGCAATTGATGCGCACGAAGGGTTTGGCGCGCCGCGGGCTGGCGTCGTGAATGGCCTGGGCCAGCAATTCCTTCCCGGTCCCTGTTTCACCGGTGACCAACACCGCCGCGGTCGTCGGCGCCACTTCCTGGGCCAGCGCGAGGACATTCTGGATCGCCCGGCTCGCGCCCAGGATGACGCCGAAGTGCAACGTCTGTTTCAGCTGCTCCGCGAGGTACAGATTCTCCCGGGTCAGCTGTTCCCGCAAGCGATTGATCTGATCGTAGGCCCGGACGTGGTCGATGGCGAAGGCGATTTGCGAGGCGACTTGCAGGAGAAAGTCGAGATCGCCCGGACTGGGATCGCCGGCCTCGACGCTTCCGATGTTCAACGTCCCGATGCAGCAGTCGTGGATCAGCAGGGGTAGATTGATCATGCGCCCCAACCCCTCTTGCGCGTACCACTCGTCTTCGAGAAAGACCTGCGCGCGCTGCAAGTCCGGCCGAACATGCGGACGCCGATGCTCATACACCCACCCCACGGCACTGCCCTGTTTGGGAATGCTCGCATCGGGATGCAGCACGACTTTCGCCAATTGCGTTTCGACCTGGTAAAAGTGAAACGCTTGGGCCTCGGGATCGAATAGGGTGATGCCGGCTCGCGCCCAGGGGATCACGGCCTTTACCTGTTCCGTGATGGCTTGATAGAGGCTCGGCGTCGAGCGCTGGGAGTTGAGCACATTGGTCACGGCCAGCAAGGCCCGATACTGGAGCGCCATGCGATCCACGTCAGCGATCACCGATTCACCTCCCGTTGCCATCATCGTCATATCGTCGCCGCTGTCGGCGTTCCTGCCCTCCGCCGGAGCCGCCCTTCGCGCCATATCGTGCCTTCCAGGAGAGCCCACCATACGACGGAGGGTTTCCGGGCACTATGACGCAGATCATATCTGCGCCTACCGCCACGCCGGTGAAAGAGACGGGCCGCCGGTAAGGGCTCGGCCACGAGCCGCGGCCGATCATCGCGCTGCGGCGTCCTTCGGCTCCTCGAACCAGCGGTACAACGCCGGAAGGACGATCAAGGTCAGCAGCGTCGAGCTGACCAACCCGCCGATCACCACGAGGGCCAGCGGCCGCTGCACTTCGGCTCCGATCCCCTGGGCAAAGGCCATCGGCAGGAGCCCCAGCAGCGTGACCAGGGCGGTCATCAGCACCGGTCGAAGCCGCAGGACGCACCCGGTCACGATCGCGTCGTCGCCTTCCAAACCGTCCTGGCGCAGCGTGTTGATGCAGGACACCAGCACGATCCCGTTCAACACCGCCACCCCGAACAGAGCAATGAAGCCGACGGACGCCGGCACGCTGAGATATTCCCCGGTCAGCCACAGGGCGACGATGCCGCCGATCAGCGAAAACGGCAGGTTCAAAATGATCAGCCCGGCATAGCGGACCGAGTTGAACGCGGAGAACAGCAGCAGGAAGATCAGGCCGATGGTGGCGGGCACGATGATCCGCAGGCGGGCCATGGCGCGCTGCATGTTTTCAAACGCCCCGCCCCAGGTGACCGTGTAGCCGGGCGGCAACGCCAGGTTGGCCTCCAGCTTCCGCTGCCCCTCCTCCACCACGCTGCCGATGTCCCGTCCCACCACGTTGAGTCCGATCACGATCCGCCGGCGCACCTGCTCCCGGCCGATCCGCACCGGCCCCTCCTGCACTTCGATGGTCGCCAGATCGCTCAGGGGAATGAGCGCGCCCGACGGGTCCTTGATGAGGATGTTTCCGATGGCCTCCACGCTGTTGCGTTGCGGCTCCGGGAACCGGACGACCAAGGCGAACCGGCGCTCCCCCTCCAGCACCTTCGTCGCCGGCTTGCCGGCGACGGCGGTTTCGATGATTTCCTGAATGTCCGCGACGTTGATCCCGTGGCGGGCGATCCGATGGCGGTCGATCTCGACCGTCAAATAGGATTGCCCGGTCACCTGTTCCACCTTGACGTCCTTGACCCCCTTGACCGTCTTCATGATCGCTTCGATCTGCTCGGCCTTCGTTTTGAGCAGGCCCAGGTCGTCGCCGAACAGCTTGATCGCGATTTCCGATTTGACCCCGGAAATCAACTCGTCCACCCGCTGCTGAATCGGCTGGCTCATCAGGACCGAGATGCCCAGCACCTCGGCCAGCCGTTGACGCATGGCATCCACCAACTCGGCCTTGGTCCCGGCGGTCGTCCAGGTCTCGCGCGGATGCAGGGTGACCACCGGGTCGCTTTCATTCGGATCCATCGGGTCGTTGGCGATTTCCGGCCGGCCGATCTTGCCGACGACCATCCGGACCTCGGGAAATGCCAGGATGGCCTGATGCGCCCGCTTTTCCAGCTCGATGGACTCGTCCAGCGACACGCTCGGCAGCCGGACGATCTGGGGGGTCAGCGCGCCTTCGTCCAGAATCGGGATAAATTCCGTTCCGAGACTCGGCACCAGCAACAGACTGGCGGTCAACAACGCGACGGCGCCGCCCAGCACCTGCGCACGATGCCGCAACGCCCACCGCAGCGCCGGCACGTAGACCCGCTTGGCCCACCGGACCGGCAGGGTGTCGTCCTCGCGCCCCGGCTTCATCGCCAGGGCGCAGAGCACGGGGGAGAGCGTCAAGGACAGGCCCAGCGAGACCAGCAGGGCGATCATGATGGTATGCGCCATCGGCGCGAACAGCTTGCCCTCCATGCCCTGCAGGGAGAACAGCGGCAGAAACACGATGATGATGATCACGACGCCGAAGACCACCGGCTGGCCGACTTCCCTGGAGGCGCGCAGCACGATCTCCCACCGGCCGGCGGCCTCGCCGCGATGCGCGGACAGCTGGCGATAGACGTTTTCCACCAGCACCACCGATCCGTCCACCATCATGCCGATCGCGATGGCCAGGCCGCCCAGCGACATGAGGTTGGCCGACAGGCCGACCTGCCCCATGACGATGAAGGTGGCCAGCGGCGCGATCAACAGGGTCGCCGACACGATCAACGCGCTCCGCACATTGCCCAAGAACGCGAACAGGACCAGCACCACGAAGACGATCCCTTCGAGCAGCGCCTTGCGCACCGTGTGGAGCGCGGCGGTCACCAACTCGCTGCGATCGTAATACGGCACGATCCGGAGTCCTCCGGGCAGCGCGCGGCTGAGGTGCAGCTCGTCCACCTTCCGTTTGACCGCGTCCACCACCTCGCGGGCATTGGCCCCGCGCAGCATCAGCACGATGCCGGACACCGCCTCCTGCTTGCCGTTCAGCACCGCGGCGCCGTAGCGCACGGCATGGCCGATCCGGACCTCCGCCACGTCCCGCACGAACACCGGCGTGCCGCGCGCTTCCTTGACCACGATGTTCTCGATGTCCTCGACCGTCCTGATCAGGCCGACGCCGCGGACGATGTACTGTTCGGCCTGCTGCTTCAGGATGTTGCCGCCCGCGTTGGCGTTGTTCTTCGCCACCGCGTCGAAGACGTCGTGCAGCGCCAGGTCGTACTTGCGCAGCGCCGCGGGATTCACCAGCACCTGGTACTGCTTCACGAACCCGCCGATCGAGTTCACGTCGATGACGCCCGGCACGCTCTTGAGGAGCGGGCGGATCGTCCAATCCTGCACGGTCCGCTGCTCCATGAGCCGTCGCTCGTGCCCCGCCGCATCCCCCGCGTCGTCCGGTCCGGCCAGGACGTACTGATACACTTCGCCGAGCCCCGTCGTGACGGGCGCCAGCAGCGGGACGACTCCGTCCGGCAAGCGATCCCCGGCCTCGATCAGCCGCTCGAGCACCAGTTGCCGGGCGAAATACACGTCCATGTCGTCCCGAAAAACCGCGGTGACCTGGGCGAGGCCGAATTTGGACAGCGAGCGGATCTCGGTCAGACCCGGCAACCCGGTCATCTGCAGCTCGATGGGAAAAGTGATGAGCCGCTCCACTTCGACCGGCGACAGTCCGTGCGCTTCGGCCAGGACCTGCACCTGGACGTTCGTCACGTCCGGAAAGGCGTCGATCGCGAGGAACTGAAAGGCGTAGAGCCCGCCGCCCGCGAGGACGCAGGCCAGGACCACCACCAACACCCGTTGACGAAGCGAGAAGGCCAGCAGCGCGTCGATCATTCGGCACGCTCACCCTGTTGCTGCTTGACCAGTTCGGACTTGAGCAGGAACGCGCCGCGGACGACGACCGCTTCTCCTTCCCGGAGCCCGTCCAACACCTTGACCTGCTCGCCGCTCCCGGCATCGAGCGTGACGACCCGCCGGACGAACTGCTGCGGGTCGAGCTGTACGAAGACGACCGGATGGCCCTCGTCCCGCAGAACGGCCGAGGAGGGGAGCGCGAGCACGCCCGCCTCCGGGTCGGCATAGATCCGGACGGAGGCGAACATCTCGGGCTTCAGCCGCCCCTGCGGATTCGGCACCTCGACCCGGACCTGCATGGTGCGCGTGGCCGGGTCCAGGACATCGCCCACGTAGGTCATCGTGCCCTGGAGGACCTCGTTCGGGTACGCCGCGACGAGCACGTCCACGCGGCGATCCAGGTCCGCGGAGCGGAGAATGTACGGAATATCCTTCTCCGGGACGTTGGCCAGCACCCAGACGTTCGAGAGATCCGCCACCACGAACAACTTGTCGCTCGTATCGACGACCTCGCCCCTGGTCAGGCTCCGGGCGATGATACGGCCCGCGAACGGCGCATGGATGGGCACGTAGGAGCGGATGGCGTCCTCTCGCTCGATGCGCTCGACTTCCTTCCCATCCATCCCCAACAGGTGGAGACGATCGCGCGCCTCGCGGGCTTCCGCGCGGGCGCTGATCAGCTCGCCCTGCCGGCGCTGGAACTCGCTGCGCCCGATCACCTTCTCTTTCAGGAGAAGCTCGGCCCGCTCGAAGGCCTGCTCGGCCAGATGCAGCTTGGCGGCGGCCTTGAGATGCGACGATTGGGCCATGCCCAGTTCGCTGCTGTCCAAAATCGCCAGCAGCTGGCCCGCCGTCACCTCCTGCCCTCGATCCGCATAGACGTCGATGGCCCGGCCTCGCACCAGGGCCGTGATCTCCGCCACGTTGTTTTCGTTCGGCTGCACGGTGCCGGGAAAGTCCCGATGGTGCCGGAATTCGCCTCTGGCGACCGGCCTGACTTCGATCCCGGCCTGCGCCGCCACCTCCGGCTTGAGCCGGACGATCCCGGCCGCCGGCGTCTCCACCGGCTTGGCGCCGGTCGCATCGTCGGGGGCCGTGTCACAGCCCGCACTCCATCCCATAAGAACCGCGACGGCGCACCATCGCACCAGCCGCGCCGGCGTCATCCCGCAACGACGACCGGGCCGTCCGCCCGGTTGCTCACCACCCACGTTCAGACCTCCTTTTTCCGATCCACCGTCGGTCGCCGGCGTTAGAGCGCGCCGCCGACCGATCGCTCCAACTTGGTGCGCGCGGCGGACAGCTCGTACCGAGCCTGCGTGTACTCCAATTGCGTCTGGCGGTAGACCCGCTGCGCATCCAACACCTCCAACAAACTGGCGGCGCCCTGCTGGAAGCTGAACTGCGCGATCCGCAACGCCTCTTGCGCCTGCTTCAACAAGCCCCGTTCGAACACCTCGATCTGCTCCGCCGCCGTCCTGGCGTTCTGAAAGTGCTGATTGACGGCCCAGGCCAGTTCGTTGCGCGTGCGCAGCAACTCGGCTTCCTGCTGGCGCATCGTTCCGAACGCCTCCGTAATCTCGCCCTGACGCTGGTACCACAAGGGCGTCGGGACGCTCAGTCCGGCGCTGAACGCTTCGCGGCCGATTTCCCGCCAGTAACTCCCGTTCATGGTGACCGTGGGCACGCGCGCCTCCCGTTCGAACGTCAGCGCGAAATTCGCCCGCTCCACCAGCTTCGCGAGCCGCCGGATCGTCGGATGCCGGTCCAGAGCTTGCGTCGTCAACTGATCGAGCCGCAGGTCGTGCCGGAACGACTCGAACTCGCCGCGGAGGGCGAACCCCTCGCCGAGCGCCCCGGCCGTCAACGTATCGAGGGTCACCCGCGAGACCCGCACCGCGTTCTGCGACCGGGTCACCGCCTGCCTCGCCTTGAGCGCTTCCACGTCCGCCTTCACCGCTTCAAACTGCGGCGCCTCTCCCGACGTCACCCGCACCGCGACCGCCTTGGCGACTTTTTCAACCGTGGCCAGATTTTGCGCGGCCAGCTCGGCTTCCCGCTGCGCCAGGAGCATCTGAAAAAAGGCGAGTTTGACGTCGGCGACGAGGTGTAGCCGCGTTTCGTCCAATCCGGCTCCGGCGCCGGCCACCCCCGCCTCGGCGGCACGCCGGCGGGCGGCGCGCATCGCCGGCCACTCCAGCGGTTGCCCCACCGTGACGTTGTATTCCGTAATCGAGCGGATCGTATTGGGATCCTCGCCGATGTTCGCCCGTCCGGTGTCTCTGAGGAACCCTTGCCCGCTGTTTCCGGTGATGTTGGGGTTCGGATAGGCGCCGGCCGCAACCTGACGCCCACGATGCTGCTCGACGAAGCCCTCGGCCCCGACGACGGCCGGATTGCGTTCCAGGGCCAGGACGATGATGTCGCCGAGTTCATAGACTTTCGGAGACGGCTCCGTCGTCGGCCTGTCGACCGTGGCACGAGCCAGGTCGACGACACAGACCGCCGAGACAACCGCGAGGAGTAACTTCGGGATCATGACATTCCTCCTGAATCAGTACAGGTTCGGCATGCAGGAAACACGCATGCCCGGCCGCCGCGGCCAGCCACGGCGCAAAACCGTTACAGGATTACAGGAGGATGGGGGGACGGAAGAACACGTGAGCGAGCGTCGCCATGCGGGCTATCGCCGTGGCGGCACACAGAGAGGAGAGGGGACCGTCGATCAGCGCACGATCGTTTTCCGCAACAATGGCCTCGACCGGCCACGTCAATCGGTCATCGCCGTCTTCGGCCACTTCCTCCGTCTCAACCGGCGCTTTCGCGAACGGGTCTTGGACAGGGAGGGATTCCCCGTCCAGAGGGTGCTCGACAGGGCCGGCCCAGCCCAACGCGATGAATTGGGGGGCGAGGACGAGCAGTAAACCGATCAACAGCAGCCGTCTGACGTGCGACATGGTCACAAAGTACTCCGTTCACGCAATCACGCCGGGACCTTACCACAGGGTCGGCGCCCGCGCAACCGAGGTCAGCGCCGGCTCTCAACCGGACAATCGGTTCTCAGCCCGCGCCCTGCGACGAACTGGGCAAGGCTGTCATGCAACACGCTATATCGAACGGCGCCTCGGCATCGTCCGGTTCAAACCAAAGTTCCCGTTCCTTGTCGATTTGACGGAGAGCGGCCGCGCTTCCGTCTGCCGCGCTCCGGGCATGTCCCGCGATCAGCAGACGCGTCCCGATGTTGAGCGACCGTCTCGTTCCCGGCCGCGACCGTCACGCATGCGGCTTTCCAGCCTCAGCCCTTTGCTGCAGCCAACGGAGCAAGGACGACACCGCTTCCGGGC
>JAGWTI010000119.1 GCA_028876065.1 Nitrospirota bacterium
TTCGGTCAACTCGTTGACGGGAATGCTGAAATGCTGCCAGGTCCCGATCAGGTCCACAAATTTCAGATCGACGATCTGCACCTTATGCTTCTTGGCAAACTCCAATACCTCGCGGGGATTCATTCCGAGCCTCCTTTCCTAGTCGCCGTTACGATGAGAGTGAGAGAGATGACACGTCCGCCTGCCGTTCGGCCGGTGCGTCAAGAAACCGGCCGATATCGTCTTTGATCCGAGTCCGAATCGCGTTGAGGCGCTCCTGGTCGGTGATTTTTGTCCCTTGCCCATCCGTCACGTAGAACACGTCGGCCACTTGATCCAGCCTGGTTGAAACCCGCGCCGCGTGGACGGAGAGCCCCAACTGCACGATCGCATGGGTCATGACGTAGAGCAGCCCCTGCCGGTCATCGGCAAACACGTCCAGGATCGTGAAGCGATCCGAGGTTTCGTTATCGACTTGGACCTCCGTGGGCTGGCGATGGGCCGGAAGCGGTTTTGATACGGGCAGCCGCCCCCCTTGCGCCATCAGCATGTCCACCGATATCTCGCCTTTCAACACCTGCACAATCGTCTGCGCGATCGCGGTCCGTCGGTCCGCAGGAGGCGCCCCCGCGTAGTCCAGGTCCACCACCTGGAAGGTATCGACTACGATCCCGTCCTGCCGGGTGACAATCTGCGCGTCGAGAATCTGCAGCCCCTTGGCCGCCATCACCCCGGCAATCTTGGAGAAGAGCCCTGGGGTCACCTCATCGGTCGTGATCACCGTATACTCCGAGGTGCCGAGCGACGCATTGAAACCGTCGTGGACCAAGACCTCTCCCGGGGTCAACTGCCGCACCGCCGCCAGATGCGCCGCAATGCGCCCGGGCGCAGTCCCGAGAACGTAGCGCAAGGGGAACTGCGCCAGTTGCGATTCGATCCAGCCCGGATCCATGCCGGCAATCCCCGCGGCCGGCGACGCTTTGGCCACTTCGCCCGCGATGGTCTCGAGGCGCGCGCCGCTGGCCGCCGAGGCTCGGTCTCCCGACACTTCCGGCAAGGCGCGCAGGTACAGCTCGACCAGCAAGGATTCCTTCCACTTGGTCAACACCCCGGGGCCCACCGCCGCGATGTCGGCCGCCGTCAAGACCAGCAACTTGCGAAGCACCTCGGGAGTCCCGACGGCACGCGCGAAGGGCAGCAGCACTTTTTCGTCGTAGGGATCACGGCGAAAGGCGGTATGGGCCATCAACAGGTGCTGATGGACCAAGAAGACCAACGATTGCGTTTCCCGTTCGTCGAAGCCCAGCCTGGCCGCCGCATCTTCGGCGATGGCCCTCCCCACTTCACTGTGATCTTCCTCTCTACCCTTGCCGAGGTCGTGGAGCAACACCGCCAAATGCAGCAGGTCCTTGCGTTTGATTTCCCGGCAGACCTCGCCAAGCACGCCCGCGTCCTGCCCCAAGGCCTCCGCTTTGGCGACGGCCAGCAGGCTGTGCTCGTCCACCGTGTACTTGTGGTACTGGTTGAACTGCATCAGCCCCCGGACCGTGGCGAAGACGGGGATCAGCTTTTCCAGCAGGTGAGCCCGGTGCATCGCTTCCAGCGTGCTGGCCACCGCGCCAGGCCCCCCGAGGATCTTCAAAAATCGACGGCTGACCTCAGGGGTGCGGAACGCCTCGCTGGACACCGAATCCATATGCCGATGAATCTCCTCCAGCAGGTCGGTGTCGATCCGCAGCCGCTTCGTGCCGGCCAATTCGAACAGGCCCAAGAGCAACTCCGGACTGTCCAGAAACCGACTCCGGAGCTCCGGAGGCACCGTCAGCTGCTGCCCCGTGACGACAAAAGTCCCTTCGATCCGCGGAGACGGCAGATATTGCGCAACCTTCTGCCAGAACGGCACCTTCCGGCAGCGCTCGACAAACCGGCTGGCAATCTCATGCAGTCCCATGGTGTGGCGGTAATACTGCTGCATGAACTGCTCGACGGCCAGCAAATGAGGCTGGTCGCGGAATCCGAACTTGGCCGCCAAACGAACTTGCTCATCAAACGTCAAAATCTCCTGCCCCATGCCCGCCCCGAAATGCAGCAGCGCCCGCACACGCCAGAGAAACTCGCGCGCCTCCACCAGGGCCTGGAAGTCCTGGCGCGACAGGATGCCCCGATCGGCCAATTCTTGAATCGTGGCCGCGTGATACCGGGCCAGCCCCGCCCATTGCAGCACATGCAGGTCGCGCAACCCGCCCTTGCTCTTTTTCACGTTGGGTTCGAGCAGGTACACGGTCTCGCCGAACTTGTCGTATTCGCGGCGGCGCTCCTCGATCTTCTGCTCCAGAAACCGATCCGTTCCTCGCGAGACGACCTGGCGAAAATAGCGGCGATGAAACTCCTGGAACAAGGCGGCGCTGCCGGCCAGAAACCGCGCTTCCATCATGGAGGTCCGGATCGTCAGATCCTCCGTCGCCAGCTCGATGCAATCCTGCACCGTCCGAACGCTGTGTCCGACTTGGAAGCCCAAATCCCAGAGGTGATGGAGCACCTGGCTCGACAAGGACGGGGCAACCTGACCCGCCTCCGGCCGATAGAGAAACATAACGTCGATGTCCGAATGCGGCGCCAGCTCCCGACGGCCATACCCGCCGAGCGCCACCAAACAACAGTGCTGGGATCCGGCCAGCAGCGTCTCATCGCCCCCCTGACGCACCGCATTGCGGTACCGGCCGATGATCAACCCGTCCACCAGGTCGGTCAACGCGGCCAGCACCTCTGCGCCGGAGGCGCCGGCGTCAAGCCGCTGCGTGAGAACCTGCCGCTGCTCCACGAGCAGCGCCGCGGCCGCGTCGATCTCCGATTCCTTCAGCAGATCGACCCCGGCGGGATGTTCGGTCCGTACGGTCACAGGGCCCCTTCTCCGGTCTCGCCGGTGCGGATCCGCACCGCCGCGCTCAGGTCGCGCACAAAGATCTTGCCGTCCCCGATGCTGCCCGTCTTGGCGCTGCGGGTGATGGTCTCGATCACGCGCGGCACTTGCGCGTCGGTGACCGCCACCTCGATCTTCACTTTCGGAACGAATTCGATGGTGTATTCCGTCCCCCGGTAGGTTTCTTTGTGCCCCTTCTGCCGGCCGAATCCCTTGACCTCGGTGACGGTCATGCCCTGCACGCCGATCTCCAGCAAGGCGTCCTTCACCTCGTCCAGCTTGAACGGCTTGATGATGGCTTCGACTAGTTTCATGCCCGCCTCCTCACGTTCAACACGCGCGGTTCCGCTATGAATAGGCTCGCTCGTTGTGCTGGCTCAGATCCAATCCCGTGGCTTCCTGTTCGGGCGCGATACGCAGTCCCACCGAGCCATCGACGAGTTTCAGAATGACGTAGGTCCCGACAAAGGCATACAGGGCCACCGCGAACACCATCACGCCTTGTACGCCGATCTGGGCAGGATTGCCGAAGAAAAGACCGTCTGCAGCGGCTGGATTCAGCCCCTTGGAGGCCATCAACCCGGTCGCCAAGACGCCGATGATCCCCCCGATTCCATGGATCCCAACCACGTCGAGCGCGTCATCATAGCCGATCCGCCCCTTCCAAACAATGGCGAAATAGCACAGGATGCCGGCCATCATTCCGATGCTCATGGCTCCGATGGGCCCAATATACCCGGCAGCCCCTGTCACGGCGGCCAGACCGGCCACCGCCCCGCTGGCCACGCCCAAGACGGTCGGCTTCCCCCGATGCATCCACTCCACCACCATCCAGGCCAAGGCCGAGGCGGCCGCTGCAACCTGGGTGGCTATCAACGCTCCCATCGCAACGCCATTGGCCCCCCTGGCACTCCCTCCGTTGAATCCGAACCAGCCGAACCAGAGCAATCCGGTCCCCAACAGCACAAAGGGCAGGTTATGGGGAGGCATATAATCAGTTCGCCAGCCCCGACGACGCCCCACGACCAAGGCACAAGCCAGAGCGGAGGCCCCAGCGCTGATGTGGACCACCGCGCCGCCGGCAAAATCCAGGCTTCCCATCTTGCCCAACCAGCCTCCACCCCAGA
Organism: Nitrospirota bacterium; assembly: GCA_028876065.1. Classification (GTDB taxonomy): domain Bacteria; phylum Nitrospirota; class Nitrospiria; order Nitrospirales; family Nitrospiraceae; genus SYGV01. The sequence continues at coordinate 4,027 of JAGWTI010000119.1, forward strand.
TCCAGTGAGCCAGGGGCGCATAGATGAAAATCGACCAGAGCACGGTAAACAGCAGGACCGCGCCGAAGCGTATCCTCTCGGCAAAGGCCCCGGTGATCAGCGCCGGCGTCAACGCCGCCAGCATCATCTGAAATAACATGAACGCCCCGTGCGGGATGGTTGCCCCATATAGGGGATAGGGTTGAGCCCCGACCCCGCTCAACCCGGCCCAATCCAGGCTGCCGATCACGCCGCCGCGATCGGGCCCGAACGCCAGGCTGTATCCGAAGAGCACCCAAATGACGCTCACCAGGCACAGGACGATGAAGCTGTGCATGACCGTGCTCAGGACATTCTTGCTCCGGACCAGTCCTCCGTAGAACAGGGCCAAACCCGGCACAATCATGACCAAGACCAACGCCGTGGCGGCCAACATCCAGGCCGTATCCCCGCTATTGAGAGGCACACTGGCCTGGGCCCAGGCAGGGGCTGCCGTGAACGTTCCCGCCAGGCCTGACGATACCGCCAGGGCCCCATACTTCGTCGTTCGTTTCACGTCCCCTCCTTGCCGATCTGGCGATGGAGTTCCATCATCACCCGACCCGTGTGGCTTCGTCCCGGGCTAGCGTTCCCGATACCCATTGGTGATCGGCATGCGACGATCCTTGCCGAAGGCCCGATGCGTAATCTTGATCCCGATCGGCGCCTGCCGGCGTTTGTATTCACTCCCGTCCACCAACCGGATCACCCGGCGGACGGTTTCCCGCTGGAACCCCATCGCGACGATCTCCTCCGCTGACTTGTCTTCTTCCACATACGCTTTGAGAATCGGGTCCAGCACGGCGTAGGGGGGCAAGGAATCCTCGTCTTTCTGTCCCGGAGCCAGTTCCGCTGTCGGCGCCCGCTCAATCGTCCGCTTCGGAATGACCGGTCCGCCCGAGGCCCGCCGATTCCGCAGGCGGGCCAGATCGTACACCATGGTCTTGGAAACATCCTTGATGACCGCAAACCCTCCGGCCATGTCGCCGTAGAGCGTCGCGTATCCCACACTCATCTCGCTCTTGTTGCCCGTGGTCAGGACAAGATAGCCGAACTTATTCGAGAGCGCCATCAACAAATTGCCGCGAATCCTGGCTTGCAAGTTTTCCTCGGTCGTATCGGGCCTACGGCCTTCAAAGGTCACGGCCAGGACCCGCAAATAAGACCGGAAGGCTCCGGTGATCGGGATGGTCCGAACCTGGATCGACAATCGCTCTGCCAGCTCGGCCACATCCTCGCGACTCTCTCGGGAGGTGTAGGGAGACGGCATGAAGAGCCCCACGACATTGTCGGGGCCCAGGGCATCCACCGCGATGGCCGCGGTGAGGGCCGAATCGACTCCGCCGCTGAGCCCAATGACCACTTGGCCGAACCCGTTCTTCCGCACATAATCCCGCACCCCAAGGACCAGGGCTTGATAGACTTCCTCCAACGGATCGAGCGGGACCGGCTCCGTCGGCAGCACCAACTCACGCGGTTTACGGGGAACCGTATTTGATATGACGATCAGGTCCACGTTAGTCATGGATCGGCCGCCGGCCCACTTCCTTCGGCCCGCTCCCATCCTTGCGCGAGCCACCCCTCCGACATCCAAGTCTGCGACGAGAAAGTCCTCTTCAAAGGCCTTCCCGCGGAGAATCACGTCTCCGGCCTGGTCAAGGATCAAGCTGTTGCCGTCGAATATCAACTCGTCCTGTCCCCCAACCGTATTGGTATAGGTGACGATCACCCCGTTCTCCCTCGCACGGGTCGCCAGCATCTGCTCGCGCAATTTGGTCTTGCCCACATGAAAGGGCGAGGCGTTAATATTCACCACGATCTCCGCCCCGGCCATGGCCTGAGCGCGGGTCGGGCCTTCCGGCACCCAGATATCCTCGCAAATGTTGACCCCGACCGTGGTTCCACTCAGCACGATCACCGGGATCCGCCGGCCTGGATGGAAATACCGGCGCTCATCGAACACGCCATAATTGGGCAAATGCTGTTTGCTATAAGTGGCCACCAGCCGTTGACCAGCAATCACGGCGGCGGCATTGCTGATGTCCTGTGCGCCGGTCGGTACGGCCAAGGGCCGCGCGGACCGAGTGCCCGCCATCGCCCCGTCGCCGACGAACCCGACCACGGCGGCCACACCGCGGCAGTGCTTCATGACCTCGCGCAATGCACGGTGGGTATCGCTCAAAAACTTCGGTTTCAACAGCAAGTCTTCCGGAGGGTAGCCGGTGATGGCCAGTTCCGGAAACGCCACCAGATCGGCCTGGGCTTTGCGGGCCTCCCGCAGCCATCCGGCGATACGCCGCACATTCCCCGGCAGATCGCCGACCGTCGGATTCATCTGCACCATGGCGATGCGAAACCGTCGCACGACGAACCCTTTCTGTCCTCGCCCCGTGCGGTGGGGGCAAAAAAAAACGCCCTCCGCCCCTTCGCTTTATGGGGCCGAGGACGTCATCGTCCTACTCTCCGGCATGCTGGTCGCCGGCTCACACGCCTGACAGGAAACGCCCTTGTTTGCTGTTGCGTGATACTGACAGGCTTATACCATCGCGCTCGAAACCCTGTCAAGGCCTATTGAGGCCCCGACTGCCGGCTTGCCGCTCGATACCGATGGCCAGAATGACCGCCTCGGCAATCTCGCGCATGGACTTACGGGTATCCATGCTCTGCCGCTGCATCAGCCGGAAGGCCTCCTCCTCCGAGATCCCTTTCGCTTGCATCAGACTGCCTTTGGCGCGCTCCACGAGCTTCCGGACCTCGAGCGCTTCCTGCATTTCAAACGACTTCTCCACCAGCTTGGTATTTTCGATCGCGATGGCCGCCTGGTTCGCGATGGCCTGCAGGACTTTGATCTCTTCCGACGTATACGTATGCGGGACGGATGTGTAGCTGTTGATGACGCCGACCGCGCGGTCTCGAATCAACATCGGCACCGACAGCAGCGAACAGAGCCCTTCCTTCCGCGCCATTTCAGGATACATATAGTCTCGTTCGCGAGTCACGTCCGGCACGATGATCGGTCGTCGCTCTTGCACCGCTCGGCCGCTGATGCTCTGCCCCAGCTTCAAACTGGGCTTCCGGCGGTACTGCTCGCTCAGACTCTGCGTGGCCATGATGCGCAACTCCCCGGTCGTGGGCTCCAAGAGCATGATGGAACAGATTTTCGAGTTCATCATCTGCGCCGTCATCGTCACAATGAGCTGCAGAACATCCTCGATCAATCGGTTGGAGGCGACGGTCTCAGACACTTGGGAGAGGGTGTCCACCTGGAGCGCCTTGCGGGACATCTCGGCATAGAGACGCGCATTTTCGATCGCGCCGCCGACTTGGTTGGCGATCGTGGTCAAGAGCGCCAGCTCATCGGGCTGGTAGCGCTTCGGACGTTTGTGCTGGACGTTAATGACTCCCACCACTTCCTTTTTGGTCAAGATGGGCACCGACACAAACGCCTGATAGCGATCTTCCGGGAGATTGTGAAAAAACTTGAACCGAGGGTCGTCGTTGGCATTGCTGGGAATCACCACCCGCGTTCGTTCGCGCGCCACCCAGCCGGTGATGCCCTCGCCGAGGCCGATCGTAATCCGCCCGATCAGTTTGGGGTGGGGGTTCTTGGAGGCCCGCAGGATCAACTCCTCGCGGCTTTCCGAGAGCAGATACAAGAGACAGGCATCCGCCCTGGTCACTTCGACGACCATTTCGACAATGTGCCGCAGCACCGCCTCAAGATCCAAAGTTCCGCTGATCGATTCGCTGATCCGGTGCAGCACGTCGACCTCGCGGGTCTTTTCACGCAAGGCCCGCTCCAAGGACTGGACTGTTTGTGGACGTCTCGTTGCCATTCGACTCCGAACCGGCTCAGGCCTCGCGCCCGACACGCCTAAACCATTCTTTGACCGCAGGACGGTCGATGGGGG
>JAGWTI010000120.1 GCA_028876065.1 Nitrospirota bacterium
GCGGCTAACATGGCGTTCGAGAGGGACGCGCCAAAAGCGGCGCGCCCCTCAACTCTACGTTATATTTCTTGAGTCGCCCATTACTGGAGGAGCTTATGTGGGATGAACGATACAGCTCGGACGAGTATGCTTATGGCAAGGAACCAAACCAGTTTTTGGAGGAAAACTACGAGGCGATACCCAAAGGCATGGTTCTCAGCTTGGCCGAGGGCGAAGGTCGAAATGCAGTGTTTCTTGCCAAACAAGGCTATTCTGTAACTGCGGTTGATGGGTCGGCTGTTGGACTAAGAAAAGCCGAAAAGTTAGCCAAAGAAAATAGGGTTCATATAAATCTAGTTCATGCGGACCTGGCTGAATACGAAATCGGTGAGAACTGTTGGGACGGTATCGTATCTATCTTTTGCCCTTTGCCTTCTGCCCAAAGAAAATTAATGCATAAAAAAGTGATTGCCGGTCTTAAACCGGGCGGTGTGTTTCTTGTAGAGGCATACACACCAGATCAATTAAGATACGGTACTGGCGGAGGAAATTCAGCGGACGCCATGACTTCCAAAGAATCGCTAATTCATGATTTAGAAGGTTTGAAATTTATTGGTTTGGCTGAACTTGAGCGAAGTGTAGTGGAAGGGTCTTATCACAAAGGCCTTGGGGCTGTTGTTCAAGCAATCGCGTTGAAAGAAATATAACAACGCCATCAACTCGGACGTGCAAAAGCGTCGCTTCGCTCTGCTTTTGCACGCCGGTTATGGCGAACGTTAGGCAGACATATGACGATGACGCGTGACGAGGCCGAGGCATTCGCCGTTTGTTGGGCGGAGGCATGGAATGTTCGTGCCGTGGAAACGGTCCTGGAGCACTTCCATCAGGACGTTGTCTTTACCAGCCCCACAGCATTCGCGGTGGTGGGCTCACCCATCGTGCGCGGTAAGGAGGCGCTCCGTGCCTACTGGACCGCAGCCCTTGCGCGTGTCAGCTTCCTTCGGTTCACGGTGGATCACGTCCTCTGGGATCCTGTGCGTCGAGAGCTTGCGATCATCTACACGTCTGAGAAGGATGGACAGACCAAGAGAGTATCGGAGAATCTCAGGTTCAACGAGTGTGGCCAAGTGGTGGCCGGGGAGGTGTTTCACGGCATTCCCGGTGTCTCGTGAGTGCAGCGCCCAACCCGCGCTTGCAGCGGCCGGCGCTGCGCGCCGCCGCTGAACCGCGGAGTCGTTGGGCGGCTGCGCAAAGGAGGAGACATGCCTCGTTACGTTGCGTTCCTCCGGGGCGTAAGCCCGATGAACGCAAAGATGGCGGAGATCAAGCGCTGCTTCGAAGGCGCTGGCTTTACGGACGTCAAGACGGTGCTTTCTAGTGGCAATGTCGCCTTCGACGCACGCGCCACATCGGAAACCGCGCTCGCACGCGAAGTCGAAGCCGCGATGGCGAAGCAACTCGGGCGCACGTTCTACACGATCGTGCGCCCGGCGAGCGTCCTACGCGAACTGACCGAGGCGGACCCCTACGGCGCCTTTCGGCTGCCCGCGAACGCCAAGCGGGTCGTTACGTTTCTGCGTGAACCGCACAAAGCAAGGCTTGCTCTGCCACTGGAGACAGACGGCGTACGCATCCTTATCATGAATGGGCGCGACGTCTTTACCGCTTACGTCCAAAACCCGCGCGGACCCGTATTCATGACCCTGATCGAGAAGACTTTCGGCGCCAACGTTACTACTCGCACCTGGGATACCGTAAAGAAATGCGCTAGCGCATGAGCACGGTGCCCAAGAATGTGTGCCAGGCCATGGAGCAGGGGTCAGGCTTTGACATCTTAAATCTCCCTTCCTATGACCTCGCTGGATGGGCAGAGAGGCAGGCGACATAGCGGGTGCATGGTACGGAGTTGGAAAGAGAGCGCCAAGCGCCGCTCTGCTCATCCGGTGAGGCGACCGGCCAACAGTAAGATATCGACCACCCGCTGGCTATGAGGGGATTAAAGGGGTCGGGAGTCTTTTTTTCTTTGCCAATCGAGACAACGTAACGCTTGTAGCCTCCGATGCGGCGAGAAGCGAACTGGAGGAAGACGTTGGCGCTGCAACGAGAAGCGGCGCATACTCCCCGACAGGAGGGTGAATGCATGCTGAAGTACAAGATTGCGCTCCATCGATCGGAGGAAGGGTTCAGCGTGTCCGTTCCTGGACTACCCGGCTGTTGGTCGCAAGGCGTTACGGAGCAAGAAGCGATCGAAAATATCCGCGCTGCCATTCGCGAATATCTGGCGGTTGTGAATGACCAACTGCAGGGCGAAGATGTGCGGGAAATCGAGGTCGCGGTTTAGCCTTGCCTAATTCCCGGCGTAAATCACCTCGACGCCGTCCACGCGCTGGAAAAAGCCGGCTTCCGAATCGCCCGTCAGGGCAAACACGTCGTCATGACGAACGGGAGCCGCATCGTGACGATCCCTCGGCACAACCCCGTCAACGCCTTCACGATGGGCGGCATTGTTCGTGATGCCGGACTCACCGAAGAGCAGTTTCGCAACTTGCTGTAAGGAGAGGGTTGAACTTTGGGACTCGGATTGGACGGGATGGGCCGGAGACGGTCGGCATGGCGGAAGTGCGGCACTTGATTGCAGGGCGAGCGCCGGTCGCCGCTCTGCTCATCCGGTGAGGCGACCGGCCAACAGTAGGTATTGGGCGGCCAGCAATCGCAACGCGTTACGCCGATGCCGGAGTTGCCCGCTTCTTGTCGGCCGAGCCCCCCATCACTTCTTTTTCTTGTCCTTCGGGTTGTCCGCGAACAGGAGCCAGGCCAGCACGATAAAGCCCACCGTGACGGCGGCGATGGCCACCCAGGTTCCCAATTTTTCCGGCATCAGGACTCTCCTTTCGGCGGCGCCAGCAAAGCGGCCTTCAGTTCGGCCGCCAGCCGTTTGAGCTTGCCGTCCAACCCCGTCGGCACCAGCGTCGCGGAGCCCTCGACGACGACCCGGCCGCTTTCCTTCTCGCGAACCACATGGGCGAAGGTGAAGGAGGCGTTTTTGCTGGCGTCCAACGTCGTTTCGATATTCAGCGTGTCCCCGTACCGAGCGGGCGATTTGTAAGCGACTTCCGCCCGCACCACCATGAAGACGGTCCCCTCCTTCATAAGTTGCGCCACCGACAAGCCGCGCCGCTCCAGATAATCCGTGCGGGCCCGCTCGAAATATTTGAGGTAGTTCGCATAGTACACCACCCCGCCGCAGTCCGTGTCTTCGTAATAGATGCGAATGTCCATCGTTGCTCGTATCTCGTGAAGCGTATCTCGTCACTCGTGAAGCGCTTAAAGCCGCTTGATCAGATTTCTGAGCATTCTTGAACCTATCTCAAAATCAAATTTCCCGAATTACGAACGCGTCCACTTTTATGGCGAAGCCAAGAAGAAGTGCAGATTTCCTTGGAAATTGAGGGTCGAGACATCATGTTTTCACAGCGTAGCCGCCTCTCCAGTAGCGCCTGATCTATTTTGAGATAGGTTCTTGACTCATGATCGAGTTTTTCCAACAGGCCGTCCCGATCATCCCTAGAAAGAAAACTGAGGTCGTGCGCTACCTCAACCTGTGTTTCAAGCTCAGCGCACGAGCCAAGCGCGACGTAGAGCAGTTGGCGATATTCTGGATTGTGTTTACGATTGAATCCTTCCGCCACATTTGATGGAATCGATATGGCCGCGCGACGCATCTGTGAGACCAGGCCATACATTTCTTCCTTGGGAAACTTCCCCGTCACTCTGTATACATCGAGGACGACCTCCTTGCCCAATTTCCACAGTTCCAGATTGCGGAAACTCCGAATCTTTTCCACTTCAAGTTCTTCCATCTATCCCGCTTACCACGAGATACGCTTCACGCTTCACGAACGACGCTCTTCAGAGGCGCAGATTTGGGAACTGCGGTAATGAGCTATCGCCGACCCCCGTGAGCTTGATGACGATCTCGTGGAGCTGCTGGAACCGCTCCGGTTTGATCGGCTCGAATCCATGCCCGAGGATGGATTGATTGGCCGAGTCCAACAACGGCTTCATCTTGGGCCACTGGGCCAAATAGGTCTGGCCCATCGGATCGCCCAGGCCGGCCAGCGCCCGGAACTGATCGTGCAGCGACAGTTTGTACTTGCCGTCGAGGTCGCTCAGGAAAGAGGTTCGGCAGGGCTCGCGGAGCGCCTCGGGCAACTGCTCCGGCTGCACGTCCCAGGTCTTGATCCTGTACTGCTTGAACAAGCGCAACTGCGCGAAGGCTTCCAACGACCGCAGCAAGGCGATCATCGCGGCTTCCGGATGATGGTCCACATCCCCCCGCCGCCGCGCATGGGCCAGCAGATCGTAGGCCACCGCCTCCTTGACCTCCTGCGGGTCCAGGACCAGCTTCTCCAAAAAGCCCGCATTCTGTTTGACGAGCGGGAGAACGGCCTTGAGGCCAGACGGTCCGCCCCAAACCAGGGCCATGTCCAGGGCCTTGAGGGAAATCTTCAGCTTGTCCCAGGCCTGGCGATAGTGGAACCGTTCCCACAGGCCATAGCCTTCCGCCAAATCGGCCAGGGCATGGTAGAGGGGTTTCTGCCCGCCGCTGACCCGGGCTTCGATCTGATGAAAGAGCGAGGCCGCCGGCCCGAAGAAGCCCCGGTTGAAGAGCTCCGCGCCTTCGCGGCTCGACTGGGCCGCCGCTTCGTCCCAGGGATTGCCCTGCTGCCAGACGCGCGCCTGGCCGTCCAGCATCACGGCTTCGCCCTCGGCCGATGCGGTTGCCTCCGGGGGCCCCAGCGCCACGATGCGCGAGGTGGAGCCGATGGCCGCGAGGGTGGCGGCCGCGGCCATCGCCGGCGTGGCGCCGGTCACGTCCAGGACCAGCTCACCCGTCCGGATCTCCCAGGTCCGCAGCAGGTCCGGCAGGGTGCGGGCCAGCACCTGATAGCAGGCCATGAACCGATGGGGGTCCGGCGTCACGACCCAGTCCCACTTGCGGGGCATCCGGGCGATGTGCGGCTGGACGGCCGACTCCACCAGCGCCTTGGCCGACTCCGGGACGAAAAAGCAGAGGCACTCCGGTGCGAGCCGGTTGATCGTATAGACGGCCGCCGGCGCGTCCCCGGTCATCGCGATCAACAGCGCCCTGGTCGAAGTTTCCACGCCCATCGCGGCGGACTATAACATCGCCGTCCGGGGCGATCAACCAAGGCGGACGCCGTCCCTCCGCGGCAAGCGGGGAAGGTCGTGCACGCCCGAACGCCTCGTTCCTCAAACTCTGGCCGGCTGACTTTTCGGATTTCAGGTAACTAGCTAATGTCAATCACTCAAGACGGTGTCACTTATAGTCTGTTGTACAATGGCGACCACATCGCCACAATGGCCCGCACGCACTCATTGGAAGTCACCATGAAAAACGTCGCTCGTCTGTTAGGCACGGTCGTCCGCACCCGACGGGCCAAGCTCGGCTTTTCTCAGGAAGAACTCGCCTTTCGCTCCAAACTTCACCGCACCTATATCGCCGACATCGAACGGGGGGCCCGCAATCCCTCCTTGAAGACCATCGTCCGGCTGGCTCAAGCGCTCAGACTTTCCCTGCCGGATCTCTTTGCCACGCTTCGCCCGTCCTCGGATCCCTTGCAGGACGCACAGGACGGAGATGCAGAACGGTGTGTGCCCGACTAACGGTGCCGGCGGCCGCACGGCGAGGAGAAAATGTGCAGCTGGCACAATTCCGAACAGGCACGGCCCCTTGCACACAGAAGGAGAGCCGGAAGTCCGCGATCCTGATGGATTCGAGGAACGTAGGCCGCACTATTGGAAAATGCGCAACGCACGCGCCAAGCTATATGGAGACTTCCGAACGGACGACGCTCTTGCAGGAAATGCGTTAACTGTGGAATAGCCTCCCGTCTCGTGCTACCGTAGGAGGGCATCCTACGTATGTCTGGTGCCGGTGGCGAAGCGGACGCAGTTGGGTGTGGGGTTCGTACGTCCGACCTGTCGCTGTCCGGCGGAGCACATAGAAACATGCGGCATGAATGCGGCCGGCCGTATGTTCTTGGAGGACGATCATGACCTCGCCGCCCCCTCTTCCCGCGTCTGATTTCCAGACCCTCTTTGAATCGACCCCCGGCTTGTACCTCGTTCTGACTCCGGATTTGACGATCGTGGCCGTGAACAACGCCTACCTGTGCGCCACCCTGACCACACGCGAAGCGATTCTCGGACGTCACCTGTTCGAGGTATTTCCCGATAATCCCGACGATCCCACGGCAACGGGGGTGGCCAATTTGCGCGCGTCCCTCGGGCGAGTGCTGCAGCATCGAGCGCCGGACACCATGGCGGTGCAGAAATACGACATCCGCAGACCCGAATCGGAAGGTGGAGGGTTCGAGGAACGGTACTGGAGTCCGGTCAATTCACCGGTTCTGGGAGCAGATGGAAAGGTCGCATACATCATCCACCGCGTCGAGGATATGACGGAATTCGTCCGTCTGAAGCAGGCGGGAACCGAGCAACACCGGATCACCGAGGAATTGCGAACACGCGCGGCCGAAATGGAAGCGGAGGTGTATCGCCGGGCGCAGCAGATCCAGGAGGTGAACGCCCATCTCCGCGCGGAGTTGGACGCACGCAAGCGGGCCGAAGAAGAGCTGGACCGCTTTTTCACGCTCTCGCTCGACATGCTGTGCATTGCCAGGTCGGACGGCTATTTTAAACGCGTCAGTCCCGCCTTCACGCAGGCATTGGGCTGGAGCGTGGAGGACATGGTGACCCGACCCTTTCTCGACTTCGTGCATCCCGACGACCGCGCGGCCACGCTCCGTGAAGTCGAAAAACAGGTCGCCGCCGGCGAACAGGTCCTGCGGTTCGAAAACCGTTACCGGCGCAAGGACGGCTCCTGGCGCACGCTGTCGTGGAAGTCCGTCCCTCAGCCGGACGGGACCATGTATGCCACCGCGCGCGACGTCACCGAGCGCAAACGGGCGGAGGCGGTGTTGCGCAAGTCGGAAGAAAAATACCGCACGCTGTTCGATTCCATCGACGTAGGCGTGTGCACCATCGAAGTGCTGTTCGACGGAAACGGCAAGCCGGTTGATTATCGTTTTCTGGAAGTCAATCCGTCGTTTGAAAAACTGACGGGGATTCAAAGCGCGTGCGGCAGAAGAATGCGCGAGATTGCCCCCCTGCACGAGGAGCACTGGTTCGACATTTACGGCAAGATAGCCTTGACGGGCGAACCTGCGCGCTTTGAAAACCAGGCGGCACAACTGAACCGCTGGTATGACGTGTACGCGTTCCGCGTCGGAGAACCGCAGGAAAGACACGTCGCCATTCATTTCAAGGACATCACCGAGCGCAAGCGGGCGGAAGAACGCATCCAACGGGTGAACGCGGAGCTCGACGCCGCCAACAAAGAGTTGGAAGCCTTCTCGTACTCCGTCTCACACGATCTGCGCGCCCCCTTGCGGGCCATCGCGGGCTTCTCGCAGATGCTCCTGGAAGACCACGGGCCGGCCCTGCCCCCCGACGCCCAACGTTACCTCCAGATCGTGCAGGCGAACACGCAACAGATGGGCCATCTGGTTGACGACCTTCTGGCGTTTTCACGGCTGAGCCGACAGCCGCTGAAGACGCAGCGCGTGGCGCCGGGCGATCTGGTCCGGCACGTCCTGGAGGACCTGCGCGACCAGCGCGACGGGCGACCGGTCGAGATCACGATCGGCGAACTGCCGCCGTGCGAGGCCGACCCGGCCCTGCTCAAGCAAGTCTTCGTCAACTTGCTCGGCAATGCGCTCAAGTATACGCGCGGGCGAGACCCGGCCCGGATCGAGATCGGCGCCGGACCCGACGGACCGCAGCCGGGCGGCGCGGTCTATTTCGTCAAAGACAACGGGGCCGGCTTC